>JAFWVJ010000017.1 GCA_017518295.1 Clostridia bacterium
ACATCATATACATATACATCATCAAGATATGCATAATCTGGGAATTTAACGTTTAACATGTATTGTTCATTTTCTGCAGAAAGTGTCATACCACTCTTTTCAGATTCTGATGTTACTTTCCACATTTTAGTTCTTAACATGTTCCAAAGAAGTATAGCGATGTTACCTCTTGTAGCAGCAACGTCTGTCTTAACTCCATCCATATCTCTTGTTAAGTCTAATTCAACAGCTTTTAGCATGTAAGATGTTGGCCATGTTCCTTCGAAATCAGCAACATTACCATAACCTAATGCTCTAAGAGCCATTGTGAAAGCTTCAGCATATGTAACTGTTTTTTCAGGTCCAAAAGAACCATCTGGGTAACCAACGATTACCTTAGATTGAGCAGCTGCATTTATCCAACCAGCAGCCCAGTGATTTGTAGGTACATCTGTGAATACTGACTTAGTAGCTAAAGCTTCAACTTCGCTACCAAGACCTAAACATACAACTAACATTTTAGCTAGTTCTGCTCTTGTAACTGTTTTTTCTGGTCCAAATGTTCCATCTGGATAACCATTAATAACTGGTTGATCATCAACCCTTAGTTCTGATAGTGCATCAACAGCACCAGCATATTTTTTGTTTTCGCCAACTAGATCTGAATAAGATTGAGCAGCAAAAACTGTAGCAAATACGCCAAGTATCATTGATACAGCTAACACTAATGATATAATTCTTTTCATTAGTCATATCCTCCTTGTAAAATTAAAAAATCTTTTTTCGAAAGGTAACTAAAATTTTAAAACTAGACTATCGTTCCTTTCTTTTCTACTCTCTTTATAGTCTAATCTATCGATATAAGAAAATTATGAAACTTGAATTCATGTTTTCTCATTTCGTTGATTCAATTTTAACGCTACTATATTTAGAGTCAATTTCTTTTATAAAATGTTTACTGATTTTACATCTTTTTTACATTTGACTTGCGGAAATAAGACTTTTATTTAATGAATGTGTTGAGTTTGTAAAAATATTATGTAAAGTGTAACAACCTTGTAACAATGTAGAAACCCTTGTGTAACAATTACTCTAACCCTACGGATATAAGTAAAAAATCAATTTGTTTTTGCATAAAAAATGGCGGTCGATGACCGCCGCTACTTACTTAGCAATTATTAATTGCCTCTACTCTTCAATATATACTTCAATCTCATTTAAATAAGGTTCAACGCCAACTATACTTATTTCATATTTAGCGCTAGCTACTAATCCCGTAAGTGTTTTATGATTCTTAACTTCTATTCCTTTTAAATCTAAGACTATCATTCCATTTGCTGTATCATAATCCACTTCATATGTATGATCTTTTTCAATTATCAATTTATTCTCGCCACGTTCATGAATGATTTTTTCTTCTTCAATTTGAATATAACCATTTTCAAAGTTTATTTTTATATAGTCATCATTATTATCTACTATGCATTCAAACTCTTCTTCTATCTCATCCTCATGCGTTCCATAGTATTGCTTAGATTTAAGTATTAGTTTCATATTATTCTCCTTAAAGTTAATGGCGACCTTTGGGTCGCCGTTACGAATTAATAACTTATAGTCGCCACTATATTTATTTTTGAATACCTGTTATATTTCCAATAATATTTGAATTAAAAGTATAGTTGTTTTTATTTTTATCCTCGTTTGCTTTTTCTGCAATTTCCACAAGCTTGTCTATAAGCTTTGAATATTCCATCCCATCTTCTTTCCATAGATAAAACGCAAAAGAACCTGGAATAGTATTTATTTCATTTATATAAATAGAATCATCATCTTTATCTATAATGTAGTCTATTCTAACCACACCTTTTGAGTTTAATGATTTAAATACTTTCTTTGTATATTCTTTAATCATCGCTGTTTGCTCATCTGGAATTTGCGCAGGAATTCTTCTATCCATGTTTTCCATTCCGCCTTGTTTACTTCCAGCTAAATTCATTGTTGCAACTTTTGCTGGAGCAGTTTTTGCTCCTCCTTGTTTTCCACCTCTTAAATACTTATCTTCAAATGTTAAAAACTCTTTCCAATTAATAGGTTCTTCACAGCAAGAAACCATAACATCATCTTGATATCCAAGTCCACTACAATTAATCTCTCTTAAATCCTTAACACCATTTTCTACTATTATTCTTGTATCATATCTAATAGCAACCTCTATGGCATCTATTAAACTCTCTCTATTGGTTGCTCTAGAAATTCCTATACTAGAGCCTAAATTAGATGGTTTTACAAACATAGGATATTTAAGTTTTTCTTCTATTTCTTTTAATATTGCTTCTTGGTTCTTTTCCCATTCTTCTCTAATAAAGTATGTGTATGGTAAAACAGGAAGTCCGTGTGCTTCAAATACTTTCTTCATAAGTATTTTATCCATTCCAACTGATGCACCTAAAACTCCAGAAGATGTATATGGAATATTTGCTAATTCTAGTAATCCTTGAAGCGTACCATCTTCTCCATTCATACCATGCATAGAAGGAATCACACAATCCAAAGATATAAACTTTTCTTTTGCAAATAATCCTTTTTCATAAACAATTAATCCCTTTTTATTAGGAGGAATAATTGCTTCTTTAACTTCTGATAAATGACTTTCAAAGTTTTTATAAATATTTGCATCTAAAAGTTTATCACCTGTATACCAATTTCCATCTGAATGAATATATATTGGTATGATATTATATTTTGATTTATCTGCGTTTTCGATTAATTGAAGACCAGACACAATAGATACATCATGTTCACAAGTAACGCCTCCAAAAATTACGCCTAAGTTTTTCATTTTATTCCTTCTTTCCGTGGCGATTAATAATCGCTACTACACTATTCGTTTGTCACTACATTATTCATTATATGAATCTGGCAAATCATTTTCAAATAATATTACATCACCTTTTTTAGAGATTCTTCCCAAAGTCTTTGTCGCATCATCCAAGCTTTTTACCACATAAATTGCCATATCATCAAATCCTTTTTCCTTAAGTCCCTCTTCAATTGGCTTAGTATGCTTTGGTCCAACCAATATCGCTATATCTACCGCTTCTGCCATTTGTCTTCCAAACTCTTTATTTAAATTTGCTTCTTCTTGACCAAGTTCTACCATTCCAGGTGTAACTATTATCTTCCTTCCTTCAAATTGTTTAATTACTTCTAATGCAGCTTTACTTCCAACAGGGTTTGAATTAAATGCATCATCTATTACAGTAGTTCCATTTGTACTTGGTAAAATTTGTAGTCTATGTTCTACAGGTTCAATTTTTTCTATTCCTTTTTGAATTTGATTCTTATCTAATCCAAGATATTCAGCAATAGCAACAGCACCAACTATATTTTGCACATTGTGTTCTCCTAGTAATTTAGTCTTACATTCATAAGTTCCATTTTTCTTACTTACTATAGTAAATGTAGAACCTTCTTTATTTGCTTTTATATCTTTTGCATATATATCTGCTCCATTATTCGAAGTAGAATACAAGAATTTATTATCATGTGAATCTAATTTATATAATTCTTCACAATAACTTCCATCTTTTGGTAAGAACACTGCTCCATCTTCTAATAAACCATTATGAGCCGATTCATTATCTTGTTTCTTTAAGATGGCTGTTGCAGACTGCCAAACTGAAACATACGGTGAATATACGTTAACTTTTTTATTCTTTGTTCCAGTTAATAATTCTGCTTTAGTCTTAACAATATTATCTATTGTTTTAAATGTTTCTAGATGTTGTTCTCCAATTGATGTAATAATACCAATTTGTGGTTCAACAAACTCACAAATTTCTCTTATATCTCTTTTCTTTCTTGCACCCATTTCGGAAATAAATACTTCATGCTCTGGCAATAGTTGTTCTCTTATAACACGCACATTTCCCATACTAGTGTTATAACTTCCAGGAGTAGCAAGAACTTTATATTTTTCTTCTAACAAAGTCTTTAATATATATTTGGTAGATGTTTTTCCATAGCTTCCAGTAATACCAATCTTAATAAGATTTTTATATTCTTCACTATGTAATTTCTTATATGCTTTTTTCATATAATTTTCTTGGAATCTTCTCTCTAATGGAGATGCAAACCAGTTAGCAATTACCATATTAAGAGGCAATGTAAATAACAAGAAAGCATACATAATTGCAATATACATTAATTGACGTTCTAAATCATATTCATAAGCCTTTTGTTGATCAATTATTATTTCATTAAGATTATTAATAATTGGCTGATCTTCTTCTTTAAGAACAGTGTTATCTAGTGTAGTGTAGTAATCAGATATTCTTTGCTTTTGGTCTGCACTACAATTAACTAATTGCTCACTTTCTCTCGCACTAACATATCTTGAGCTTAAGTTGTTTTGTATTTCTTTTGGATACGTAATTGGTAATGATTGCATCAAAAATACTTGCAAGATAACCAAAACGCAAAAATTATATGCAACTAATCTTTTTGCTCTTGCGGTATACTTTAATGGCTTTTTAGCTTCTTTCCTTTCTTTATGTTCTTTTATAAACAATACAACAGATCCTATAACAAATGCTGCTATCGACATAAATGAAGGAACAAATCTATAAAAACTATTTTGAGCAAGAACTGATGTAGCACCTTTTGGAAGTATAATCATTATTCCAGCTGTAGCCATAAATACAGCTACTACAATAACGCATATAATAAATGGTCTTTTAAATGCCTTTTTAGGATTTTTGGTAATCCATCTATACATGCCATCATTTTGATAGCTTTCTTGTTGCATTATATGAAGCATTCTAGGAACTTGAATCATATAAAAGATCCAACAAACTATATGCAATATATTGCTTAACCCATTAATACTCATTTATTATTCCTCCAAATTATTTCAAGAATTCATTAGCAACTAACAAAAATTGATTTGGGTTATCTAAATAAGAAAAGTGCCCTGCATTTTCTATAATAACTAACCCACTATCTACTATATTTTTTTCCATGATTTTAGCCATATATAATGGTGTATCTGTATCGTTTCTACCCCAAACAAGCAAAGTAGAATTTTTGATATCTTTTAGGTTTGAAGTTAAATCTAATTCGATTATTTTATTAAAGGTTTGTCTCATTAAATCTGAACTCAACTTTGAATAGTCCGATGATCCTCTTTTGGCTCTTAATTTATTAACGTATTCTTCATGTTTTTCTTTGGACATAAAAAACTTAGAAACATTTTTCAAAAACTTGTAACTATATATTTTAAATGTCTTTATTATATTTCTTTTTGGCTTCACTCCAGCAGCATCTGTTAAAACGATTTTAGAAAACAAATCTGAATGTTTAGAAGCTAAATAAATACACACTCTTCCACCAAATGAATGACCTATTACATCACATCCACGAATTCCTTGATTTTCAATAAAAGCTAATATCATGTAAGAATACTCTGGCACACCCCATACTTTAGTTAATTCACTAGATTTACCAGCTTGACCTGGAAAATCCACAACATATACTTTTCTTGTTTTCATGAAGTTTAAATATACTGGTGCCAATGATTCTATTTGTGCCATCCATCCATGTAGCAAAAGAAGTGGCTTTTTGCCACTATTCTTTGCTTCGTCTGATTCAAATATTTCATAATGAATTTTTAAATCTTCGTATTCAAAAATCAACTTATTTCTCCTTTTGGCGATTGATAATCGCCGCTACGAATTAATCATTATCTTCTTCAGCTGTATAAATTTGTGCTCTCTTCTTAGCTGTTTCATCACTAGCTAAGTATTCATCATAAGTCATTTCTTTATCTATTATTCCGTTTGGTGTAATTTCTATAATTCTATTTGCAACTGTTTGTACAAATTGATGGTCATGAGAAGTAAATAGTATTACTCCTTTAAATGCCATTAAGCCATTATTTAAAGCTTGAATAGACTCTAAGTCCAAATGGTTTGTTGGTTCATCAAAGATTAAGAAGTTCGCACCTGAAAGCATCATTTTAGAAAGCATACATCTAACTTTTTCTCCTCCAGATAAAACATTAACTTTCTTTAATGCTTCATCTCCAGAAAATAACATTCTTCCCAAAAATCCTCTTACATAAGTATCTTCTTTTATAGGTGAATATTGTCTTAACCAATCAACTATCGACATATCTGAATTAAATTCATCAGAATTATCTTTTTTGAAGTATGACCATGTAATAGTAATACCAAATTTATAATCGCCCTCTTGAGCAGCACTATTTTCTGTAATGATATCAAATAATTCTGACTTAGCTGCTCCCATAGGCCCTACAAATGCAATCTTGTCTCCATTTTTAACATTAATAGAGATATTGTTTAAAAGCATTTTTCCATTATCATCTTTTTTAGTAATGTTATTTATAAATAGTATTTCTTTTCCAGGTTCTCTATCCATCTTAAAATCGATATATGGATATTTTCTATTAGATGGTTTAATTTCATCTAACTCAATTTTTTCTAACAATTTCTTTCTAGACGTTGCTTGTTTAGATTTAGAAGCATTTGCACTAAATCTACGAATGAATTCTTGTAATTCTTTAATTTTTTCTTCTTTCTTTTTATTAGCATCTTTCATTTGTTTTAAAGCTAACTGTGAAGACTCATACCAGAAATCATAGTTACCTGTATATACCTGAATCTTGCCATAATCTATATCAGCAATATGAGTACATACTGTATTTAAGAAATATCTATCATGGGATACTACTATAACTGTGTTTTCAAAATTAATTAAAAATTCTTCAAGCCACTCTATTGCTTCCATATCTAAGTAGTTGGTAGGCTCGTCTAGTAACAATACATCTGGATTTCCAAATAGTGCACTAGCAAGCAATACTTTAACTTTTTGAACTTCAGTTAGTTCTTTCATAAGTTTATTATGAAGTTCTGATTCTACTCCAAGTCCATTTAATAAAATACCTGCATCTGCTTCTGCATTCCAGCCATTCATTTCAGCAAATTTTTCTTCTAATTCACCTGCTTTTATGCCATCTTCTTCACTAAAATCTGGTTTTGCATAGATAGCATCTTTTTCTTGCATTATCTTAAATAGTTTTTCGTTTCCTCTAATAACTACAGAAAGAGCAACTTCTTCTTCGAATTCATGGTGATTTTGTTTAAGTACAGAAAGTCTTTCTCCTGGATTCATTGTTACATCACCTTGTGATGGCTCTATTTCTCCAGACAAAATTTTCAAGAAAGTAGTCTTTCCTGCTCCATTTGCTCCTATTAATCCATAGCAATTTCCTGGTGTAAAATTTATATTTACATCTTCAAAAAGTGTACGTTTTCCAAAACGCAAAGTAACATTGTTTGCACTAATCATTTTTGCTTTTTCCTTTCAAATTATTCGTAGAAGATAGCGTTGCTATCCATGGTAACCTTTTGGTTCCTTCTACATTATTTCGATCCCGGCAAGAAATTCTTCTCAAACTGTTCAATAAAGTAATTATCTGTCATTCCCGCAATAAAATCGACCACGATTTTATCATAGGAATTGATTTTTGTATAGCTATCTGGCATTTTTGAGAAGAAATCGGTATATATAACACCAGTCTTATTTTCTAAATCATGCAAGTATTTCTCAAACAGCATCTCAAATAATTTCCTAGAACGTTCCTCTGTTTCGCCCTTTTTAGGGTTATTATAGATATTTTGGTAATTAAATTGCATTAATTCTTTTAATGCATCAAAAACTTCATCCGAAAACTCTAAATATGGCTTTCCATAGCTGTTTTCAAGTAAATCTTTAACTAAAGAATCTATTATATGAGAATTAGTATTGCCTAAAACCTTAGTAATTGTTTCTGGAATATCCTCTCTTTTTATAACCCCAAGTATAATTGCATCTTCGATATCTCTTCCTATATAAGCTATAATATCCGAAATTCTGACTACGCAGCCTTCTAAGGTCATAGCTCTAATCTTTTTATCATAACCTTTAATTGTCCAACATTTTTCATATTCATCCACAAACTGCTCAACAGTTTTATTATAATCAGGCTCATACCTTTTTTCTAACATTTCTCCATTATGACAAAGAATTCCATCCAATACCTGAACTGTAATATTTAGTCCCTCGCCGTTATTTTCCAAAGTTTGAAGCACTCTCACACTTTGTGCATTATGAAGAAAATGTCCAATATTTCTTTCCTCACATATATTATTTAAAACTCTTTCTCCAAAGTGTCCAAAAGGCACATGACCTAAATCATGTCCTAAGCCCATTGCTTCAATCAAATCCTCATTTAGTCCCAATGTTCTTCCTATTGTTCTTGCTATTTTAGCAACTAACTGTACGTGAAGACCTCTATGGGTTATCATATCATTTGATTCCATAGGAAAAACTTGTGTTTTGTCCATATATCTAGAATATGCTGTTGAATGAAGAATTCTATCAGCATCTCTAAAAAAAGCAGGCCTTACATTGAATTCATTTTCTCTATGTTCTTCTACTAGTCTATACGCAGATGTTGTTTTGCAAGCATATTCACACAAGCTTTTTTCTCTATCTATTGTATTTTTAATTGCTTGTTCATTTAAATCAATCATCTATAAAGACTCCTTTCAAATTATTTACCATATAAATTCAAAATAATCCTAATTCTATCTTTTCTAGTCTCTCCTAAAACTTCTTTAAGCTCAAACCTTCCAAAACCTCTAACAGAAATCAAATCTCCTTCTTTTATTGGCTTTGAAGGATTTAACACTTCTTTATAATTTAAATTAACCTTTGCATTTTTAACTAATTCACTACTAACTTCTCTAGAAAGGCCAAAACATGCAGCTATCGCAGAATCTAATCTTAAAGACTTTATAGTTGTCTTTATTTCCTTTTTATTAATCTCAAATTCCAATTTTTCATCATTCGTGATCAGCCTTACTTTAACTTTTTCACGGCCAATTTTATCTAAGTTTTGAATTAAGTATCTAGATATATCTCGTGTCACAAATACATTTGCAATATTTTCTTTTATAATTATATCTCCTACAACATCTCTTTTTATTCCAGTACCAAGCACACTTCCTAAAACATCTCTATGATTTAACTTTTTTGAAGAAATAATTTCAATAATAGCTATTGGTATTTCATTTGTTATTTCATAAGAACCTATTGCAAGTATTTTTCTTTCCGCTTCATCAAATCCACCATACAAAAAATGTGGATATTTACTATATAAAGAGTCAAGCTCTATTATTTCAGCAGGATCTAAAAAATTTGTATAAACTATTTCTCCTGTCTTTTCAAAAAGCTTTATCTTATCTATTATTTTGGCTTTATCTAAATTTCTTTGTTCCATAATCTAACCTAAAATTCAAACACACCATTATTTAATTTAAATGGCATCTCAAAATCCAATTCTCCATTTGCAGCAGCTGATACTTCAGATGGTTCAAAATAAATGTGTAACTTATCATTTTTAATATAAAAGCTTTGCGTATCTTCAATTGAAAAAATATCATTTCCACCTGTTAATTCGATACCTTTTTCTTCGGCTTGTTTGCTAACCTCTGATTTTACTTTGCTCTTATAACTTGACTTATTTGCAAACACATCTTTCAAGTTTGCTGTTCTATCATTTTTAGCATCTACCACATAACATTTTTTTCTAACAATACTACGTGAACCTTCTAATTCGATATTTTGTGTAGCTACAATAGAAACAAAATCAAAGCAGTTAAATCTTTCGTAATTAACACTATAAGTAAACTTTCCTATACTTGATGAATCTAGTCCAGCAGTTACTTCATCAAAAACATTAGTATATATTAAATCTTTTTCAATCTTACTATTAATATAATTATTTACAGATGTATTTAGATTAGTAAATTTAGGAATAATACAACGCACATTCATATTCTTATTGCTAAATTCTGTAGTAGTTGGTGTGACAGTAAGAGTAGCAGCATATTGATATTGTTCATTATCTTGGCTATTTGTTCCAGGATTAGAAGCTACAGCTCCATTATTTTTGAATTTAAAAACCAAAACTGCAGCTACACAAATCAAAATTATAACAATAACTAATACTAAAATTTTCTTATTCATAAGCATCTCCCATAATTTTTGACATATATAATAATTATATCTATTTTAGTAATAACAAACAAGATAAAAGCTCTAAATGTAACAATACATTTAGAGCTTTTTAAGGCATTATTTAACAAATTTTCTAATTGAACTATCATACGTGAATGGCATTTCAAATAATAGTTCTCCTGCACTATATTTTGCTATTGAACCTGGTTCAAAATATAGTATTAATTTTCCATTATCTATGTAGAATTTCTGATCCTTTGGAATCTCTTTAATTTCATTTCCAATCATTGTTTCTACACTCATTTCATCAGCTAATTGTTTTATAACATCAACCATATATAATCTGCAACTTTGAATATTACAAACATCTTCTACTTTAAGTTTCTCTTTGGATGTTAAGTTAGATGTATCAATAACATATGTTTCTTTCCAACTGTTAGATCTTAATCCATCTGTCTTATTCTTACTATCTTGAGAATACGTGCTATTACCTGTGATAATATCGTGTTGTACTACAATAGATAAGTAATCATCATGTGTATAAGTATCATATGTAACATAGTATTTATAAGCTTTTGCTCTAATCATAGGATCTGAATTATCATAAGCAAATCCTTCTGAAAGCTCAGCAATTTCTTCTTGATATGGAGTGATTGCATCAGATATTTCTTTATTTACTTCTTGTTGAACAAGCATATTTTCAAAACCAGTAATTTCTGGTCTTTCAACTCTAACTTCCATATTGTTTTGCTGTTTTTTTACAGTATAATTTCTGGTAACAACTTTAATGTCAGATGTTTTACTAGGATCTGTCTGCTTATTATTTGGGCAACCAGGACATGAACATTTTCCAGAAGACTCATACTCGCACTCTTGCACGCATTTAATGCCTGCTGATTTACATGCTTCACAGCCACATTGATAATCATCACATCCAACAAACAAAATACTTAAAACAAAAACAAGTAAAAGCAATACAATTTTTTTCATTTTATATCCTCCATTTATCCTATGTCTTATTTCTTCTATTTTTTAGCTTCTTCTTTTACCTCTTCCTTAACTTCTTCGTTAGCAGCTTCATCGTCTACATCTTGTTCTTCTTGATCATCATCTTCTTCATATTCATCAGAAGCTTCGTTTAAATATTTCTTTCCAATCTTTAAGAATTCAAGTGAAATAATTGGCACTGCAAAAATAATTGATATAGTAACTGAAAGCCATCTGATTAATTCGCTCACCAATGTTTCTGAATTCATAATCTCTTGTTCTGCAAATTTATTTGTTAAAAGTAAAATATGATTTGGAATGTATGTAATAAACAATATTAATGTGATAATAGTAATATGTGAAACAAGTATATCTCTACATTCTCTTGTCTTTTCGTTAAATGTATCTGAACTTTCTCTATTAATTTTCTTGATGCACATTGAAATAAAGTTTGCCAAAACGCCAGCACTAATAACCAATATGCTCATATAGAATAAAGATTCAAAATTAATATTTCCTAAAATAACATTTTCAGCCATTGCCGCATATTCAAATGTAGTTCCAACAGTTCTTGTAATATAATTCATTCCAAATGCAAGCAATACTGAAAAAGCAGAAAGTATAATTGAAATACATATTGATTTTAGTGTGTTTGAATTAAGTCCAAGATGTGCCATAGAAATAGCAATTATTAACAATAAAGCTATTAATAAACTTGTTCCTACAACGCCCATTCCTGCATTTGCAAATACTGGAATTATAATCGTAGAAGCAAGGATTATAATTAATGCAATTAAAGAAAGGTTTAAACCTTTTCTTCCTGCATAAATTATAGCAAGTAACATAGCAATAATTCCTACACAAATTACTACATTAATTCTTTGAACTGTTGACCAGCTATTAGTAATTTCACCAGAGAAAGTACCATCACCATTATCAACCAAATTTATAAAAATCTTATCTCCAACATGTAACTTAGCTAGTTTTATATTATCTAGAGCATCGGCAGAAAGTAAGTATTCTACATTTATTTCTTCTCCTAAATGGTCGCCTTCTAATATTTTTACTTTTGCTGTTTGATAAGTATATTTAGCAACAGAATAATCGTAATTTACTTGATAATCCTCTTTGACATCACTTATTTCAAGAATAACTGCACTTATTGGTTCTTCTCTAACAAAGCTTTCATAATAACCTGTTAGATAATCTCTATAATCATCATAATATGCCTTTAAATCTTCTGAAGTTGGCTCATTAGATTCGTTTTGGGCAGTCATTTCTTGAAGTTCATCTAAACTATCTAGAACTTGAATTTGATCTTCCGCAAAACAAATATTATAGCAATTCATAAAAACAAACACGATTGCTCCAACTAAAATCAACTTTCTTAAAACTTCCATAACTTCCTCCATGATATTAATTAAGTAATTTAATTATAATTCTAGCATTTTTCTTTTACAATAATATTTTCATGAAATAATTGTTAAGAATAACCATATTTTAATTATGTTTATAGATACAAAAATAGTGCTTAAAACTCAATGTTTCAAGCACTATTTTTTATTATTTCTTTTTTATGTATTCTAGTTTTGGAAGAGTTTTATCATAGTAAACAGGTCCTTCAACCAAGTCTGCATTTCTATATACTTCTTCTCCGACTCTTCCATTAGCACTAATTACATCTGTTATTAATAATTGAAGTGTTCCTTCAGTAAACGTATCATCTATTACCAACGTACATGTATAATCTGATTCGTTTGCTGATACACGATCTGTCTTTGTGATTTTAGTCATATCTATACCATTAATTCTAACAATTGGATTTGCTTTTAGAATTTTGGTTGTAGTAAATGTTACTGTAAGTGTTTCTCCAGTTTTAATAAATAATCTATCTCCTGGATCTTCACCAGCAACAGCTGGTGTTAAATCTAACATTTTAATGTTTTTAACTTGTGGTTTCTCATCATCTACTATAAATCCAACACTGTGAACAGTACCATTTGAATAACCTTGTTCATTATAGCTATTTGTTACTTCGTTTCCTGCCTCATCCTTGGTTCCAGGTAATACCCACAAATAGTAAGTTCCATTTACTCCCTCTGGAGTAGTTACATTAAATGAAACAGAACTTGCAACATCTAAATTTGGAGTATTTACAGTTTGAATATTTGTAGTTGGCGCTATTGTATTTGATGTAGACCATGCATAACGAATTCTAGTATTAGTGTCTATACCAGAACGCTCATCAGTAATTTTAACTGTTGCTTGGTGATAAAGTGCACTTGTGTTACTTGTATCGCCAGCACGAGCAGTAATTTCTGTTTTTGGTGGTGTATTATCTATAAAGTTCACATCATATGGTCCAAAAACAATTGACTCTTGATTAGTTTCATTATTTACAAATTTAAAGTACAATTCATCATTTTCTACTTCTACAGGAATATTTAATGTAGACATGCTTGCAATAGGTGTCTTTGCACTCCAAGCTCCTGTTTTGTGTTTATATTGAACGTAAATATTATCATATTCTGGAAGTACTTCTACTTGCTCTACTCCAACACTATGTGGACCTTTAACCCATCTCTTAGTTGGAATATTTGTTATTCCTAAAAATTCAGGGAATCCAAATGTTTTAGCATCTATTCTATATGGTGTATTTAGGTTTCCCCACGCATCTGCTGCTCTAACATAGAATGTATATGTTTCTGTCGGATTTAAGTTTGTAAATGTGTAACTATATGGTCTTGTATCATCAGTAACATTTACCTTTCCATCAGATTTCCATTCTATTGTTCCATTTATTAATTGTCCAAATTCATAATATGCAACATGAGTTTCTTTATCTACTGTATATGCTTCTAGTGTTACTTTACTTGTTGTAGTTCCAGCTACTCTTACATAAGTTCCATAATCTTCAAATGCAAAATTAACTGGTGGATAAATATCTAAGTTTCTAGCACATGCATCACAAACCCAATCATTATTGTCATCATAGTGTGCTTCTTTAAATATAATCTTTTTCTCTACTCCATTAACTTCAAGAGTTAAATCATTACAAGCATCATTTACTGGACAAACTCTATAGTGGAATATATCATGATCATTTTGCCATCCACTATCTGTGTGCTCAGTTTCAAACATACATGCAGTACACCAAACTCTATGCTTATTTGGTTCAATAGATTCATGTTCTAATTTATGAGGAGAAACAATCGATCTCCATAAACAAATTGAACAAACTTCTTGGTGATTTAATCCACCTGCTAAAGCTTCAAAAGCTTTTGTATGATCATTTATATCTTCTTTAATACCACATCTAATACATTGATGCCAGTGCTTTGAAGCATCAGCAACCCAAGCTTTAGATGGATCACTACTATTTTCTATTGCTATGCAATTATTCTTTGCTAATACATCTATTGTATCTTGATCTGTTACATCTGAATTTGAAATAAATAAATGTCCTTTTTTAAGATCATTAGAATTAACCATTCCACAACGGCTACATCTACCATCCTCAGTACAAGATGACTCAATAAAATCGTGACCTAATGCTTTTGGTCCTTCAGTAGTACCGCAATTATAAATACATACCGAATCTTCTGTACAAGTTGGAACTGTAAATTTATGTGTTCCTGTTGGACTATTAGGACAAGCTCCCATTCCTCCACTTGAAATAGCATCTATTGCATACAAAGCAGGCATTCTAACATAGTAGCCTTTTCCAGATGAGCTCGTATAGTTCGTTAATACAACCCTAATTAACTCATTTTTTTCATCTTCTGTAACACTCGATCTTAAGTAACTTGAAATGTTTCTTGTAAGAAATTCTTCAGTTTGATCTACCCCTAGATTACTTGCAGCCTCAGCATCAACTATATACCAAATTGCCCCTTCTTCTTGTAAGCAATCAGGAATTCCATCAGCATTTTCATCTTCTTGAGGTAGATATTCTATATTTTTAAATCTATCTACTGTAATAGCAGATACATTAAATAAATAACCCTCATAATATCTCGTAGATACACCTACAGATACATCATTTTGTCTATTTCTTGCTGCCTCTCCAATTGCTGATCCTAAGGCATCAGCACGAACATTATTTACTTTTGTAATGTAGTTAAATCCAATAGTTGCAGTAATAGCAACCAAAATGATGATAACAATGATAATGATAACTAATGAAATCATTGAAACACCTTTTTTATTCATGCTAATCACCCCTTTTTAATCCGTAGACATTCTCTTGTAAAATTTTATCATACATATGTATTGTTGTAATCAATGCAACGTTTTTGTAAACAAAACTTAATTTAATATAAATCCCCCTGGCAAACTGCCAAGGGGATATGGTACTAGTCTTTGCTGCGAATCGCAGTGGCAGCAAAAGCGCCACACAGGCAGCAAATCAAGCACGATGCCCACAAGGGCAGAATGCTATTTGCCCGGAGAACACACGCCAAAACCGCTGCCAAAATAGAAAGAATAACAACAATAACTTTCATGTGTCAGTACCTCCTTGATGTTTTTTATACGTATACTATTATATCATATTTTTAAGCTTATGTAAACTGTTTTGGCCGTCAAAACACCTATTTGTAGCGATTTATCAATATTATTAGTTTCTTAAAAACAAAAAAATGAAGCCTAAGCTTCATCTTTTTTTATTTTATAAAATTCTAATGCATTTTTAGTAGTAATTTGTGAAAATTCTTCTAAAGACATTTCTTTAATATCTGCTATTTTTTGAGCTGTAAATCTAACATTGGCTGGTTCATTTCTTCTACCCCTCAAAGGTTCTGGGCAAAGATAAGGAGCATCTGTTTCAACTAAAATTTTTTCTAGTGGTACATACTTTGCCACATCTATTAATCCTCTAGCGTTTTTAAAAGTAACCGGTCCAGCAATCGAAATATAGCCACCAAGTTTTATAATTTCTTTAGCAATCTCCAAACTAGAAGAAAAGCAATGCATAACGAATCCATTATTTACCTTATGTATTTTTAAAATTTCAAGCATATCCATATCTGCATCTCTATTGTGAATACAAATTGGCAACTCTAATTTATTAGCAATCTCAATTTGCTCTATAAAATGTTTCTTTTGATTTTCTTTATTAACATCTTCTCCGTGATAATCAAGCCCAATTTCTCCAAGAGCAACAACAACATTTTTGTTATCATTATATAATCTTTCAATGTAGGTTAAATCAATTTCATCATCGTTACAATATTCAGGATACATACCAATAGCACAATATAGACCTTCATATTTATTTGCTTGTTCAATTACTGTTTTCGAAGTATCTTCATCAAGTCCAATATTCACCATATATTTAACGCCATTATCATGTGCATTTTTTATTATTTCATCTTGTTCATTTCCATACTTTTCATCATAAAGATGAAAATGTGAATCAAATAAAATCATTTTTTCTCCCTCTTTTTTACTTCTAAACTTCTTGTTACATTTATTTACAAAATCATTCCATAAGAATATTATATTATTATATATTCATATCTATAATATGACAAATGAATTAAATCCGTTTTTAATAAAGTAGGTGAAGTAGATTGGCATCGTCTATGGTAATTATGTGGACATTAATAGTAATCGTCATTTTAATGATGCTAGTATTACTATTTTTAATGAATTCACGTTCTAATTCTAAAATAAAATATATAAACTCTAAATTGGATCAAATAAGCATTAATAGAGCATATAAAAATCCATATGCTTTATTTTATGCAATATTTTGTAGTGTTTTTATATTGTCATTTGACTTTTATCTTATATATGGATTTGTTAATGATGCAGAACAAAATAATAATGGATTATCACGGTCTACAAATATGTGGAATAATAATGTGCCTTATTATTGGAATAGGTTTTTTATATTATGTAATAAAAACACTTCGAATTGTATTGTCATATAAAAAAGCTATCAATCACTCTGAAAATGTTGAAGGAACAATAATCAATTTCTGTGAAAGAACTTCCTCAAGAGGCCCAAATAGTTATCACTTAATAATAAAATATAATGATATAAATACAGGAGAAGAAAAAATACTAATAACTCCAAAATTAAAATTTTACCCTTATAAGGCTTTGGCTTCCTATAAGTGTAACATATATTATTATAATAATATGATAATTGCAGGTAACTTCAAATTTCACTCAGACAGCAATCCTAATCAAGTATTTATACCTAGAGATCAAACTTATTTAAAAATAATTGATCCTTTTTATAAAGTACTATTATTATTAGCACTTATAGATTCCATAGCATTGTTATTCTTATCAATTTTTTCTATTCAATTTTAAAAGACAACCATTTTATTGATTTTTAATAATCAAAAATGGTTGTCCTTATTTTTATGATATGTTCTCTCCCTCATTAATTGCATCATCTACAACTAATACTTTCACTGTATCTCCATCACCTGCCGCTAAAATCATTCCATTAGATTCAACACCTTTTAATTTAGCAGGTTTTAGATTTGCTACCAAAACAACTTTCTTGCCTATTAGTTCTTCTTCTTTATAATATTTTTGAAGTCCAGAAACAATTTGTCTTTCTTCATTTCCCAAACTTACCATTAATTTATAAAGCTTTTCGGATCCTTCAACTTTTTCACAAGATAAAATCTTAGCAACTTTTAAAGATACTTTATCTAAATAATCTATTGTTATTTCTTCCAATTTAGCGCCTTCTTTTTGTACATTTTTTAAAGCTTCTTTTTGAAGTTTTTCTTCTTCTTTTCTTCTTTTTTCTTGCTCTTTGGCTTCTTCTTTTATTTTAGCAATTACTTCTTTTTCATCAAATTTTGTAAATAATACATCAACATTTTCAGTAGAAATGCCAGGTGTAACTTCGATGTAATTCCAAGTAGCTTTTTCTATTTTTAACCATTCTCTAATCTTAGCAGAAGATGCTGGCATAAATGGTTCCATTAAATTTGAAATGTTTGCTATTAAAACAGAACAAGTATAAATAGTATTATTAAATTCTGTTTTATCTTCTTCTTTAAATTGTACCCAAGGCTTTCTATCATCATAGTATTTATTTGCATCTTCAATTAATCTAATAACTTTTGATGATGCTTCTTTAAATTCAAGTTTTTCTATATCATTTGAAACTTCATCATATGCTTTTATAATCAATGATTTAATTTCTTCATCCATCTTACCTTGAGGAATTTCACTTATTCCTTTAAATTTTAGAGTTCTATTAACAAAATTTCCATACTTGTTGGTAATTTCGTTATTATGAACAGTGACATAATCTAATACATTAAAGCTTGTGTCTTTCTTTTCTGGTCCATTATTAATTAAATGAAATCTTACTGTATCTGAATTATATTCATCACAAAATTCTTTTACTGGTTTTGCATTTCCTTTACTCTTAGATATTTTTTCATCATTAAAATTTAAATATTCAGATGATACAATAATATCTGGAAGTCTCATACCATCTTTTAAAGCAAGCAAAATACCTGGGAATATTAAAGTATGGAAAGTAATATTATCTTTTCCATGAACCATGTAAATTTTCGAATCAGGATTTTTCCAGTAATCTTCCCAGTTTAATCCTCTTTCTTCGCAAATTCTCATGCAAGCTGTAACATATCCTAAAACCGCTTCTATCCATACATATAATTTTTTATCTTCGTAACCAGGAATTGGAACATCAATACCCCAATTTAAATCTCTAGTAATTGCTCTATCTCTCAAACCTTCTCTTAAATATTTTTCTGTTTCATTTTGAGCATTGATTCTCCAATTAGATTTATTTTTTGCAACATACTCTTCAATTTCTGGTTGCATTTTTGAAAGTGCAATATATAGATTTTTATTATCTTTCTTAATTGCCAAAGTACCACATTCTGTACAAGTAGCACCTTCTTGATCTTTTTCTGTTGGAACATATCCACAATCGCAAGAATCACACTTTGTAACTCTTCCACAATTTGGACATGTAATTTGTAATTCTCTATCTGCTAAAAATTTATTACATGTAGGACAAAATGCTTGTGGCTCTGTTTTTTCATAAACATAGCCATTGTCATACATTTTTTTAACAATTTCCATTACTTTTTGCTTATGATAATCTGTCTCTGTTTTTGTATATAAATCATAAGAAAAATTTAAAGCATCAAATGCTTCTACAAATGAATTATGATATTTTTCAGAAATTTCAGCAGGTGAAATTCCTTCTCTTTTTGCTCTTTCTGTTATAGGTGTACCATGGCAATCAGAACCCGAAACGTATATAACGTCATCTCCTTTTGCTCTATGGTATCTAGCAAGCAAGTCTCCACCAATAAGACCCGCAGCATGACCTAAATGTAATTTATAATTTGAATATGGCCAAGCGCCACCAATTAAAACTTTCAATTTATTTCTCTCCTTTTTATTGTTCAACTATTTCTACTGTTTTTAATGATCCATTTTCATAATAATCAAGTGCTCTAATAGTATATAATTTTTCTGAATTTAATTCTTTTGTTTCTATTATACCTACCCATTTAATTTCACCAAATGCTTTGGCTTCATCCGACATATTGTCTATCTTTAGTCTTACTATTAACGAACGCACATCAGAGTCTGATAAATCTTCACCAAAATACTCTTCATAAATGCTATTTCTTGCTTTAACAGATTCTTCTGTTATTACAGTAGAACTTGTTGACATTTTAGTTTCTCTAACAGGCGTTTCGTAAAAGAAAAACCATAAAAGTGCACCCAAAAGTATAGCTATGGTAATTATTAATAATACTATCGAAACTACTTTTTTCATCATATTTCCTTTCAATTTTTTAACTTTTTTATATTTCGGCCACATATGTCGCAATTGCATAATCACCCTCATGTGAAAGTGATAAATCGTGATATTTAATATCTTTAATTTCTTTTATTTCTGCAAGTTTTCCATTAAATTTCGCAATAGGCTTACCTTTTTCGTTTTTTATTACTTCATAATCTGTATAATTATATTCATCTTTTATAAATGGAGATAAAGCCTTATAAATTGCTTCTTTTGCAGCAAATCTTGCCGCATAACTCCTATATTTTCCGCATTCGACGAGACTCACAGTACTCGATTTCTTCATCGGTATATACTCGCTTTAAGAATAATTCGCCTTGTTTCTTAATAGCTTCTTCTATTCTTTGTACACTTGTAATATCATTTCCGCAATAAATCATAGCTTACCTCCTTTCAAAATATGTGGCGACCAATGGTCGCCTTCACGTGTGGATTTTACCACAAAAAGCCCAAAATAGCAACCAAAAAGCAAGGTTTATAAACCTGCTTTTTTAAAACAATATTTCCTTTAAAACCTCTCTAGTAAAGCTTTTAAGGCTAATTCCATTTGCATCAACTATAATATAACACTTAATATCCATTCCCCTGGGTCTAGAAGGTGAGCCAGGATTTGCCAAAATATATGAACCTCTTTTTTCTAATAATGGTACGTGCGTATGCCCTTGTATATATATTTCACCACAATATTCCGGCAAATAGTAACTACCATTTAAATGCCCATGAGTTATGGTCACAAATTTACCATTTATATATAACGTGTCATCATCATACATTGGAAACTCTAATAATTCTTCAAAATTACTTCTATCACAATTGCCTCGAATCAATTCAACTTTTTTGCCCATCTCATTTAATTTATCTGCTATTATTTTATTATTTTCTTCATCATAATAACCAGCTCCGGTATCTCCTAAAAAAACTATTTTATCTGCTTTTTCTTCCTCAAATAACTCAATTACTTTTTTAAAGTTATCTATATTGCCATGTATATCTGCAACAAACATGTATTTTAATGTTTTTTCCATTTTGGCGCACCTTTTTCAATTTTTATTTATAAATAATACTACATTCAACAACTATTCTTTAATAGTAAAATTATTTAGGTTTTAATTATACCATGATAATTGTTCTATAAGCAAAATAAAAATATAAAAAAGCCGTGTTTCCACGGCTTTTTAAGTCTATTTCCAGATTTCAACTTTATCGTCAAATTCATATTCATGTGAATTTGTAGCTTCTAGTATTCCATAGTATGCCCAATGTCCATTAATATCTGTAAATTTCTTTAGCGTATTATCGCTATTAATTCTTCCGATATCTCCAGTTCTTTGAAGCATTCTATTGATAATAGTAATTGCTTCGGCTCTTGTTATTGGATTATCTGGTTTAAATGTTCCATCTTCGTAACCTGAAATCCATCCCATTATCTTAGCAAAATTAATTGTTTTGTATGCCCAATGTTCTGTAGTTACATCTTTAAAGCTTCCTTTGATTTCAATATTCTTCATATTTGCAAATCTTGAAACCATTGTAGCAAATTCTGCTCTTGTAATGTAGTTTTCTGGTCTAAATGTTCCATCTTCATAACCTTTAACAATACCAAGTTCATTCATAACCAAAATACTTGCTTTAGCCCAATGATTATCAATATCTACATATGGATTACCACTTATAGGAACCATCTTGTTCTTAAGTAGTCTTCCAAATATAGTAACAATCTCTGCTCTTGTAATACGTTTATCTGGTTTAAATGTGCCATCTTCATAACCCGAAATATAGCTAATATGGTTGATATCATCTAACAATTCAAATGAACTAATTGGTTTGTCTCCGCTTGATGGTACTTCGATTATTTTCTCTACAACTTTAGTTTTTGTAGAACTACCACCACCGCTACTTTCTGAATCTCTTTCTACTATGATTCTATATTTTCCACTTGCTGTTCCAGTAAAGTTAGTAGATGTAGCATTTACTTTAACTGCATATGTTCCAACTTTCTTAGACTCTGTTGGATAAACAACTTCATAGTCAGAAGATTTTAATTTTATGAATTTTCCATCATCAGTTTCAACTGTTACTGTGATACTTGGTCTAATATTGTTTCCTGTATAAGTTGATTTTTCTGGTTTAGCTGTTACTTCAGCTTCAGCAATACTCAACGGACTAATAGTAAAGTCTTTAGAAGCAGTACCTGAATAATCACCTTTTAATGTAACTGTTGCAGTTGCTGTTCCAGCATTCTTGTTATTTGTATAAGAAATTGTATAGTCTTTACCCTCTACAAGTACTATACCACCGTGTGTTACAACTGCTCCTGGTTTTTTATCAGTTCCATCATAAGTATATGTATCATCTGATACTTCATTTCCATTACTATCTGTCAATCTAATAGTTGTTTCTTCAGTATCATCTACTACTATTGAGAAGTTAACAGTCTTGCTACCTTTATAATTACTATCTTCTTTAAATGTAATGGTTGCTGTAGCAGTATTGTTACCAACATTTGTATTGTTATTATATGTAACACTATACTCGTCAGATGAGATTAATTCTGTACCATCTTTAATTGTAATTTTTGGTTTTTTAGCTGTTCCATCAAATATTTGATCTTCGATATTTGAAACTGTCAAATCATCAACTGATTTCTTAGTAATAATAAATGTAGAACTTGAAGAAACTTCACTATACTTTCCTAAACCTTCAATTTTAACGTAGTACTTGCCACTATTTGCTGGAGCTTTACCGCTTCCTGTTGCTCCATCAGAAGTACCAGTCTTAGTTGTAAATGATGAATCAGTATAATAAGTAATCTTATAATCTGTTCCTTCTTCTAATTCTGCTCCTTTTGGATCTGTAACTGTAAGTTCAATTTCTTGTGGTTCACGACTATACTCTTTTGAATTATCTGTAATAGAAATATTTAATGTATGAATATCTTTTTCAACTATTTCAAAATCTAATTCTTTTGTTCCAGTATAGTATCCTTTTAGTTCAATTATTACTTGATACTCACCAACGTCAATAATGTCATCTTTATTGATATCATTACCATCTTCATCTTCATATGAAACATCATAATCTTCACCTGCAAGTAACAATATCGTATAATCTGGTGTTTCATATTTAACAGTTTCAATTGGAACTTGATTTGACTCATTGTATACAAATGATGTTTCGCTTAAAGAAGCATCCACTTTATCAGCATCAATTTTATCAATGCTAAATGGTTTTTCTTCTTCTGCACCTAAGTAATTACCAATACCAGTAACCGTGGCAACGTAATCACCTGGTTTAGTAGGAGGAACTGAACCATTGTAATCATTTCCATCAACATCAGTTCCAGAATATGTTACTATGTAATCTTTTCCTTCTTCTAATTCGGCATCATCATAACCCTTAACTTCTATTTCTGGCTTAGCAGCTGTTCCTGTATAATCTAAATCTTCTATAACTTCTACTTCGATAGTTGTTCCAGGTGTAATAGTAAATTTGGCAGTTCCTAAAACTCCTTCATAAGCAGTACCAGATTTTCCGGTAACTATAATTGTATACTCACCTGCATTTTCTGGAGAAGATTCAGCAAATGAAACATCAAAGTCATCTTTATCTAAAGATGTGCCAACATCTGATTCAATTGAAATGTCATCAATTATATCATCGATTTCATATGTACCATCTTTAAATGGTTTTTCGATGTCTTCAACATTTACAACAGTATCAACATAAATTATAAATGCTCTAGAAGCAGTATCATTAGAACCAGCGTAATTTGTACCAGTTCCCGTTACAGTAACCGTGTAATTTCCAGCTTCATCAGGATAATCATTTGAAGAATATTCAATAGTAAATTCATCGCTAGATAATTCATTTCCATAGATATCTTTTACAATTAAATTATCTTCAAATTCATCTTGAGTAACATCTTCTCTGTATGATGTTCTTCCATCACTAAATTCTAGAAGTAATACTTCATTACTATTTTCACCATACTGATTAATAGTGAAATGTTTTGTTACTGATCCTTCAAAGTTGCTGTTATCTTTAGCTGTAACAGTTACATCATATGTATCTGCATCTACAAAACCATCTTCAAAAGTTACCTCATAATCCACGCCTTCTCTTAGTAGAACATTTCCATTTGAGACTGTTACTGAAGGTTTTTGCTCTATACCATTATATGTTACATCTTCACTTAATTTAACAACGACATCTGCCAAATCAGCTACAATATTAAATGTAATTGTTTTTGTTCCTGTATAGTTTCCAAGACCATGAATAACTATGATTGCTTCTCCAACATCTTTGTTGTTTTTATAAACTGTATCATAATCATCATCATCTAAAACCTCACCACTAAATGTTAATGTAAATGAAGGCTCTAATTCGCTTCCGGTATAATCTTGATTATCTATATCGCTTTCTTCAGCATCTGAAATATCTCTTGGATTAACAGTAAATGTAGTACTTGCTTGTTGTAATAATATACCTTCTTTATATATCTTTAATATAATTTCATATATTCCAGCATCTTTGATAGTTCCTGTTTCCAATGTATATGTTAATTCATTATCTGGCATAGCCTCAATATCTGCTACTGTATCTCCACTAATTAACACATTTTCTTTAGTTATGGCTATTTCATGTGCTGTGTAATCAGTAGAATCTTGATCTAGAGTTATTTCTATTTCTTCAGCACCTTTAACTTCGAAGGTAATATATCCACTTGCTTTACTATTGCTTGTTGAATCATAGTAATTGTTTAGTGTATTCTTTGCAAATAGAGTAATTACATAATTTCCAGCAGTCATTAAATCTGGAATTGTAATACCCTCTATATCACTTAATCCTATTACATCGTTTCCATATGAAATAGTAAGATTACTTAAAACTTCATCTTTAGTTATTCCATTTTGATATGGATCTCCAGAAAGACTCAAGTTTAATTCTCCTGTGTATGGCTTAATTGTATAAGTAACTTCTTTTTCTCCTGAGTAATTTGTAGTGTCATTTGCTTTAACTCTTATCACATAATTTCCAGCATTTTTATATACATTTGAATAAATATTTTCAACTGTATACTCATCTTGTGTTAATGTAACAATTCCATTTAGTGTCTTGTAACTTACTTTGATTTCAGGAGGTTGTTCCTCTGTATTATAAATTGTATTGTTGTTCATTATTTCAACAATCAAATTATCTCCAGAAGCATTTAGTATTTTGTATGTCTTACTAGAAGAACCTGTATAATTGCCTTTACCTTCGATAATTACTTCATAAGTTCCAACATCCTTAGGTGGAGTCGCAGATGAATAGTTGTCACCTGAATAAGAAACATCATAATCTTTTCCTTGTACAACTTGTTCACCATTTACACCACTTATAGTCATAGATGGTTGCATAGAAATTCCTGTATAACTAACATCCGAAACACTTGTAAATACAAGATTTGCAGGTGTAATTGTAAACGTTGCCGCTGAATGCATACCTTCATAATTTGTATTAGTCTTACCAGTTACTACCATAGTATATGAACCAACATCTTTTGGTAAAACATTGCCAAAACTAAAGTCAAAATTTGTTGTTTGTACAGAACCATTTGTAGTAGTAACTGTAATTTGATCTAAAATATCATTTATTGTAAATTCAGCATTTTTATAAACCGCTGTAGAATCAGATACCTCAAAATCACCAGCATAAATAGTGAAGTCTTTGATAGCAACATCATTTTCGCCTGCATAATTGTTGCCGGTTCCAGTTACCTTCATCTTTGCTTTTCCAATTGAGCTTGCAAAGCTTGAACTATATGAAGTTGCGCCATTATACAAATAACTAATTTCAACTTCTGAATTAGATATTGTATTTCCATAAATATCCTTAATAGTAAAGCTATTTAAGAATGCACTTTCTGTTGTGCCTTCCACAAATGAATTACTATCGTTGAATTCTACCAATAATATTTCATCTGAATTTAATCCATACTTATTAATGGTAAATTGTTTTGTGACTTCGCCTTCATAATTGCCTTTACCCGTTACTATAACATCATATGTATCAGCATCTTCAAAGCCGTCAAAGTCAGACACTTCGTAGTCTGTTCCTTCCACTAATATCTTATTTCCATATGTAACAGTTACTGTAGGGATTTGTTTTTGCTTGTTGTAAGTTACATCATCACTTAATTCCACACAATCTTCATCAATAGAAGCTTTGTTAATAGTGAAGAATACTTCTTTATCTCCAGAATAATTTCCTTTTAATGTAACTTTTACTTTAGCTTCATCCGTGCTATTTATGTTGTTACTATATTCAACTAAGTAATCAGCACCCAATGTTAATAGTTTTGCACCAAGTTTTACAACAACATCTGGCTTTTTAGCATTTCCATCATAAATATATGTATCATCGTTATCAACTAATGTTCCATTTTCATAAAGCTCTACTGTTATATTTCCTTGTTCTTTGACAATATCAAAAGTAAGTGTTTTGGTTCCTTTATAATTTCCTTTACCATGTATAACAATGCTTGCTTCTCCTACTTCTTTGTTGTCTTTATAAACAGCATCATAGTCTTCTCCACTAGTTAATACTTCTCCACTATATGTAAGTGTAAATACAGGTTTAATTTCGCTTCCCGTATAAACTTGCTCTGTAATATCACTAGGCTCAACGTCATCACTTGAAATATCTTTTGGATTAACATTAAACTTAGCACTTGCTTGTTGTAATAAATTTCCACTCTTTGATATTTTTAACACTACATCATAAGTACCCACATCTTTTATTGTGCCTGTTTCTATTGTATATGTTAAATCATTTCCTTGAGCATTTTCTAATTCTTCTATTGTATCACCGCTTAGTAATACATTAGCTTTTGTAAGTTCTATCTCACAAGCAGAATAATCAACCGAAGATGGTTCCAATGAAATTGTAATTGGATTTGCATCTTTAACAACAAATGTTGTAGAACCATTTGCTTTCTTTTCTGATGAGTAGAAATAATTGCTTACTCCATTCTTTGCATTAACTGTTAATACATAATTTCCAGCAGTTAATACATCAGGAATGAATATACTATTTAAATCATCTAAACTTAATGTATCGTTTCTATATGAAACCACTAAGTTACTTAGTATTTCTTCTTTCGTTATTCCATTTGTATATGGAGATCCTGAAAGCGAAACATCTAAAGTACCTGTGTAAGGTTTTATAGTATATGTAACATCTTTTTGCGCAAAGTAATTTGATGTTTCTGTTGCCTTTATTCTTACTGTATAATTGCCTGCTTCTTTATAAGTGTTTGTATATACATTTTGTAGTGTATAATCAACATTTTCAGTTAGTTTTATAGTCTCTGTATCAGATATCTTATAACTTACATTGACAACTGGAGGTTGAGCCTCTGTATTGTAAATTGTGTCATTATTATCAATTTCAACACTTATTGCATTGCTTGAAATATTAGTTTGTTTAACTTTGTATTGCTTAGCATCTGTACCTGAATAATTGCCAATACCTGTAACTGTAACCGTATATGTTCCTGCATTTGTAGGAGCAATGCTACCGCCTGAATATGATGTTCCAGCATTATCTTGGCCAGTATATGTTAAAGTATAGTCTTTTCCTTGTACTAATGTTTCATTATTAACACCTAAAATTGTCATTGTTGGTACAGCAGATTTACCTGTGTAGTTTGTATCAGAAACACTATCTAATGTAATTGTTGCAGGTAATATCTCAAATGTTGCTAAGCCAGTTAGACCAGCATAATTTGAATTTGATTTACCAGTTGCAATTACAGTATATGTGCCAACATCTTTTGGACTCACACCGCCAAACGAAATATCAAAGTAAGTTATTAAAATTGGTATATTTAAATCTGATTTAATAACAATTTGGCTTATAATATCATCTGGTTCAAATGCTTCACCAGTATATGTTGCACTACTATTAGAAACAATTACGCTTTCTACAAATATACCAAACTCTCTAATAGCAACATCATTTACTCCAGCATAATTTGTACCAGTACCTTTTACTCTTACTTTATAGATACCTGGATTTGTTGGGAAGTTTGTGCTATATGAATTACTATCACCTGAAGCATACTCTACAATGTAATCATCATTAGACAATGTATTTCTATTTAAATCTTTAACAGTTAAGTTTGATTCAAATGCAGATTTTGTTATTCCTTCTTTATAATTGTTCTTTCCATTATTGAAATCTAGTAATAATGTATCATCAGATTCAATACCATATTTATTGATAGTATAGTCTACCGAATTTCTACCAGTATAATTGCTTTCTGCAATAGCTTTTATAGTATAAGTATATGTGCCTGAATCCTTCATTTGTGCTGGTTCTGTTAATGTATAATCAGTACCTTTTACTAGTAAAGTATCGCCAACTTTAACAACAACATCAGCATTTTGATTCTTGCCTGTATAAGTGCCTTCTTCTGGTTGTATTGTGATACTAGCATCTTCTAAATCAAATGGTAGTATTGTAAAGTTCTTACTTTCTGTACCACTATATATGCCTTTTAATGTAACAGTAACTGTAGCTGTTCCTTTATTTCTATTTGTGGTGTATACACAATCATAATCACCACTGGTTAAAACAGTAGTTACGTTATCCAAAGTATATGTGACAGTTACAGAAGGTTCTTTGTCTTCTCCATCATATACATATGTATCTTGAGATAATTCAATATTTATTGTTCCTTGCGCAATTGGAACTACTTCAAACTCTTCTTCTCTAGTACCTGTATAATTTCCGTTACCTGTAATCGTTACCTTTGCTGTTCCTACTTCTATATTATCTGAATACGAAATAGCATAATCTGTGTCTTCTGCAAGTGTAACTCCTCCCCAAGCAAGAATTACTTGTGGGGTGATAGCACTGCCTGTATAAGTTTGATCTGTAATATCTGTAAATTGAATTGCATCATCAGAAATTGGTTTTGGATTAATTACAAATGTTGCTTTTGAAGAACTTCCTTGATAGTTTCCAGCACCTTCTACTTTAATGTAGTAAATGCCAGCATTTCTTGGAGCTCCACCTTCTTCAGCAGCACCACCCAAATTAGCAGATGTATTTGTTTTGATTGTATATGAATTGTTTGTATAATAAACAACCACATAGTCTCTACCTGCTTCTAATAAATTCTCACCATTTCTAACAACTATTTGAGCCGTTTGAATTTGCTTATTATATTCTTTATTATTATCTGTTACTTCTGCTATAAAGTTTGTTACATAAGAAGAAATTCTATACTCATGTTCATGTGTACCAGTGTAATTATTTATACCAGTAACAATCATTTTATATCTTCCTACATTTATTAAATCACTATCATTTACTGAATCAATAAATAAACCTGTAGCATCATCATAGTATTGATATTTAACAGTAAAGTCATTACCCTCAGCTAAAGCAAGTTTTCCAAATTTTTCTGAATCATATGTAATAATTGCTTGTGGTTTAATTGCGCTTCCTGTGTACGTATATGTCTCATTTACTCCTTGACAATTAACATCACCAGAAGAAATATTCTTTGGCTTTATTTCATAGTTAACGCCCTGTACAAGAGTAATATCGTAATTGTTTGCAGTTAAACCATTTTGCTTAATCTCGTAATTTCCAACATTTTCTCCTTGAGCTCTTACAAGATATCCATTAAATGAATCGTTTTCATATAACTTCTTATCTCCAACTTGAATATCTGTTGTAAATTCAAAAGTAGAATCTTCTTCTCCGTAGAATTTAAATTGATTACTATTTGGAATAACTGTCACAGGTGCTTCTGTAATTTTGAACGTGCCTGCACTTTCTTCTAATACTATTCCATTATCTTTATATTTAGAAGTAATCATATAAGTTCCAACATCTTTATAGTTGCCATCACCATAATCTACTGTGCAGTCTTTTCCTAATTCTACCCAGCCAGCAATAGTATGTTCACCAACAACCATTTGGTCAGTTGTAGGTCTTTGAATTTTTCCATTATATACAACGGTATCTCCGCTTGGGAAAGAAATTTGTGTTTGATTTGCAGGAATTACTTTAAATTTAACCTCTGCATTTGCTTTATCTGTACCATCAACATAGTTCGATCCCTTAGCAGTAATAGTAACTATATAATCACCAACTGCTGGTATAGATGTAGTAGATGGATATGTAACAGCATCATACATGCTACTTGTAAATACCTCACTACTATATTTTACAGATAATGTGTCTAAAATATCTTCTAACGTTGTTCCATAATTAAATGTAGCTTGCATTGAAGCTTGTAGTTTACCTGTGTATGGTTTAATAGTAAATGTAACATCCTTAGAGCCCGTGTAATTTCCTTGCTCTGCATTTAATGTGATAGTGTAACTATTTGCATTTGTGTACTCTGTAGATGTATCAAAATCATAATCTCTTCCGGCATTTAATTTTATTGTATATGAAGGTAAATTATATACGGCATTAATAGTAGCTGTTCTTGATATAACATTATATGGTAAATCATTATTTGAAATTGTAACTACTATATCCTCATCTGCAAGAGACTTAGGAAGTATCTTATATGAAACTTCTTTTTCAGCATCTGCGTAGTTTCCTCTACCAGTAACTACAACTGTATAATTACCAGCATCTGTTGGAGCTTGTATGCTATCGTAGTAACTTCCAGCCAAAGTTGAGCCAGTATATCTAACTATGTAGTCTTTACCTCTTACTAAAGTAACATCATTTATTCCTTTTACAGTAAACGAAGCCGCTTGTGAGTTTCCATTATATGTATTTGAAGCTGCTGTTCCTACTGTTATATCAGCAGGCTTAATCTTAAATGTAGTAGAACCTGTTGCATTTTCATAAGCATTCTTACCGGTAATATAAATTGTATATTCTCCAGCCTCTTTAACTTCAACATCTCCAAACGTTACTTCATAATCAGCAGGATCTACTGTTTGCAAACTTGCAGTTTTAACTACAAGGTCACTATTTGAAATTGTATGAACTAAATCATCATAATCAATTTCTATTGGATCTGCACTCAAGCTATCTGTGTAAACAACATATCCTCTTACTCCAGTTGCATATACACCAGAATAATTTGTGTTTTCTTTTCCAGTAGCTTTAACCATATATTCTGCAACATCTGAAGAAGCAGAGCTACTATATGATGCTTCATTTGTTTTCTTAAATGATAATGTGTAATCAGCCGCTGGTACAACATTACCATCTATATCCTTAACTACTATGTTACTAGTGATTAATTCTGTTGGATCTTCTCCAATAAACTCTGTGTCTGCATAAGAAGATTTATCTAAATTAAACTCTATATTAAATATTTCATAATTGTTCGTACCATAAGGAGTAATATCATAATCTTTTTCGACAGTTCCTGAGAAATTACCATTTGGAACTTCACTAATTGTAACCTTATAACTATCGGTGTCTATATAATTTCCAGTACCCCAATCAATAGTGTAATCAGAAGTTCTATCTAGTACCATTCCACCAAACTCAACTGTTACAATTGGTTTTTGTTCTGTTCCATTATAACTTGTTTTAGTAGGATCTATTGTTATTTGAGTATCTTCCAAACTTCTCCTTGCTATCAAATATTTCTTTTCTATACTTCCACCATAGTTTCCTGTAAGGGTTACAACAACATTTTTTATACCAGCGTTTATAGTATCATCAAATGTTACTATGTAATCAGTATTTTCAGTTAGTGAAATATCATCACCACTTATTGTAACTACAACTTCTACCATTGGTATATGTGATGTTCCGTCATATATATATGTACTATTTGTCTCATCAATAGTTACACCATGATCATCCTTCAAAGTTACATGTATTTCTCCAGAAGCATTTGGAATAATAGTAAATGTTCCTTCTCTTGTTCCTTCATAATTGCCTCTACCATTAACCTTATAAGTCGCAATTCCAGCATCAACATTTGATGAATATATAATTTCATAGTCGGTAGTACCTACAAGTGCAATACCACCCCAAGAAACAACTACAGATGGTGTAATCGCGTGTCCTGTAAATATTTGATCCAAGATACTTGAAATTGATATATCAAATTCATTTCCGCTTGCTTTATCTTGAATGTTCTTTGGAACAATTCTAAATTCAGACTCTGCAACACATCCTTCATAATTATTGATACCAACTACCCTTAAATAGTATTTTCCTACATTGGCAGGAGCTCCTCCTTCTGTAATAGCACCATTTAGCGAAGTAGTTTTATCTGTATACGAACTATCTGTATAGTATTCATAAATATAATCTGTATTCAATGTAAGTGTTCCAGAAACACTGCTTACTTTAACAGTTGGATCTTGTGGATTTCTTGTATATGTTTTTGTTGTATCAGAGAATGAAGCATTAAATGCTTTCATTGTCTCAACTTCAAAAGCAATTGATTTTGTACCTGTATAGTTTCCTTTTCCTTCGATGTTGATTCTATACTTACCTACTTGACTCGTGCTTGATGTAGCACTATAAGTATTTGTGCTCTCATCTAATTTCTCATAAGAAACAACGTCAAAATCAGTTCCACTTGCAAGTGCAAGATTTCCTTTATCTGATGCATAAGTTGCAGAGATATTTGGAACAATATCGCTTGCAGTATAAGTATATTTATCATTTACTCCAGTAAAATTAACATTGCTATCTGCTATATCTTTTTTGCTTATTGTAAATACATCGCCAGAGTATGTTATAGCATAATTTGTTGCACTTAAATTACCTCTTGTAATTGGATATTCGCCAACATTTTCACCTATTGTTCTAACTAAAGAACCTTCAAAAGTATCATCACTATATAAACCACTTTCAGTAGCAATATTAGTAATAAATCTAAGTTCTGGATCATTAGTTCCATATATCTTTTCTTGATTTGATTTAGCAATTACATTTAATGCTTTATTAGTAATTACATATGAAAGCTTTGCTTGTTCATTAACTACATTTCCAGACGATTCATTTGTAATAGTTATTTCATATATACCAGCATCTTTATAATTGCCATCACCATAAGAAACATTGTATGTCTTGCCTTCTAAAGTAAGTTCTGCAATTGACTTTTCGCCAACAAATATTTCTGTATCATTTGGTTTTTGAACAGCACCATTATACTCAACTTCATCAATTTCAAGATGAGCCGTTATATTTAGCTTAGCATTAATATTAAATGTAACTGTTGCTTGTCCTTCATAGTTTCTTGAATCATTTTTTGCTGTAATTATAACTGAAGCAACGCCAACATTTGTGTTATCAGCATAACTATAAGTATAATCTGTGTTTTCAATCAATGTGATTGTGGTCTCACCTTTCGCCCAAGAAATAGCAGGCTTAGGAGTAATCGCACTTCCTGTATATGTATAATCAGGAATTTCTTCTATATATAGATCATTAATACGAAGTTTATTTATTACAAATGTTGAACTTGAATTAAAATCAGAATATTTGTTTAGTCCAACTACTCTTACATAGTAAGTTCCACTTTTTGATGGTGCTCCACCATTTATAGTTGCACCATCTTGACTAGAAGTTTTATTTTCAAAGTCTGCGTCTTTATAATATGTAACAGTATAATTATCACCTGATATAACATGATTATCTTTGTCAGTTAGAACTATGCTTGCACTATGGTTATCTCCATCATATGCATGTGTTGTATTACTAATAGAAATATTTACTGTTGTACTTTGTGGTTCATTAATCACAAATTCACTAATAGCTGTTAGTCCTAAATAGTTTGTAGATGTACCAACTACTTTTCTATAGTACGTTCCACTATTTGCTGGAACTAATCCATTTCCTGTAGCGCCATCTTCAGTTGTTGTGACCTCTGTACACTCTGCATCTTTATAATATGTAAGTGTATATTCTTCTTGACTCAACACTCTATTTAAACTATCTTTGACAACTATCGAATCATTAACTGGTGCTTCAATATACTCAAAAGAATTATTTCCTATAATAGAAATTGTATGGTCTTTTAATATATTAAATGTGCCATTTATAGTTCCTATATAATTGCCCTTACCTGTAATAGTAAAGCTTGCTTCACCTACATTAATATTGTTTTCATAAGAAATAGTATAATCTGTTCCTTCTTCTAACACTTTATTTAATGCTACATCTTTAAGAGTGATTTCTTGTAATACAGCACTACCTGTATAAGATTTATTTTCTTCAATTCCTGTTAAAGAATATCCAGCATTGATTCCACCATTTCCTATAATTCTTTTCTCAATAGTAAAAACAAATGCTGTTGATTCATTATAATTTCCTTTACCTAATATCATAACAATTGCAATACCAGGTTTTGTATTACTGCTATATTTAACTGTAAAATCTACATCTTTTTCAAGAAGAACCGTTTTATTTTCATCAACTTTATATTCAACCCAAACATCACCAGATGGGCCAAATGTAAGAGTTTGAGGTTCTCCATTGTATACTCTAGCAATTGGATCTACAGCACCCTTTACAAATATTTTCTCTTCATCATCTAATGATTTTGCAACAATTTGATAATTCTCAAAATTATAGTTACCTGCATATTTTCCAATTCCAAGAACTTGGATTGTATATCCTCCAATATCTTTTGAATCTGCACTTCTTATAACTGTATAGTCTTTATTTTCTTCAAGTGATGCTAGAGAAACATTTATACCTTCGAAAGATAAATAAGATGCCGCTTCATCTATAACTGGATATTGATTATCACCATTGTATACTAATTTGTCATCCACTAACTCTAGATGAATAGTACCTGTAAGTGGCATTACTGTGTATGTTGCAGTTGCTTGAACACCATCATAATTTCCAATTCCCACTATATATAATAGGTAATCACCAACTTCACTTGGAATATCTGTATTAGTTGGAGTGTTGTAACCCAACACATAATCTACTCCATATTCAAGTTCTCCATCATCAGTACCTCTTGTAACTTTAAGAGCACCAATAATTGCTCCTTCTAACGCTTCATCATTACCTGCGTATGTGTACTTGTTTGGATTTAATGTAGCTACGATTCTACCTTTATAGTTACCAACCTCAAATGTTTCAACTTTAGAACCTGTGTAGTTATTTATACCTGTTATTACCGCTTCATACATACCCTTATTAATTGGGTAACCATCTTGAGAAAGACTAGCTTCATTATTTGCAACATCTTTTACTCTATATGAAACCGTATAATCAACTGTCTCAACTAAAATTCTTGAAACGCCACTTATCTTGTCTGTTATCGTAACTACAGGTTCTACCTTAGTGCCAGAAAATCCTGATTGATAAACAGAGACTACAATATTATCATTATTTGTAATGCTTCTTGGTAAAATCTCATATGGATAAGTTAAGCTTCCTGTATAATTTCCATTTGAACCAATGATATTAAATACAGCTGTGCCGCCAACATTTGTGCTATCTGTGCCAGTAACTCTTGTATAGTAATCAACATCTTCAACAATCGGTGTTCCACCATTGTTTTGATCCATATTAACGCCATCTACTATAAAAGTAACAATTTGAGGTACTCTTTGTTTTCCTGTGTAATAATACTCAGATTCTGCAAACGTAATATGTGTATTGTTGCTACTCAATGTAACTGGTTTAATTGTAATATTGCCTGCTAAGCTTACATTTGAATAAGCATTTAAACCATTTATTATAACTGGATAAGTATCAACATTTTTAACACTTGATGTACCAAACATTGCTGTGTAGTCAGTACTATTTAAAATAATTTCTTCTGTAGTTTCAGTTGCTTTTCTCTTAACTGTTATTGTTCCTAGTTCAGAAATTGTTCGTTCTTCACCATTATATGTAAGTTCATCATTTTCAAAAGTTACTTCATATTTTGAACCCTCATCAGAAATAATAAATGCTGATTCTGCAATTAGCCCTGCTTCATAGTTTGTGCTTCCTTCTAAAGTAGTCGCAACTATCTTATAGACGCCAACTGCAGATGGAGTTCCATCAATATCTTTATATTCATTATTTGCATTTAACATTTGATATTTAACACTATAATCTTCACCATATGTCAAAACATTGTTGTGTGTATCTTGAACAACCGCTGTTGGCTCATTTCCATCAAATGAAATATTTAGTGGCGTTCCAAAATTATACATTAAGTCAACACCATGAATAGAAATGTGTTCATTGTATTTTAATATCTTAAATTGTTTTGTTGTCTGATTTTTATAGTTACCCACACCAGTAATAATTATGTTATACGTGTTAGCATCAATCATTTCACTAGGTTTTGTAATTGTATAATCATCATCAATTGTTAATTTGTGTTCACCATCATAAACTTCAACCGTAACGTTTTGTTCTTCACCATTATAATGCTTATCGCTTGTAACATTTATTGTGATTGTTTCATCGTTTATATCTTTTTCAACAATTCTAAATGTACCCTGTTGATCATTATTTGAATAAATAGGGCCTTTGTATCCATATACTTTGTCACCTATATCGTTATATGTATCATACAATCCTTCTCCAAAGAACATTGCAAACACATAATATGGTCCTTCTTCAGATAAATCAAAGCCTTCGTTTGAAAAAGTTACTTCTGCTGTACCTGTATTAGGATCTATATCAGTAGATGCAACAGCATCACTAAGTCCCCAAAGTGGTGAACTGCTATCATCAGGGATTTTATGTCTAAATTTATATCCTGTTGGAGAATAAACTCCGTGCCAACTTTCACGCTTTGGCAAAACAAAGAAATATACTTTACCCGTCGCTCCTACATAAGGAGGAGTTTCTTCTGTAGAACCAGAATATAATACAGCTGTCGCCTTTGTTTCACTTCTATATGGATAAGTGGCTTGCTCTGTTTCTACAAATATTAATCCTGGTGTTTCTATTAGAACTCCATTATTTTCTGTATCGACAGCAATTTCATATCCAGGTCTATTTTGAAGATCAAAGTGCGTTCTAAAATGCTTAACCATATTTGGAAGTCTATTAGATTTTATGATTGGTTCTAATTTATTAATTTCGTCATCCAAATATAATTTTATTTTATTATCATCAACAATCGAATTGTCGCCTGAACAATTGTCAATTACATTTGAAACGTTAATATATGCATCTTTAGCAAGGTAAATTGAAGACACATAGTTTTCAATATTTACACCATAAGTATTAATTGGACCTAATCCGCTTAAATCAAATGAGTTATCAATAGTAGTGTTAGCGTGATAAATACCATAAGCGCCACCATTAATATTGCCGCCTGTAACAATTAATGAACCGTTGTTATATACTGCTATACCATTATTTGAAGCGTGTTTAATAGATCCACCAGATATTACTAATGAACCATTATTATCAATTAATTTTTCTGTAGTACTATCTCCTGCTACCATAGAAATTGTCCCATCAGTAATAGTAAGAGTACCATTATTTACAAAATTGTTTGGAATATTATTTCTTCCACCTGATGAATCGAATGAAATTTTACCGCCATTCATACTATCTACAATTTTAACTTTTGCACCTTCTGCAATAGTTAATGGATGATAGTTCATATCCAATGTATATCCATTTAAATCAAGTTCAAAGTCCAAACCATTTGAAACAACAGTTTCAATAGGTGAATAAATATATTTAAGTAATGTAACTCTCTTTCCTTGTCTTCCATCAGTTTGAGAAGTCATCATATTTAAGGCTTCTTGCAAAGTACCAACTTCTGTATCTGGAGAGCCATCGTTCCATGTAACTCTAACTTCATAAAGAGATTGTTTTTTGAAAGTTGTATAAACAGTAGCATCCGCAAGAGGCATATTGAAGTAATAATATGTGTCTGTAAGTTTAACAACCTTTCCATTTTCCAAAGATAGTACACTATCTACTCCGTTTAGATTGTATCTAACTTCTATTTCTGATACTTCATATCCATCACCAGGATTTGCAGTAATCATTATAAGTTCGCCACCACGAGCCTCACTTAAATTGCTTATAACATCTCCACTTTGTGAAGGAGCTATAGTTAGTTGCAATACATTTTCTCTATAGTCTGGTTCGCCGTTTCTATTTGCATCTATTGCCCATACAGCATAGAAGGTTGTATCTTCAAAAATTCTGCAACTTCTATTTATTACCATTCCATCCATTATATCTTCAGGATAATATTTATCTACAGCAACTTCTGCAGCAGCAGATGTTATTGGAGTTGTTGGCTTTGTACTCCAACCAATAAACATATATCCTGGTCTTGTAATTGGATTATCATTTGCGTTATTTAGTTTTGGAGTAACTTCATCTCCACCACTATATCTATTTGTATCAACCGGCAAATCGCCTTCTGGCAAGCCATTATTTCTATCATAAGTTACATCTATTGAATCATAAACCAAATAATAATTATTGCCTTGTGTTAAACCAACTATCTCTTTGTTATCTGGAAGTTGTTTAATCGCTTTGTTAGTTAAAACAATTATCTCTATTGATTCCGCAACATCTTCATCATCAGCTTCGATTTTAGCAATTTTAGTTAGAGCCTCAGTTGATTCTGTATTAATATTTAACGCCTCTGATTTAGTTAGTGCACTATCTATATGCAACATATTACCAGAAACAATATAAATAGGATTTTGTTTTTTAACCTCTATATCATTAGCAACATGTAGTTCACCTTCAAGATAAACGCCAGCGCCTTTTGGATTTTCATTGAATGAAGAAATACTATTATCTAAAATAGTTCCACCATTTAATGTAGCTTGGCCTACTAAATAAATACCAGCTCCATTACCATTTATAGTTCTATTGTTTCTTATCAAACCATCTTCCATTGTATATGATCCACCATCAGCCACATATACTCCGGCACCATCATTAGTTGCAATGTTTTGATTGATATCGATATTATTAGCTATAACTATGCCACCATCATCAACATAGATACCAGCACCATTATTGCTTGTTTCGTTTCTGATTACTTCGCCACCTAAAATAGTTGCAGTACCACCATTAGCTACATATATACCGGCACCATTTTGAGCTTCGTTTTCGTCAATATGACCTGCTTTCATTTGCAAGCTACCCTCAACGTAAACACCAGCACCATTTGAATTTGATATATTATTTTTTACTTTAGCTCCATTTAATACAAATAATCCACCGCTTAAAACTTCAACACCTGCACCGTTTAAATCGCCAGTAGTTGCATTATTTGAAATACTAACGCCTGCATTAGCTTTCAACGAACCACCATTTTCAACCTTGACTAATGCGCCATTTATAGCGTGGCCCGAGTTACCATCTAATGCTAAAAATCCACCTTGTGCAATCGTAATATCTGATTCATCATATTGTTCATCACCAAATGTTAAAGTTTTTCCATTCTTAACAATAAATCCCGATGTGTTATTGTTATTATCACCAAAATTTGAAGAAAGCGAAATTGTGTAGTCACCAAGAGGTTGATAAGTAAAACCTGAAATAGATTGTCCATTTTTATTCTTTAGATTTTTATCTATTATGTTGTTATCATTTTTTGTTTTTGTTGTTTCACAAACAATTTTAATATCTTTGTTTATATTTATACTATCTGTTAATGTTAAATTATTAATTATATAAATTGTATCTCCATCATTTGCATAGTTTTCAATTGCTTCTTTTAGGTTTATATATACTCTTTCACCAATTCTCGCAACATAAGAATTTTGAGAAACATTAGAATTTGGATATAACCTCAAAGTCCTATTTTCAATTACTTCTTCTAATATGTATTCATTTGTATCAATAGCAAATTTATTATTTTGAACCTCAAGTGCACCACCATCTTCACGTTCAAACTTAATAAGTTCCAAAGCTTTAGTGTCACTAACATATGAACTATAATCATCCATCTTTATAAGGCCAACTGTACCTGCTGAATTCAAACGTCCAATTACTTTAATAGGTGTTTGATAGTATTGAACTGTACCAACTTTGTGACTTGGATTAAGCGTACTAATATAGATTTCGTTATTTGTATTAACAACAACTCCACCACTTAAATATAAAAGTGGATCTGTACTAGAACCAGTATTAAAAATTGTAATACCAGAACCATTTGGAGCTTTATTGTTTGAAATAGTTCCTCCTCTTAACGTAATTGCTGAGTTACTATCATTAACGTCGCATATACCTCCGCCTTGTTTAAGAGCTGTATTATTTATAATATTTCCATTTAGTACTTCTAACTTACAGTTTAATCCTCTTCTTTTACTAGAATTGGGTGCACCTACAACGACACCACCACCTATTTCAGCGCAGTTTTCTTCAATAGTTGAATTACCTTGTAATACGATATCACAACCATTTGGATTTCCTGAACCATCTGAAGTTGCAGCAACACCACCACCATTTATAGCAAAGTTACGTGTGATTGTTCCTCCATTCATATAAAAACTTGCTTTCCAAAGAACAACACCACCGCCGTTATGACCAGCTAAGTTATTAGAGATTTCACCGCCATTCATGTAGATTTTTGCACCTTCACGTCCGCAAACACCACCGCCATTTGCTCCATCTCCAGTTGCAGATCTACAATTACTAATTATTCCGCCATTAATATAAAGCTTTCCAGCATCAATTCCTATTGCACCACCACAAGCTCTATTGTTACTTGTGTCAGTAATTGTTGGTTTATTATCTCTTGCAGTATTATATGCTATTAATCCATCATAAATTGTTACCACACCACTTGAAGCTCTTGAAAAGATTGCCGTTCCAACACTGTTTTGTTGTACGCACATTGCGTTCCACGAAATTTCACCGCCATACATATTTATCTTACCCGAACCGTTGTTATATATTGTACCGCCATTTAAATTTGTTATAGTTGAGCTAACAAAAACATTACCAATTCTAGTATTTGGATAAATATTTAAAGTACCAGAACTAATACTAATCAATCCTGCTGTAGAGTCTACACCTGTAGCCTTATACCAATGAGCAACAGAATAGTCTTCGCCATCATTAAATAAAACGTATTGAACGCCATCAACTTCTTTATTATTTCTAACACCATTATTACCACCATCATGCGCTCTATCTCTTTCAAATTCATAATCCATAGTTGGCTCTAAAGTCCAAACAGCGCCACCATCTAACTCGATAGTACCAGTCATATTTGAAGAACCAATATTCAATGTTGCTCCGTTTGGAACATAAAACATAAATCCGTCATTGTTAGATATATTACCACCTGAATTACCTTGCTTTCTTAAAAACTTAATGTGTCCAGATGTTTCTAAAGTAACTGTACCAGAAATACTAATTGGTGTTCTTTGATTGTATGTCAATACATATAAATTATCTGGATTGCTATTGGCATCATTAATAGCAGTCCTAATATCATCTAAATTTGTGACTGCTCTTTCTATAACTTCACCAGTATAGCCATGATCAAATGCCTTTACTGTTCCTTGGTTATCATATTCAATTGCATGAGCTTCGCTTGCAAAAGGATTATATTTTGCAAGGTCTGTCCCCAGAGTTAAATCGATATATTTAAATGGTATAATCGGAAATACAAAGCTCAACGCTAATACCATTGATATTATTCTTTGTAAAAATTTAAATCTTGATTTCATAAAAAACCTCCAAAATATAAATCTATTTTAAGATAATTAAAAATTACCTCTAATTCGCTAACGCGTAAGAAATTTCTTATGATATTTTACTAAAAAAGTGTCGTTTTCTACATATATATATAGGCATTGTTGTAATCTTTTAACAAAGCTGTAACATTCTTGTAATATTTGCCAAAAAACATCATAATTTTTTATTATTTTTTACAATTTTTTGAAGGTATTTTTGGCCGTTTAAGTGCCTTTTTCCTTTTACGGAACACTAAGTTTTGGCCTTTTTTTATATTGCAATAGAATATAAGATATGGTATAGTTTTTTTACGCTAATAGAGGGGTGTAAAAAATGGAAAAATTAATCATAAATGGCGGTAAAAGATTAGAAGGTATTGTTGAGATAAATGGAGCAAAAAATGCTGCAGTTGCAATTCTTCCTGCTGCCGTATTAATAAATGGCAAATGCACAATAGAAAACTTACCAAACATCAGTGATATTAAGCTTTGTTGTCAAATATTAGAAAGCATTGGTGCAAAAATTAGATATATCTCACCTAGTTCTATTGAGATAGATTCTACAAACATAAATAAAACCGATATTTCACCTGAAATTACAAGAAAATTTAGAGCATCTTATTACTTTATTGGTTCTTTACTTTCTAGATTTCATAGAGCTCAAGTAGGAAGCCCTGGCGGATGTAACTTAGGTACTCGTCCAATAGATCAACATATCAAAGCATTTGAAGCTTTAGGTGCAAAAGTAGATTGTGAAGGTGGTTTAATTACTGCCGATGGAAGACATATGCAAGGTGGCCATATATATCTAGATATAGTTAGCGTTGGAGCTACTATTAATGCAATCTTGGCAGCTACTCTTTGTGAAGGTGTTACCGAAATTGAAAATGTTGCAAAAGAACCTCACGTAGTTGACGTTGCAAACTTTTTAAATATGATGGGTGCTAATATAAGAGGTGCAGGAACAGACCTTATAAAAATTACAGGCGTAAAAGAATTAAAAGGTGGTCCTTCTTATGCAATCGTTCCAGACCAAATCGAAGCTGGCACTTACATGATTGCTGCTGCTGTTACAAAAGGTGACATTACAATTAAAAATTGTATTACAAAGCACTTAGATCCTATTACTGCAAAACTTAGAGAAATGGGTGTAACTGTAGAAGAAAATGATGATGGTGATGCAATTAGAGTTTATTGCAAAACACGTACTAAAAAAGCATCTGTAAAAACCATGCCTTATCCTGGATTTCCAACAGATATGCAACCACAATTTGGAGTTCTTCTTTCGCTTTCTGAAGGAACAAGTTATATAACAGAAGGAATTTGGGATTCAAGATTTCAATATACTGCAGAGCTAAACAAAATGGGTGCCAATATAAATGCTGAAGGAAAAAGAGCCGTATTTGAAGGTGTTGATTATTTGACAGGTTCTCAAGTATATGCAACCGATTTAAGAGCAGGCGCAGCATTAATACTAGCTGGTTTAGTAGCAAAAGGAACAACTGAAGTTCTTGGAATCGAACATGTAGATAGAGGCTATGAACACATCGAGAAAAAATTTCAAGCTTTAGGAGCAGACATTAGAAGAGTTAGTGAATAATAATCGTAATGGCGATCATAGATCGCCATATTTTTATAAAGGAGATACAAATGATACAATTTTGCAACTTATATAGTGGCAGTTCCGGTAACTGTACATATGTTGCAACTGACAAAACAAAAATATTGGTGGATGCTGGAGTTAGTTGTAACAAAATAGTAAAAGCATTAAATGAATTAGATATAGAATTAGATGATATAGATGCAATAATTATTACACATGAACATAGTGATCACACAAAAGGATTAACTACTATAAGCAAGAAATATCACATACCAGTTTATGCAAACATAAAAACTTGGCATATGATAGATAGTTTAAATGTAAATGATACATGTAAATTTACTTTTTCATCGAATCAAGAATTTGAAATAGGTGACTTCAAAATTTACCCATTCTCTATTCCGCATGATGCAGTTGATCCTTGCGGATTTTCAATGTTTGCAGAAGACAAAAAAATAACAATTGCAACTGATATAGGTCATATAACTGAAGGAATACTTCATCAAATGGAAAATTCAGATATACTTATGCTTGAATCAAATTACGATGATGAAACTTTAAAATGTGGTCCATATCCATATCAACTAAAAAAAAGAATCATGAGTAATGATGGACACTTATCTAATGAAGATGCCGGTAAAGCCTTGGCTTATCTTTCTAAAAACAATGTATCAAATATTGTTTTAGGACATCTAAGTAAAGAAAATAATTTTCCAGAACTTGCTTATCAAACAGTATATAACGAAATTGATGCAAATGGACATATTTGCAATTTATCTGTTGCATCAAGAGACTTTGTCGATCCAATGATTACATTGTAACGGCGATTATCAATCGCCATAATGACATCACGTTATTATGAAAGGAAAAAAATGAATATAAGAATTATTTGTTTAGGAAAAATTAAAGAAAAATATCTACATGATGGAATTGAAGAATATAAAAAAAGAATTTCAAAATATGCCAATATTGAAATAATTGAATTATCCGATGAACCTATTCCAGATAATGCTTCGCAAAAAGAAATAGATAATATAAAGAAAAAAGAAGCAGATAAAATAAAAAACAGTATTGATTCACACGACTTTGTATGCAGTTTAGATTTATCTGGGAAACAATTAACATCAGAAGAATTTGCAAACAAAATAAATGAAATAACTTTAAATGGATTTAGCACAATAGATTTTATAATCGGAGGTTCACTTGGAATTCATAAAGAATTAGTTACTAACAGTAATATGGCAATATCTTTTTCGAAACTAACATTTCCTCACCAATTGTTTAGAATGATTTTATTAGAACAAATATATAGAGCTTTTAAAATCAATAATAATGAGACTTATCATAAATAAAAACGTGGCAGTTTAACTGCCACGTTTTTATCTTTTACTAACTGATTCTCTATTTATATTCATCGGAATAGTTTTCTCTCCAACAATCGGCAAATTCAATTTATATGTGTAATTCACATTTAGATATATCGGATTACCGTATCCCTGTCTTTGGGATGTGCAGCTTATTTTTAAATTATTCTTTGAAAAGCCTTGATTAACCAATTCGGAAATCATATTATTCTTTTCTTTGTTAGTTAAATATCCAAATTCTTCCATTATAAAAACATATTTTAAACATGTTGAAGATAATTTTTCATACCAAATATACGGCGTAAGAATCTTGATGCAAAACACAATCATTGTTGCTACAAATATCATTCCAATAGCAATAATTATAGGTGTTGTTATTACTTCACTTCCCTTATTTTTTCTAAGTTTCATAATTAATCTCCTTAAGAAATCATTTCATTAAGAGCAACATCTTCATGAATAACAAAAGTAAAAACATCTCTTAACAAGTCATCAAAAAATATCGGTTTAATTTTTACTTTAATAACACTATGTATTGTTGAATCAGCTGTAATATCATGCGTAAAATTGTCTTTAGCTCCTTTTTTTATTATTTCATATTCTTTAACTTCAACATTTTGAACAAGACCATCTGAATTATTTAGTTTATCATCCAAGTTATAATTCTTCTTTAGCATACTTGTAAAATACTCTTTATAAGCTTTTTTGTCATAACTAAATCTTTCTCTACTTGTGATGCCTTTATTTACCGCTATAATCGCCGATTTATTTATTGAGTACATATCAAGTTTTATATTATATAAAATTGAATTTGTTTCTCCAACAAAAATCAAAGCAATAAAAATAAAAAACGTTAAAATAATAGCAATAAAAATAATAGAAATAATAAATGTATTTCCTTTATTGAAATTCATAAGTTACCATCCCAATCTATCATTCACCACATATTTGCTAATGTTTCTGTTATATAAAGTATCCCATCTTTCAAACACGTCAAGATTTGTTCTTTTAGTTGTAGTTCCACCAAATCCAGTTGCTTTAAAAACTATTTCATAAGGTTTTCGAATCCTTGTAAATAGTTGTTTTTCATTTATATCAAATGCATTTTGACTTTGATCTCTTAGTGTCGCCCACGAATTTAGAGTTTGCTTTGTGCCATATGGAACGATATATAGATATGTAAAAGTGGTTATAGAATCCGAATAATTTTCTAAAGTCATTTTACTTGTTGTTCTATATACATTTCTAAAATCATTTAAAGTATTATAAAAAGTTTTCTTGCCTCTACTTTTAGGTTCATCCCATTCAGCTTTTTTGGTTGCTTCATCAAAAGTAAATATTGATGTATCACCTGCATATGTTATTTTTACAAAATCAACCGGATTAATAACTTGTATTTCTATTTTTATAGTTTGGCCTGCACATATAAATTCTTGATTTGTCTTTTTAGCTACCAAAAGATCAACAAATTCACCATTTTTCATTCTTGTAATTTTTATATCCGTTATTAATGGCGGCGGAATCATTTCATTTGTAACTTCAGTCTCATCCATTACAGCCCTTAAATAAGTATCATCCAATTGTTCTTTTTGAGGTGGCTCTCCAAAATAGATTGTTACTGTATAGTTTTGAACATCTGTTAACACGCCATCCGTTGTAAACTTTGTATAAAGAGTTGACTTAATAGAAACATTTAAAACCGCAACTTCATTATCGTATGTTTTACTCACAATATAACTAGCATCATTTTTAACACTTAAAATCTCGGCTCCACTCACTTCATCTATTAATTGATTGTTTATATACAATTGTGATTTTATTTCTCTAACATGTTCTTTCTTTGCATATTCAGTTAAGTCCAATGCATCCGCACCATATTTAATTGGAATAGTAACACTATTTTCTTCATTAGAAAGTTCAAATGTTGTTCCATTTGGAAAAATTGCATATCCAAGAATTTTACTATCAGCAGCCATTGCAGGAACCATAAAATTGGCCGCCCATTTTTTATTTTGTTTATCGTATCTTTGAGTATAAACCGTTCCTTTTGTTTTCCATGTTGCATAATTCTCTAATCGCACTTTATCTAAACCAATTTGATTAGAAGTAAGATTATATAAAACATCATTTCTAGTTAATTTTGAATTAAGCATATATTCTTTTTGAATATCATCCATATATTTTGATTGATCTTGCCACGATTCCTTTGCATCACTGATTATTGCGTATCTCCACGTTTCAGGAGATGTTGGTGGTTCTATATCGACAGGAAATCGATGATTGTGTACCTCATAACCATCACTATTTTCACCTAAAATCCAAAACTCTCCTATATTTGAGCCATTGTTCCATGTTCCTTTTTCAACATTTTTCCATCTTTGCCCTAGATATCCGTCATTAGGTGAGCCATATACCAACAAAGAATACTTTTTATAAACTTCCTCATTTAATAATCTTCCGTGAATATTTGTGGTTGGAATTTGCATCGTTGATATCATGAAATTAAATTCTTCTGAATATGCTAGGCTATTTGAGCACATTAAAATGCTTATAATTAATAAAATAAAAAAATTAATTTTTTTCATTTGAATACTTCCTTTTTTATATAAAACAATAATGTTATTTTTTAGGGGTTGAAAGGAGACGTCTAAAAAGGAACATCTCCTTTTCGTATGACTAAAATGCAGTTGTAGTCACAATTGCAAATATAATATCTATTTTATGTTTCTAACATACACTTGTATTTTTTCATCTCGAGAGCAAAAAATATCAAATGTATATTTGCCAATTCTCTTAGTTTCTATAATCTTTGCTTCAAACTCATTGTTTGGCATTTCTTTTACTTCACTTAATTTTTCTTTGAGATACTTTATCAATTCTTTTGATGTCGATTCTCCAAAAAGAGATGTTAGTGCTTTATCTAATTGAATTAAGTTTTTATTACTAGCGCGATAGTTATTGTCAAATTCAGATATTTTATCCCACATTTTGTCTAATTCAATTCTTAAATATATGCTGTTTCCAAAGCTATCTATCCCGGTACTTTCCGCTAAGTTGTAATATGAATTTTCATAAAATCTTACTTGAAAAGAATAGATTCCATTATTAACATTAGATTGTTTTGAACCCACACATACATTCAACGAATTAATAGTATATTTATCTGGGATGTATAAAACAGCTATATACGAATTATTATCAGCGATTGAATTTAGAAGTTTAATAACCATCGAGTCCTTAACATATTCTTGGTTTAAAGTTGCATTGCTTAATTTTGCATATCTTCCTGAATCACTAACAAACAATCTATTATTTTTAATTTCATATCTTGTTTGCGTTATCAAATCGCCAGATACAGTTTTTCCTATATTGGAATTAGTGCAATTAAGCTTATCTTTTTTCTTAGTTGATAAAACTACTTTGGCATTGTAAGAAGCATCAATTAATTTACATGCTTGAGCTCTTGTAACATAGTTATCACCTTTAAAAGTTCCATCGTTATAGCCATTTATAATACCAAGATTAACAAGTTTTAAAACTATATCTTTATCTTTTTGGTTTATATCCTTAAATGTGTTCTTAGATTTTAAAACGCCATCCAAACCAATATATCTAGCAAGTATTTTACACGCATCAATTCTAGTTATATTAGACATGTAATTTTCAAATTGATTTTCTTCAATTAATTTGTTTTTAACGGCTGTATTTATGTACCAGTCCGGCCACTGTTTACCATCAGTAACTAGTTCAAATTCTCCATTTATTATTAAAATTTTTAAAAACTCACAAATACTAATTGTACTATCTGGATTAAACAGGTTGTTTTCAGATGGCGCTATAGCACCATCTCTTGCCATTTTGTTAATAGTGTCTTTTGCCCAATGATTATCAATATCGCAAAAATAATTATCATTTGCAAAGGTAAAATTAATAACTTCAATTACAATTGCGATTACTAATAAAGAAATTAACAATTTATTCATAATTCTCTCCATTTTATATTTCTGTTATATTAAATGTGGCTATTTCTTTAATAAGATTTAATTTTTGAGATTCTTCAGGGGTAACAAGTAATAAGACTGTATCAATTGCTCTTTCTGAGGAGTTTTCAACTTCTTCTCCATTTTCATCGAATGTACTTATAACTCTTACATTTGATAATAATTTGATAATTGTGTAACCTAATCCATCTTCCCCAACTGTCATCTTTTCAGAGTCTTTAAAAATGCCATTTTGTGTATACTCACTATTTAAAGTTGCATACAAATTAATAAAAGAACCAGGTTTAACAATATATGATACAGCATTTTCTGAGCTTCTTAGTTTTACAGAAACCTTTTCTTTTCCTTCTTCTCCAGAAAAGATCATTAAATTTTCTTTTGAATCAAACTGGTCCGCAAAGAGAATTTGACCTTTATAAATCTTATCTTTTAAATATAGTCCATCTATTTCATCATAGCTACTTACTATTTTGCTATTAGCAATTATTTCAATTGGCATATTCACTATTTTGTAGTCTTCGTTACTTAGCATCATATACTCTTCAATATCCTTGTTCGCAATCATACATTCGGCCGTAGGCACGTAATTGACTGCCTTTTTTTGAATATATACTGAAATTATAAAAAGAATAATTGCAAGAAAAATCGAAATAATTAGTAGACTAACTTTTTTGTTCATATATCCTCCTATGTTCTAAATACTGCGCTACCAGTGCTTGTAAACCAATTTGAAATCGTATCCATAATGTTAGTAAAAAGTGTTTGCATTTGTGGATAAAACAAAGTAACAATTAATACAAGCAAAATCCCAGCAACAAGTATTACTTGCAAGATTTCAGATCCTCTTTGAGATTTTAAATTTTCTTTTGTTTGCTCAATTAAGTTTTTCATATTAGTTCTCCTTTATTTAAAAATATTATTGAAATTTTGACCAAGTGAAATAAATAGTGGATAAAAAATAAGTAATATAATATTAAGTAACGCTACGATTACACCAAAAGTTATATAGATTATTTTGGTTTTAGTATCATCTTTCATTTTGTTTATCTGCTTTTCTCCAAGACTATTTGAGAGGTTTTCCAATACTTCTATAACATTTCCCGTTTTACTGTATTCCGAAAGTGCATTGCAAAAAAGACTAATTTCTAAAAGATCAAATTTGTCTTCTATCGTTTTAATTGCACTGTCAATATTTAATTCTGACAATTCGTAACATGTTGAGAATTCAATTAATGCTTTTTTCAAATCATTGTTTTTGCAATTTTGAAATTGATATTTTAACGAATCCTTCATTGAAACATGTGCCGATAATTGTAAGCAAATAGAATTTGTAACATTGTATAAATCTTCACAAATTTGTGCATCTCTTGATTTTTTATTCATAGCAATATAAGCATCTATGAAAAAGAAACCTATTAAACTTAAAATTATTGAAATTATTATCGAATCGTAATTTTTGATACCTGCATAAAAAAATAAAGTTGCAAGTATTATTTTGAATAAATAGTACCTTAATGAATCTAATCTTAATGGATATCCCTGTTTTTTCAAAAACAGTTCTTTTGTTTTTAGATAATTAATTTTTGAAATAAAGTTTTTTAATTTAACATCTTTAGTCTTGTATTTTGCATAATCTTTTATTTGATATTTACTGAGCTCTTTTTTGGTATACCATCTTGTAACACTCAAGTAACAAATCAAAAGAAGTAACAACATGAAGACAATATTTAAATACAGCATAACAAATCATCCTTTGCTATCGTAATTTACGCCGTCATTCTAGATGCGATTTTTCGTTAAGTCAATAATAATTAGCTAAATTTTTTGCCAATTTTCTTCTTTTTTAATAATTTTTGCCAATTTTTAAAAAAGCTATTGATTTAAGCCTAAAAAGCATGATATATATATAATTCCACGCTATGAAAAATCCACTTTTTTTACAAAAAAAGAGCATTTTTTTGAAAGATGGCTTATTTTGCAAATAAATGGCCATATAGCAAAAAAAATCTTGACACTAAGCGACAAATGTTGTACTATATACTAGTCGCAAACGACAAAGGTTGGTTGTGGGCCATTAGCTCAGTTGGCAGAGCACTTGACTTTTAATCAAGTTGTCCCGCGTTCGAATCGCGGATGGCTCACCATTTTTTAAGGCCCGTTGGTCAATCGGTTAAGACATCGCCCTTTCACGGCGGAGTGAGGAGTTCGACTCTCCTACGGGTCACCAATATTTAAATATGCCAGTGTAGCTCAGTTGGTAGAGCAACTGACTTGTAAACAAAATTGCACCCTTATGTAGAAATATATAAGGTGGACACCGCTAATTCGGGGAAAGCTAAATGCTAAAGCACATGCCAATCCCGAGCTAGGTAGAAATACCGAGTGTAGAGACTTTATACGGTGTACCTAAAGCATAAGCTATGGTAAAGAGCAAGTCCAGACTGCAAACACTAAAGTGGCAACGAAAGTTGTAGTGGTACGAATCAGTAGGTCGTCTGTTCGACTCAGATCACTGGCTCCAAAAAAGCTGTTAGATTTTCTAACAGCTTTTTTATTTTATATACAAACTATATTTTTTCCTATTTTTTCGACCATAGTTTATGTTAGCGCCTTTATATGTTGATGTTAACGAATGACAATTAGGACATAATAATATTAAATTATCCTCAGAATTGTTTTCAAAATTACCATCCATATGTTCTATTTCAAGAGGAATCATTTGGGTGTACGGATTTACTTCGCTCCAACCACATCTTGAACATTTATTATTATACTTATTGAATAAATATCTTCTTAAATGCATTGATATTTGATATTTTCCACGCATTCCTGTTATTTTTCCACTTTTCCATTTCTCGATAAATCTTTTATACTCATATTCTTTTTGGCACTTATTAGAGCAGTACTTTTTATAATTTTTTTCCAATAACGAATTACAATTTAAACAATTATTCATACAAAATCACCTTTTTTAACTTATCATTTTATATTTATCCATTCAAGAAAAAATATATATTTTATACTTAATTTGTACCTCTACTATAAAAATGCTATAATAATTACAAAGTAGTTTACTACTCGGGGTTAACTAGGGGCTCTCATAACAACACTTTCAAGCCCCTAGTTTTTTGTGTTTTTAGCCAAAAATATTAACGAAAAGGAACACTAAAGATTTATGAACGATTTATTTATAAATAGAATTAGATATGATAAAGTAAACACTGATACATCCAAATATCCGTTTAATATCAAATGTTTAAGGCACTTTGATGAACTTATTCTAGATAATTCGGTTACAATGTTTTATGGAGAAAATGGTGTTGGAAAATCTACACTAGTAGAAGCTGTTGCAATCGCCTTAGGTTTAAATCCAGAAGGCGGAAGTAATAATATGCAATTTTCAAATTATGATGACTATTCAGAATTATATAAGCACTTAAAGATTAGTAAAATGGGAACGCCGCGAACAAAGTTCTTTTTAAGAGCCGAATCATTTTTTAATGTTGCATCCATTGTTGATACAAATGTAGGACCTAGTGGAAAACTAAGCGATCAATATGGCGGAGACCTACATAAGTGTTCTCATGGCGAATCCTTTTTAAAACTGGTTGAAAACAGGTTTTGGGACAAAGGGTTATATATATTAGATGAACCCGAAGCTGCACTTTCTCCTCAAAGACAAATGACACTTCTTTGTCACATTCATGATTTAGCCAAAAACGGATCTCAATTTATTATTGCTACACATTCTCCAATTTTATTGTCTTATAAGTATGGTAAAATTATAGATATGAACAGTGATATGAAAGAAATAAAATACGAAGATACTGATGTATATACCATATACAAAGATTTCTTAAATAATCCATACAAAATGCAAGATATCTTATTTGATGAATCGTAGTATATCGCTTAATTTGAAAGGAGAATTATTATGATTGAAATTGAATTCAAAAAAGAAGCAACCGAAGATGACTACAAAACCATTGGAATGGAATTTGAAAAACACTCTAAAGAAAATGGTATAACATGTGCATATTCTCCATTTACATTTGTTGCTAAAAGCGATGGCGAATTAGCAGGTATTATTACCGGTAATTCATATTATAAAGAGGTTCACATTGGTGATTTGATTGTACTTGAAAAATATAGGCATATGCATATAGGTAGTCAACTTATGAATACTGTTGAAGAATATTTTAAAGATAAAGGATTTGAAAACATAAACTTATCCACTTATGCTTTTCAGGCGCCAGAATTTTATAAAAAATTTGGTTTTAAAGTTGATTTTATCAGAGAAAACGAACACGAACCAAAATTAAACAAATACTATATGAGCAAAAAAATGATATAATTTAGGTGGGTGATTTTATGAAAAAAAGTATATTATCAATTATTTTAATTACATTTGTGATAATTCTAACAGGTTGTGCTAGTACTTATTCATCAAATGATGTATTAAACATACTTAATGAGAGATATCCTAATGATAGTTTTACAATTTTGTCTGAAGAAAAGATTATGATTAGTACAAATGTCAATAACACTAATCAGACAGAAGGAACAAAATGGCATATAAAATCTAATATTACAGATTTAGATTTTTATGCTCAAGACTATATGGGTGGTAGCACTTGGTCTACACAGAATACATTAAAAGATAATTATTTCGATGTATATTATATGGATTTTATTCACAACTTAAATGATTATAGAATAAAAGTTGAAACATATGTAGTTGACGAACCATATGGAATAACATCTATTTCTGGAACACACTTATATTTTTCTGATTATAATTATTCTAAGAGTGCTATTGCAGATGCTGCAAATTCCCTTTCTCAAAAAATAAAATCTGATAGCAAGTTAATGAATTTATTACCAACATATTTTTGGATTAATATTTATGATGGCAAAACATGTATTGCTAGTTTGTCACTTAATGATTCTTCAAATAAGAATCAAATTGTTGAGAAACTAACAAACGAATTAGAAAAACTTAAAGATCCTTACTATAATTACACACCAACTGGAACTATTAAAGAATAACCTTAAAAAGACTTTTTGGAGTCAATCCAAAAAGTCTTTTTTATATTCAAAGAATTAAACGCCTGCTCGTGATTTATCAAAAAGTTGCCAAGGCATATATTTTTTTCCTTCTGTATGTCCACTTATTGCAAAGTTTAATAATCCATCCATTCTTAAAATATCTTCCTCTTTTTCCAAAACTTTCAAGAAATTCTTAATTATATCCATCCAAATAAAATCTGGTATTTCCATATATTTTTTAGGCACTTCTATTTCGACAACCTCTTTTGAAAAACCAATGTTCGTTAAATAATTAATTCTTTCTTCTCTAGTCTTTTCATATTCTTCTTGCGAAGTTAGATATGTTCTATATTTTTTAAAGTTTTCTATTGTTATATTGCGAAGCTCAAACCATGGAATATCATATCTTTCATGTGTATACATGTTTTTAGAAACTTCTCTTCCATCAAACCCCTTGCCAACTGCATCGATTTTAACATATTCACCAAGCTCTACACCTATTGAAATTCCTGCATATCTTTGATACCTTTCACTAGGTTCATTCATAGTATTAAACAAAACTAACACAGCATCTTCATCTTTGCTTTTAATAGATTTAAAGATTTCTATAAAACTTTCACCAATTCCTTTATTATCTGAATTCATAGAATTAATCTTTGTTTTCAAAGTGTCTACTCTGTTATTTTTTAATGTGTTTATATAATCTTTATTATCTTCAAAATCTTTTTCGCTTTCAATGACTGTCAAATTTTCAATTGGACTTAATTCTGGAAAATATTTAAGTAGTTTTATCATATCAGAAGTTCTATAATAATTATTCATTTTTATTCTATCATCTTTTTTATTGAATAAAAGCATATTTTTGTTACCTCTTTTTATATACTATCAATTCTGGATTACTTCCATTTGGACCATATTCACTAACAAGAATAAAATCCATATTTGCTACTATTCCAAAGCATTTTATCAACTCTCCATCGTTAAATTCACTTTCAACCTGTGATCCTAGATATATTTCACTATCATCTAAAAATTTAATCTTTTCTCCATTTGGCAAATTATACTCCAAATTCACAAACACTCCATTTAGAGGATTCAATTCTGTTATTTGAGGCATGCCAGAAATGCCCAAACTATTTATTTCCTCTATCAATTGCGTTTTAAATTCATTGAGCTTTTCTTTTCCACCAGTCAAAATATATTTAGCAACAAAGCATTGCTTTCCAAAAGGACAACCATTAGTCTCGCTACATCCCTTGCAATTACTATTTAGCCCAAATTGACAACCTTCACATTGTGCACCGCATAAAGAACTCATTTTTTCCTCCTATATTTTAAAACTCTACAATTCTTGGTTCTTCTGTAAATGAATAAAATGTTGCTTTCGCGTTTTCAAAATATAATACTTCAGTATTATCATCATCTTCTGAATACATACTTCTAAGTTCTGGATTTGCATCAAGCATACTTGCTTTTGCTTCTCTTCTATCATCTCTTACAACTTTCCCTTCAACTCTTACCCACTTTCCATCTACAAATCCACATATTTCGACATTAGGATTAACTTGCATTTGTTTTGATACATTTTTTATTTTTCCTGTTTGAATATAAAGTTTTCCTTCAAAAACATTTACTACTCCAAAAGGCCTTACACGTGGTTTTTCTCCATCTACTGTTGCAATATAAAAAACTCCACACTTTTTTAAAAAATCTACAACTTCTTCCATTTTTCGTTCTCCCTTCATATATATTTTTTATACAATCCATCTTTATTGCAGTATGCATAAATTATTCCTTTTCCTCTATTAAAAAATCTTGTTTCAACATTTTGTTCTGGATATAATTTAACAATCTCACATCTATCATTTGTAGTATATGCTATAAATGAAATATAGTGCTCTTTTGTCATATTATGATTTATTGAAATGTAATATTCATTCTCTACAATTTCACAATTTATCATATGCTTTTCATTTTCTAAGTCAGCTTCTAGTTTAGGCAAATTAATTCCACAACAAGTATTTACATTTTCCCCAATCGTATAAATAACATTTCCACAAACAGGACAAACTGAGAAATTAGATTTTAACATATTACCTACTTTGTTGTGATTTGCAATATGTTCGCCATTCATTAACTCAATTACCGATACTTTTAATGCTTTAGATAGTGGCTCTATTAGGGTAATATCCGGCAATCCTTTGCCCGTCTCCCATTTACTAATTGCTTTATCTGTGACGCCCAACTTTTCTGCCAAATCCATTTGAGTAAGTTCTTCTTTTTCTCTTAATTCTTTTATAATTTTTCCAGTTATATAATTATTCATATTAGTTACCTCCTGTAAAAATTATAAAATCACTATAAATATTATCAACCTACTTATCGTAGAGCTATTTCTCACTTAATCCTTTACAAGTATCAATTACTATATCTCTAATTAGCTCTTTATTATCAACATCCTCAATCATATACATTGACTTAGCTGTTTCATAAGGAATTTGTTCTTCCATTTTATACTTTTTGTTTGTTTCGGTTATTTTCACAAGAAATCTATTATCGTAAATACCACCAAATAATAGTCCATTATAATATAACAAATACTCACCCATCATTGACCTACATGTAATACCATCTAGCAAAGTTAATTGTTCTAAAATAAAATCTTTAAAATCTTTTGAAGTTGCCATATTTAATGTCACATCCTTATACTCATTTTTCTATTTTAACGACTTTTGTAGCTACATTCTCTATAAATAATTCATCATGCTCTACAAAGATCAAAGTCGGCTTGAATTTTAATATTGCTTCTTCTATTTGAATTCTAGTTAATATATCAATATAATTTAGCGGCTCATCCCATATATAAATATTTGCTTGCTCCGAAATACTTTTTGCAATTAAAACTTTTTTCTTTTGACCTTCACTCATATCTTGAATATTTGTATCAAAGTCTAATTGCGAAAATCCCATTTTAGTAAGCATCGCTTTAAAAATGCTTTCTTCGACTTTGTTTTCTTGTGCAAATGATTTCAAACTTCCTTTTAAGCTTTCAGTACTTTGTGATACATAAGAAATTTTTAAATCATTATTTACTTTAAAATCACCATTATATTTAATATTCTCACCTATAATAAGCTTTAAAATGCTGGATTTTCCTGAGCCATTTATACCAACAATAGCAACTCTATCTCCTTTTTTTATTTCAAATGAAATTGGATCAAAAATACATTTATCATCATATTTTATTTGAAAATCTTTTGCATAAATTAATGTGTTTCTGTCATTTTCTAATGAAATGATTTTTAGAGAATCATTTCTATCAACATTCTTTAACAACGTGGCTTTTTCATTTATTGCTTTTTCAATCCTTTGTTCCATTACTTTAGAACTTTTCATCATCTTTTCTGCTTTATGCCCAACGAAGCCCTTATCTATCATACCTTCATTTTTATTATGTTTTTTGCTTTTCCCTTTTTCGGCTTCGTTTGACCATTTTGTTGTATTTTGGGCAGCTTCTTCCAATCTATTAATGTCTCTTTGTAATCTTTCATTTTGTACCATTTCAAAATTATCTTTTCTATCTTTATTCTCTTTCCAAGATGAAAAATTTCCTTGCTGAATTTCAATATCTGTATTATTAATCGAAATTATATGATTTACAACTTTATCCAAAAATAATCTATCATGCGAAACTAATATAAAACCTTTCTTCTTTTGCAAATAATTAATTAAATTATTTCTAGTATCAATATCCAAATGATTGGTGGGCTCATCTATTAATAAAAAATTATTCCCTTTTAAAAACAAACTTACTAATAATACTTTAACTTGTTCACCACCACTTAGTATATTAAAAGCTCTATATAATATTTCCGATTCTGCATTTAATAAATTTAATTCTTTTATTATCTCCCAATCTTCAGCATTTGGGGCAATTTCATTTACTATTTCTATTGCCATTTTGTTTTTATCATTTACTTCAAATGGAAAATAATCTACATCAACATTTTTAGAAATTTTTCCTTTGTATTCATATTTACCTTGTAATAATTTTAAAAATGTCGTTTTTCCTTTTCCATTTCTGCCTATTAATCCAAGTTTCCAGTCAGTATCTATATTAAACGACACATTTTCAAAGACATTATTGTAGCTTCCATCATATCCAAATGTTAAATTATTTACACTAATAATTGCCATTATTCCTCCCCAATATTTTTTCTTAGACGCATTATATCATACTAGACTTACCAACATAAAGCACGCATGTTGACATAACCATAAAATCGTGATATTATACGCAAAATCACATATTTTGTGATTCCTTGACAATCAACAAGGAAAAGGAGGCATTACTATGGAACCCGAATACAATGTATGGCGGCCGCTTACCGTGGAAGATGTACTCATTGGAGATTATATGCATTTTTATCAGAAAGATGTTAAGGACAAAGTAACTGGACTTGGTAAATTTGGAAAACTCGTTCAAGAAAATGTTCTTTCTATTACAGAGTACTATGTAATTGGACTTCGTAGTGAACATATTGGTGTTTTTGTACCCCAACTTGTCATTGAAAAAGAACCATTTGAAAGACTTTATAATTCTAGCTTTACTAGAATCGTTGACTATTTTGTAATGGCAAAAAACTGCATTGGTGTTTTTCCATGTGATGGCTCTGTTATGGAATTTCAAGCGAAGCGCTCCGAAGCTCCTGGTTATGATGCTGATAATGATGAAAATGTAAGATTTTATTCATTTCATGATAAAGATCACAATATTCAATTTGATTTTGTAATTGATTTTTCTTTGCAATAAATTGATTATTATAAAACAGCTTGGCTATTTGCCAAGCTGTTTTTATATCTATTCTTCAATTTTCATAGTAGTATTATCTACTTCTTTATACTCTCCATTTGCCATTTCTAGCAAAAATTTCTTTTCTTTTTTAGCAATCATTTCATCATCAATTCTTGAATCAATAATTTTTCCTTTTTCTTTGTAATCATCCAAAAAATGATGCACCTTTCCATCTTGAACATAAGAAATAACTGTATTTAAATTTATATTTTCAACACTTCTAAAAATATTTATATCTACTTTTGGATTAATCTTACGAAGACCTGCGATCATTTCTTTTACTTCTTTTCGTTTTGACATTCCCTCTTTATTATTTGTCTTTGTATACTCTTCAGTAAATTTGCACGCACATTGTAAAAATTCTAAATTATTTTTCTTTGCCCAAGCTACTACATCTGCTTCGTTTACAAAATACATTGGCCTAATTAATTCCATTCCTTTATGAAATGAGCTATGTAGCTTTGGCATCATAGTTTGAACTTGAGAACCGTAAAGCATACCCATTAAAATAGTTTCAATTACATCATCAAAATGATGACCAAGTGCTATCTTATTACAACCTAATTCTCTTGCTTTATTATATAGATATCCTCTTCTCATTCTTGCACAAATATAACAAGGATTGTTCTCTATGCGAGTAACTACATTAAAAATATTTGTGTCGAAAAACTTAATTGGCACATTTAATAGTTTTGCATTTTCTTCAATCTTTTTTCTATTCGCTTCGTTATATCCTGGATTCATGCAAATATATTCAACATCAAAATTATCGTTTCCATGTTTTTTTAATTCTTGAAAACACTTTGCCATAAGCATTGAATCTTTACCGCCAGAAATACAAACTGCAATTTTATCTCCATCTTCAATTAACTTGTACTCATTGATTGCTTCGATAAATCTTTTCCAAATAGTTTTTCTATATGTAGTTATTATACTTTTTTCGATTTCTTGGTATCGTTCTAATTCTCTTTTCAAACTAAAAACTCCTTTTGATTTAACCTTCACAAATGTTAGCCTAATCTAACCAGCAGAGTTTACCATAACAAAGCCTTTATTTCAAGGGTCTCAACCGATAATATTTGTTGATATTCAAAGTATCAAGGCATATAATTAAACCATATAAAGGAGGAATGTCTTATGAATAAATATATAAATCTTACTAAAGAAAATATTGATGATGAGCATATTTGTTGTGCCATCGGTGATCCTAAGCACCAAGAAGGTGTTGATAAAAAGAAGGAATGGATTAAAAAGAAATTAAAGGATGGTCACGTATTTAGAAGATTAGATGCCAGAGGCAAAATCTTTATTGAATACGAACCATTAGACACGGCCTGGGTTCCTATAAGCGGTGACAATTATGAATATATTTACTGTTTGTGGGTTGCTGGTAGTTTCAAAGAAAAAGGTATTGGAAGAGAATTACTTGAGTATGCTATAAATGATGCAAAGAAGCAAAAAAGAAATGGTATTTGTACTCTAGTTACTAAAAAGAAGAAACCATTTATTGGAGACAAAAAATTCTTTGAACATTTTGGATTTAAAGTAGTAGATGAAATTGGTGACTATGAATTAATGGCACTTCCATTTAAGAAAAGTGCTACACCTACCTTTAATGATAAAGCCAAAGAAATGAAGATTAAAAGCAAGGATTTTACAATTTATTATAGTAACGAATGTCCTTATGTTGAATACGAAGTTGAAGAGCTTTCTGATTATGCTAAAAAGAAAAAGATTAAATTGGATTTTGTAAAAATTGATTCACTTAAAAAAGCAAAAGACGCTCCATGTGTATTCAATAACTGGGCAAATTTCTATAAAGGTGAGTTTATTTCTAACACAATTTTAAATGCAAATGCATTAGAAAAATTACTTAAATAATTACATGTAATTCTATTTTCAATATCTCATTAAATAATATAAAGTGAGGTATTAAAATGAATATTTTAGAATATGGATTTAAAGAAAAATTATATCCAAACGTTGATATTAACAAAGTAGCAAGAATAATTGCTACGCATAAAGATCGATTTGAAATTGTATGTAATCATGGAAAAGGATTTGCAAAGATAAAAAGAGGTTCTTTTTATGATAATCCAGATAGTATTTATCCTACAACAGGAGACTTTGTTTTAATAGAGTGGAATGAATCTGGAGATAGCATGATTTATGAAACATTAAAGAGAATTAGTTCTTTTTCGAGAACTGCTTCTTCTAGCGATAAGAAAAAAGAATTGCACAACCAGCACGAGCAATTAGTTGCTTCAAATTTTGATTATGTTTTTATTATGCAATCATTAAATAATAATTTTAATCTTAATAGAATTGAAAGATATTTAAGCTTAGCCTGGCAATCAGGCGGAGTACCTGTTATTATTCTTACCAAAAGTGATTTAATAGATAATGTCCAGGATTATATAGATGAAGTTGAAACTGTTGCAATTGGTGTAGATATCTATGCTGTAAGTTGCATTACAAAAGATGGAATTGAAAATATAAAAAAGTATTTTTCAAAAGGAAAAACGATAGTCTTTTTAGGTTCTTCTGGTGTTGGAAAATCTACTTTAGTAAACACTTTATATGGTGAAGAAGTGATGAAAACTGCCGAAATACGAGAGGATGATTCTCGCGGAAGGCATACTACTACTTCAAGAAATTTAATTATCCTTTCAAACGGAGCTATGATTATTGATACTCCAGGTATGAGAGAAATAGGAATGTGGAACGCAGAAGAAGGAATTAATAAAACTTTCGAAGATATTGAAGGATTAACACATTTATGCAAATATTCCGATTGTACTCACACAAATGAACCAGGATGTAAAATTTTAGAGGCAATTGCTAATGGAGAACTATCTGAAGAAAGATTTAATCAATACTTAAAATTATTAAAAGAATCTCAATACAATATGGATTCTGAGCAATACTTGAGAGCCAAAAAAGAGAAATTTAAAACAATTGCAAAAATTAATAGACAAAAATAATAATAAAAGCTCGGTTATTAGCCGAGCTTATTTTTTATATAACAGTAATTATTCTATTGTAAATAAAGTATCAAATTCGCCTGTTCCTGCAGGAATCTTAATATTTACTACAATTTGTAATTTTCCTTCTTTTGAAATACAGTAATTCAACGTGTATGTCTTTACTGCCTCATTATATGAATCTATACTAAAGCCAATATATTTATCAATTTCATCTTGATCAAATGATTTCATATCTTCATTTAAATAATCTTTAATAGCATTTTCAACTTTTGTTTGAATTTCATCATTTGATATTCCACAAATCTCACATACTTCTTCATAAAGAAGTGGCATAGCTTCCATTAAATTTATATTGTAAGTAAAATATTTAGGATGAACTACATCAGTAGCACCCAAGCCATAGAAGAATTTTACAGATAATACATCCGAAGTTTCATACACTTCGTAGTCACAACAATCTACATAGCTCGTTTTATCTTCTACACCTTCATTAAAATGATTTACCATTTTATCAAAAGCATCTTTCATTTCTTCATTTGCTTTTATAGCATAATCTGTATCAATATTTATAAATGGAACAATTATAGAATTTGCTTCAAATTTTTTATCAGATATTTCGTATGATTCTGCTTTAAAATCCGCATTATAATTCGCATCATAAACCAAGCCTTTTGTTTCATCAATCTTAGAAAAACTACTTTCTTTAATTTCAACTTGATTTCCAGATTCAACTCTAACTGGCTCTTTAGGTTTATTTTCACATCCAGTAATTGAAAAAGCTGCTAAAACGCTAATAATTATTAATAATTTCTTCATTTTTTCTCCTTTTTAGTTATTTTTATATAACAATTTTAATACAAAAAACCTCTAAAATGTACATATTTTAGCATTTCATTTATATATATAAAAACATTGAATTTTTATGTAAACCGTGGTATAATCAATCTCGTACAAAGTACATTGTAAATATCCTCTAGGTGGGCAACAATGTAATGCATAATATTAAGAGGAGGTATTATACCATGGCAAAAGTAGTTAAATCCTGCGATTTTCCCGTTGGAATTGCCCTTCATGTTTTCAAAATGCTTAATCCGAGCATCACGACCGAACCGGATCCTTTCGCTGGATCATGCATTGTGACCGACACTGAACCCATGGATTTGACTTATCCTGAGGGATGGTATTTCGCCAAAGGTAATTTCCGCAATAAGCACACCAGCACTACTGGCATGTATTCGGAAATTCCCATGAAAAAGGCAGATGGTACCTACTGGTGCGAACTCGTAAACTACTCAACTATGGAATAAGTTTACTTCCCGCATTGTCACTATGACAATGCGGGAATTTATTTTTTCTTGAAATTTTGCTAATTTGGTATATAATATGACATGTACTTTAACGTACCTGTAGCTCAACTGGATAGAGTATTCGGCTACGAACCGAAAGGTTGGGGGTTCGAATCCCTTCAGGTGCACCATATAATCGCAAGCTTTTCTAGCTTGCGATTTTTTTGTATAAAAAAAGACACATTAAAATGTGTCTTAATATTTTATAATTGTGTCCTATTTTCTAGCGCTTTTGCAAGTGTTACTTCATCTGTATACTCTAAATCTCCACCTATTGGAATTCCATGAGCTATTCTAGATGTCTTTATATTAAATGGTTTTACTAATTTTGAAATATACATAGCTGTAGCTTCACCTTCAACATTTGGGTTAGTTGCCAAAATCAATTCTTTTACATCGCCGCTTCCAATTCTTGTAACAAGTTCTTTTATTTTGATATCATTTGGTCCTATTCCATTTACAGGAGAAATAGTTCCATGAAGCACGTGATATACTCCATTATACTCATGTGTGCGCTCTATCGACGCTATATCCCTAACATCTTCAACCACACAAATGGTTTCTTTATCTCTTTTAGCATTTGCACATATTGGACAAGGGTCAACATCTGTAATGTTATTGCAAATAGAACAATATTTTAAATTTTTTCTTGCATCTATTATCGCATTTGCGAATTCTTCTGCATTCTCAACAGGAGAATTAAGCACATGAAATGCAAGCCTAACTGCCGTTTTATGCCCAATACTTGGCAATTTTTCAAACTCTTCTATTAATTTTTCTATTGTATTACTAAAAGCCATTTTACACCCCTATAGTGAGTTTTCTCACCGCTACGTAAATTTTTCTAGTTTTTAAAACAATCCGTTTAGTCCACCTGGAACATTGTACTTGCCCATTTCTTGTTCAACTATGCTATCAGCTTTTTTGTTTCCTTCTGTAATTGCAGCTAAAATCAAGTCTTCTAATGTTTCTACATCATCTGGATCTACTACTTCTGGTTTAATTTTGATTGATTTTATTAATTTTTTTCCATTCATAACAATAGTTACTGCTCCGCCACCAGAAGATACTTCAAATTCTTTTGCTTCTATTTCTTCTTGTGATTTCATCATATCATTTTGCATTTTTTGTGCTTGTTTTAAAAGTTGATTCATATTTCCACCGCCTGGAAATCCTCCTCCAAAGCCATTAAATTTACTCATTTTTTGTTCTTCCTTTCTTCTATTTATTATTTAAAGTTATCATATTTAACACTAACTTCTTTTCCCATTGCTTTTTGAACTGCCTGTTTAATTGCAATCTTAGTTTCCTCTTTTTGGAAATTAGATTTTGATACTGGATTTAAAACATCATTAAATATTATATGAACAATACCATCATCTTTGTACTCTATTGTCGTTGTTATTAAATCGGCCTGTATTCTCATTTTCTCGTTTTCTTTAAGTATTGTCAACACTCTATCTTTTAAGTCACTATTTACATTAGCCATTTCTTCTTTAACACTTGCTATCACATTAATTGGTGTTTGGCCTTTGCCACTCTCACCAATTCCACTTTTGTTATTTTCTAAACATAGTTTAATAATCGATGCTTCAAAAAGTATTTCTTGCTCTGTTGACCATTTAATAGAACTTTGTACATCAGATAATTTAGAAATCAAAGATAAATATAATGTTTGATTAGATAGTTTTGTTAAGCTTTGAATTTCTTCTAATTGCTTTTCACTATAATCTAAAAGACTTTTATCTACATAGTAGATTGAAATATCTCTTTGAAATTTGATTAGCTCCCACAAAAATACATTTAAATCTTTTCCTTCATCTAAAAGTTCTCTAACGATTTTTAGTGCATCTTCACTATTTCCAGTGACAATAGCTTTTGTCATATTTACCAAGTAATTAAACTGTGGGACGCCTGCAAGCTCTCTTATTTTTTGTTCTGTTATAATAGATTCACCATCAGAAACACATCTATCCAAAATAGATATGGCATCTCTCATAGCGCCATCAGATAAATTGGCTATTAATCTTTGAGCTTCTTCTTCTATTTGAATGTTACTTGAGTCACAAATATACTTTATATTTTTCATTATATCTGAAACTGTAATTCTTTTGAAATCAAACCTTTGACATCTAGAAATAATTGTCGCAGGTAACTTTTGAGGTTCTGTTGTTGCCAAAATAAAGATTACATGTGCAGGAGGTTCTTCTAATGTTTTTAATAATGCATTAAAAGCACCGGTTGAAAGCATATGAACCTCATCTATTATATATACTCTATATTTTGCAGAGGTTGGAATAAATTCAACTTCTTCTCTAATATCTCTTATATTATCTACACCATTATTTGATGCTGCATCCATTTCTGTGATATCTACCAACGTACCAGCAAGTGCTGATTTGCATATCTCACATTCATTACAAGGTTCACCATCTACTGGGCTTAAACAATTAACTGCTCTAGATAAAATTTTGGCAGTTGATGTTTTTCCACAGCCTCTGCCTCCAGTAAATAAATATGCATGCCCTATTCTTTGATTTTTGATTTGATTTTTTAATGTTTTTTCTACATGTTCTTGCCCAACAACTTGTGAAAACTTTAATGGTCTAAATTTTCTATATAGGGCCATATAAGCCATATTAACACCACCTTTTAAATTTACTAAAAAACAAAGCCGTAAGATGCACTTATATGAATGGTAGCACAAAGCTCGAGCGCTTATCGTTGCTTCCTTCCGGATCTGGCGAGGTTCACGTCTTACCCTTGCCACCACTCATATAAATGTATCTTACGGCATAATTATATACTTATTTTTAAGTTTTCTTCAATATAAACCAGCTATTTTGCCCTGTCTTTTTTCCAAAATCTAAACTTAAAGAAGCTAAAGAACTTTTTAATTTTGCTGAATATTGAGCCTTTATATGCAACCAAACTAGTTCTTTCTGATTTGTGTTCCATATAATCTATGTAAAAACGCTCAGCTTCTTGCTCTGTAGCCACTCTCGTGCCATTTATAAAGAAAACTCCTCTGTCGTTTACAATAATACCTAATTTGTACTTGCTTTCTCTCGAAATAGTTGTCATCCACTCAACTAGTCCTTTATTGTTTGCTACAATATTTGAATATTTAGGGATGTTTCTTGAAAAATCTCTCATTATTTCTTTAGAAACTTTTTTGTTGCACACTTCACTAACAATGTCTTTTTTATTTTTTGTATTAATTACATTTCTATAAAAATGATAAACATCCATCATATGTGATTCAAATGCTTTCGCTGTAGATTCATCAGAAATAGCAATATTGGTATCTGGTATTGTAATTATCTCATCAGCAACCGCAAACTTACAATCAAAGTATGAAATCATGGTGCTTAATGTAGCTATCATTCTCTTATCTTTTCCAAGTTTTAAACAAGAATGAAAATTATTTATAAAATTGTGTTTTTCTAATCTCAAATTCACAAAAAGATCGTATGCATCAAATAATTTTTCATAAACCATTCTTGCTTCTTCTTCTGAATGAAAACTAATTCCAATTGGAGAAAGCATAAATTCGTCTTCATTTACGTTTTCCAATTTTAATCCACATTTTTCATATCGTGAAAATCTCATAAGTTCTGTAATATAGTCTTTTGATGGCATATATTGAGCAAGCATTTCGTATTCACGATCTTCTTTAGTAGTCAAATACCAAACGTATGCTTTAAACATTTTTTCATCAGCAACAACTAAGTATCTTCTTCCATCTTCTTTTTTAAAATAAAATTTAAGTAAAGATGAAGAAAGTTTTTGAAGTAATATATCATAAGCTACAATATTTTTTGGTAATGATGCTTTGTATAACAAAATATAAGTATCCATCCAACGTGGTTCATTATAGTTATTATCTAGAATAAGTTGCAATTCCGAAAATTTTAATTTAACAAAATCTTTTTTCATTATAGAAGCCATTTTTCTTTTTTCTTCTTTTAAAACTAATTCATAAGACAACAACATCACCACCTTTTTAAAAAATTATATTACAATTTTTGACTCTTTACTACACAAATTTACAAATATTTTTAAAAAAATTTACATTTTTGTTTTTTCGCTATATATCAGTAAAAACAGTTCATAGTTAGTTAACTAACTATAATTTTTTGTAACTTTTTTACGTAAAACTATTGCAAAAAACACGCTAATTTGGTACATTTTAACTATACTAAAGATTTAGTATGTTTTAAAACACGCTAAATGCTGTACAAATGAAAGGGGGGCATTAAGAATGCCAGTAGCAAAGAAAGCAACTAAAAAAGTAGCTGCTAAAAAACCAGCTGCTAAGAAACCAGCTGTTAAAAAAGCAGTAGCTAAAAAACCAGCTGCTAAAAAACCAGCTGCTAAAAAAGTAGCTGCTAAGAAACCAGCTGCTAAAAAAGTTGCAAAGAAAAAATAATTTCAACTAAGAAATTATCAATTTGAGCTTTTAAGAAAAAGGTGATTTAAACTTTAAGTTTTAATCACCTTTTCTTTCGTTTATTTTTTTAAATTCTCAGTCATTTTTATCAAAGTTTTTTCCAAACTCAAAAGATCCTTCTTTTGAATACCTTTGTATACCTTTTTTTCAATATCTTTTAGAATTCTTCTACATTGTGTAGCAGCAGATCTGCCTTCTGGTGTGATATGAATTCTATTATTTTTAAAATTTCCATCCTCATGAACCCTAGTAATAAATCCAGCATTTTCTAGTTTATCTATTCTTTCGCTCATTGATGAATACCTTACATTAAAATAATTAGCTAAATCTTTTTGCGTGCAGCCTTCGTTATCTCTAATTATAAGAAGCAATTGTGCTTGACCTTTAACAAGGTTGTATTTTTCAAGTCTTTCTTCAATTTCTGAATATATTCCTTGGGTAATCTCTCTAAAATAATCATTAATATCTCTTTCCATAGCTTGCCTCCTTTATAGTTAGTATACTAACTATAAAAAATAGTGTCAACATTTATTTGTTTCTTTCTCTTAATTTTGAAAAAAAGTCTTTTAGTAAGTCCTGACACTCATCTTTCAAAAGTTCAGATTCATATTCTACTTTATGATTACAAAACGTCTTATCTAGATCCAGCATATGTAAATTTGATACTACAGCGCCACTTTTTTCATCTAATGCTCCAAAGTATACTTTCTTCATTCTTGAGTTTAATATTGCACCAGCACACATAGGACAAGGTTCAACAGTTACATATATTTCACAATTATTTAATCTCCATGAATTTAATTTTTTGCATGCTTTCTCTATTGCTATTATTTCGCTATGAGCTGTTGATTTATGATTTTTTTCTCTTTGATTATATGCCCTTGAAATAATCTCATTATTTTTGACTATAACGGCACCTATCGGAACCTCATCAATACTATAAGCTTTTTTAGCCTGCTTTAAAGCTTGCTTCATATAATATTCTTTAGAATGATTTTTATTCATATTTTTTCTCCTATAAATATATAGAGGCTATTCATATTTGAATAGCCTCTTTGGCGTCACCGAGGGGATTTGAACCTCCGACCTATCGCTTAGGAGGCGATCGCTCTATCCAGCTGAGCTACGATGACATAAAATTAATCATCTAATTTAGCCTCATTTAATGCTTTTACGATTTCTTCCACTTCAATTCCATGCACCATACATGCTTCTTCTAATGTTTCACCAGCTGACATAGGGCAACTAATGCAGTGCATTCCTGCTTCCATCAAAATTTCTGCATACTTTGGATTTATTTCTAAAATTTCTCCTATTAGCATATCTTTATTAATCATTATAATTCCTCTTTTCGTTTATTATTTTGCCAATTATTACTACTTTTAACCAATTCATACTATTTAGTGGACAATGTAACCAATCCTAAATAAAATCATATCGAAAGGTGGTGATAAAAAATGATTGTCCCAAATAAGAAAATTATTTTGCCGATAGTCACAAGTTCACTTGCTTTTATATTAAAAACGTTACTTCCAACCGACTATAAAATATCAATTTTTCTAATCCTTTGTTTTGCTATGGTAATAGTACTACTATATTGGGTATATTCTTTTTTTGAACTAAGAGTCTTTCACGAAAGACAAGGCTCAAAACTTGATTTAACCAAAAATAAGCTTAGCACAAGCGTTTGGGACTAATTTAGCATGAACGTATTATACAACAAGATTTTTAATATTTCAACATATGTAATTTCAATTGTTTTATTCATTTTTATACTTTTTTATGAGATTTTATTCAAAGAATCAATTTCTATATGCTTATTTGATTTTTTTAATATTAATATCTCTAGTCAGCCTTGGTTATATTTCAAGATTTGTTTTGTTCTACTTATTGTTTTTTATTTAATTCTCTTTTCTTACCATATGAATAATAGAATCATTAAAAATATGGATTCTAAAGAAGATTACCCTCCTTCCGCTCAAAATAATGATTTAGAACTTTTTGTAGGAAACACTGTAGAAAACAATAAACCTCTTATTATTCCAGAAAAAGGGCTATACCAAAACATATTAATTACAGGAACTATCGGAACAGGAAAAACATCTTCGGCCATGTATCCTTTTTTAAATCAATTGCTTAACCGCCACATTGGTATGCTCATTTTGGATGTTAAAGGAAATTTCTATAAAAAAGTTTTAGAATTGAACCAATTTTACAAAAGAAAAGTGATCGTTATAGAACTAAACGGAAAATACAAGTATAACCCTCTTGATAAACCTTCTTTAAAGCCTTCTGTTCTAGCAAATAGATTAAAAACAATTCTAACACTATTTTCAAATCAAAATACTTCTGATTCTTACTGGCTTGATAAAGTAGAAATATATCTCACAGAATGTATTAAACTTTGTAGAATGTATAACAATGGCTATGTCACATTCTTAGAATTGCATAAACTTATAAACAATTCATCATATCTAAACGAAAAAATTGATGTTCTCAAAAATCTATTTTTATCGAACCAACTTTCTAGCAATCAAATATATGATTTTAATACTTGTCTGGATTTTTTCCAAAACGAGTATCAGAATCTTGACTCAAAAGTATTATCCATAATTCAGTCCGAAGTTACTAGAATTACACAAATATTTGTTTCTGATTTAGAGGTCTCTTCGACTTTTTGTCCCCCAAAAAATGAAGCAAACTTTGAAGGTTTTTCCTTAAAAAGTGATGAAATAGTTGTTTTAAATATGAACGTGGCTGAATACAGAAATCTATCCAAAATAATTGCTACTTATTTAAAATTAGATTTTCAGTCTGAAGTATTAATGAGACTTGCAAATAGTTCAAATTTCTCACCACTTGCTTTTATTTGCGATGAATATCATGAATACATTACCGAAAATGATGCTGATTTTTACGCACAATCTAGAGAGGCAAAGTGCATCAGTATAGTTTCAACTCAAAGTTATACATCGCTTTTAAAAGCCATTAAAGATAAAGAGTCTGCAAAAGTAATAATTCAAAACCTTGTTAATAAAATCTGGTTTAGAACCGATGATAATTTCACCATAGAAGAAGCTCAAAAGCAACTTGGAAAAGAAGATAAAACAAAATATATAAGAAGCATTTCCGAAAATGCGAAAGAATCCAAATATAATTATTTTCTAAAATCATTTAAATCAAACAATTCTAGTTTGTCTGAAAGTTTAAGCACTCAAGTATATCACGATTATATATATGATTTTAATGCATTTTCTAGAGAATTAAAAACATTTCAAGCTATTTGTTTTATATCGACAGGATCTATGGTGCTTCCACCAGTTGTTGTGCAGTTAAAACCAATTTTCGAAACAAATACCCATTCTTTTGCAGACTCAAAATTAAATAGTAATAATCAATATAAACTAATATAGAAGAGGTTAAACTATGTGGCTCAATTTAATAAAAAATGTTGCCCCTATCTTTCAAAAATGATTCATATATTTCTATTGTCATTTTAATTCACAATATCCCCCCTTAATATCGTGAAACCTCGAGCCACATAATTTAGCTTCTTCTATATTAAAAGGAGATTTAATATGAATAAACAAATAGTATTCTTTTTGATCATAGTAACTACTATATTTTTTAGTTTTTCATTTGCTGCAAGCGATCCAAAACTTGTAACAACTCTAAATAAAAGTCTTGGAAATATTAAATCCTGGATAATTAAGTTAAGTACCCCAGCGGCCGCTATAGCAGTTGGAACTGGAGTGTTTATGAAAAAATTTAGTTTTGGTGATGAAGAAAGAATTGTTATGCGGTAAGAAACTAATAAAAAGTTCTCTTTTTTCTTATGGTTTCATACTTGCAATAGATTTAGTATTAAAAGCAATTCAATCATTAGTAGGTGCATAATATATGGAAGAAGAAGTAGTTACTCAAACAATTAACGTGACAGAAGTAGTACTAGATACAATTAATTCGCTTTGCAACAATCTTTTTTCATCAATTAACAAATCTATTTTTCCAGAACTAGATAAATTAATCTTTTTAAACTCAGATTTAACAGAATCAACATATTTGGAAAGAATAATTGGAACCAACTTTAATACTGGTTTACTAGTACTTGCCGAGTTTTTTCTAAGCGCATTTGTTATTTACTATGCAATCTCAAAATTTACCACTTATTATACCGGAAAAGAAATAGATTCAACTCCAAAGTTCTTTGTTAAGGCTGTTTTTATTGGAATTTTGGTTTTTAGTTCTTTTAATGTATGTTCTGCCATTTTATCTGCTACTAGCGAAATAACCACATTTATATGTTCGTTAGGAAAAAACATATTTAAACTAGATATTTCTTTTTCAAATTTGATAGAAAAACTATATAAAAGCTCGCAAAGTGATAGTTTTAATCTTTTTTCATTTAATGGAATCTTAACTAGCATGATTTCTATCTCCTCATTTTCTTTAATTATTTCGTTTTCAATAAGATATATAATTACCAAAGTATTAATACTTCTTTCTCCATTTTCTTTTTTATGCTTAATGAACAAAGATACTACTAGCCTATTTAGATGTTGGCTTAAAAGCTTCTTTTCTCTTCTATTAATTCAGATAATTATGGCATTAATACTGCTTTTATCTTTTGCACTTATAAAAGAAAACTCTACGAATGTATTTAATCAAATACTATTAATTGGCTCAACGCTTGCTTTAATGAAAACAACTCAATTCGTAAAAGAATTCCTGAATAATACAGGAATTTCAACTGACTTTTCCGCCGGAATTGGTGGAATTAGGTCGCTATTTATGAGGTGAATATGTGAATAAATTCTATTTTCCACTTAATTATAAGTATTCTCCAAAATTTATGGGTATAATTGAATATAAGCTTCTAATTCCAATATCTATAATTGTTACTATTCTGATTTTCGTTTTCTATTTATTTAAAATTGACTTTTTTATTGGGACAGGTATTATAGTCGCCATCTCATTGCCATCAATTGTACTATTGTCCGCAGGAATAAACGGCCAGCCATCGCTACCATACATAAAAGCAGTACTTAGATTCTCAAAAAAACAAAAGCTCTATTTGTATAACAAAAATGTTAATTAAACATAAAAAATTGACTAAAAAGCAAAAAGGTAAACCTCCTAAAAATATTTTCTTTTAGACAGTAATTTTTAGTTGAAAAACAAAATTATTAATTGTATCATTTATGATACATAAAGATTTATTTAAGGAGGTTGCCATGAAATTCGAGCAAAATTTTTCAATGCTATTTGAAGATCTTAACTTGCCAGAACTATTCATTACAGAATATTTTTGTAATGCTAATGGCGACTATGTAAAAATATATCTTTACTGTCTATTTTTGTGTAAATATGGCGGTGAAATCTCTGCTTTGGATTTGTCTAAAAAGCTTTCTATTCCAATTAAATCTGTTGAAGCAGGACTTAAATATTGGGAAGAGCAAAAAGTATTAATTAAGAAAAACAAGACATATGAACTAGCTGATTTAAAAATGATTGCCGTTAATAAATTGTACACTCCAAAATTAACATCTTCTCCAGAAGATGCTATAGAAAATAATGAAAGAAATGTTCTTCGTACACAAGCAATTAACGAGATTAACACTTCTTTCTTCCAAGGTGTAATGTCTCCTACATGGTACACATTAATAGATAACTTTTTCCAAAAGTACTCATTTGATGAAGATGTTATGGTTGCTCTTTTTAGATATTGTTTTGACAAACAAGCACTTCATGCAAAATATATCCAAGCTGTTGCAGAAGGTTGGGCAAATCAAAAGATTACACATATGAGTGACTTAGAAAAATACTCTGCTGAACGAGAACAAACAGATAAGATCAAAAAGAGTATTTCAAAAAAATTAGGTTACACTAGAAACCTTACTCAATTTGAAGAAGCATATATAGAAAAATGGACTAAAGATTTTAACTACCCAATGGATGTAATCGAAATAGCTCTAAAAAAGACTACATCAACTCCAAATTTCAACTTTAAATATTTAGATTCTATTATTACTGATTGGCACGAAAAAAATCTTAATACATCGATAGACATTACAAATTATATTAAAGAGCAAAAACAAAAAGCAAAAGAGTTAAAAAGTTTAAAAAAGAGTATCGAACAAGGTCAAACCACTTTACCTAAATATTTTAGTGAATCTGGCCAGTATACTAATTTAGACCAATACTATTCTGATTTATAAAAGTGAGGTGATTTTATGAATATAGACATAAGCACAATTCAACGAGAATACTCTCAAAAAAGAATAAATGCATTAAAAGAGAATGCATTATATGTGCAATCTGTATATGATAAATCGCCAGAACTTTTAAATATAGAAAATGAGATTAAAAAATTAGGATTAGAAGCAACAAAAATTGCTTTAAAAAAAGATCAAAATTCAAGCGATGAAAAAGTTAATGAAATACTAGATAAAATTAAGCAGCTTAAAAAAAATAAGGATGACTACTTAAATAAAAACGGGATTTCATTAAAGCCTAAATATGACTGTGAAAAATGTAAGGATACTGGATATATTACAATTGATGCACATACTCAAATGTGCACATGTATGAAGCAAAAATTGTTAGATCAGTATTACAATAAGTATAATCAATACAAACTTAAATTAGAAAACTTTGAAAATTTTGACGATTCTATTTTTAGCGATAAGAAAAATCCTGAAAAATATAACTCTAACGATTCACCAAGAGAGCATATTAACAAAATCAAATCTTTAGCAATTGATTTTGTGGAAAAATTTGATGAAGAAAACTCTAAAAACCTTTTATTTACTGGCAATCCAGGCACCGGGAAAACATTCATTTCTGGATGTATAGCAAATGAGTTAATAAAAAAAGGTTATACTGTTTTATATCAAACAGCTCCTCTTCTTTTAGATGCAATTTTCGATTATAAGTTTGGCAGTAAATCAAAGACGTCAAAAAATTTATATGATAGCTTGTTTGATGTTGATCTGCTTATAATCGATGATTTAGGAACAGAAAACCTTTCAGCTGCCAAATTTACAGAACTATTTAGCATAATAAATAGCAGGATGTTAAATCCAAAAACCAAAACAATTATTTCTTCAAATTATGATTTAAATAAGTTGGCAAAGCTTTATGATGAAAGAGTTATATCTAGATTAATAGGTCAATACACTGGTTGCAGATTTTTTGGTGATGATATAAGATTAAGAAATAAGAATAAATAAAAGCATGAGATAATCTCATGCTTTTATTATTATTTTGACAATTCATCTATTGCTCTTTGTAACTGAGTGTCTTTATCTCTTTCTATATCGTATAAACTATCTACTCCTTCAGGCAAATCAACTTCAATATCTGGCTCAACGCCTATCTTATCTATTTTGTTTCCTTTCGGTGAAAAATACTCAGATGTTGTTAGTTTAACGTATGTGCCGTCACCTAATGGTCTTAAAGATTGAACAACGCCCTTTCCATAAGTCTTCTTTCCAATGACTGTTCCAACCTCATAATCTTTTACTGCAGCAGTAAATACTTCAGTTGCACTAGCTGACGACTCATTTACTAAAACTACGAGCGGTATCTCTATTTTACTCTCATCCGAATAAAGTGCCTCTTCTTTTCCTTCTTTATCAACAGTATAAACAATTTTTCCTTCTGGAACTATTATATCTGTAATATCTGCACAAGTATCTAGTACTCCTCCAGGATTATTTCTTAAATCAATAATTAATGATTTTACTTTAGAATCATTTATTAATGACTCATATGCGTTTTTAAAATTACCATATGAAACTTCGTCAAATGATGATAGTTTTATATAACCAATATTGTTTTCTAAAACTTCATATTTAACAGGATTAATCTCAATTTTTCTTCTTTCAACTTCAACTTCAAAATGTTTTTCCTCTTTAGTCTTATCATCAATCCTGATTAACCCAATTTTGATTTTTGTTCCAGGAAGTCCTTTAATAGCATCAACCAATTCTGTATATGACGCCTCTGTCGAATGCAAATCACCAACATATTCAATATAATCTGCTGACTGGATTCCCGCTTCAAAAGCAGGTGATCCTTCTAATGGTGCAATAATAATTGGCATGTTTCTATTTTCATCATAAGTAACATATATTCCAATGCCATAATACTCTCCTTCTGTTTGATCATAAAAACTCTTAAACGCTTCTTTAGTATAGTATTGAGCATATGGATCTTTAAGAGAAGCAAGCATTCCAACTGCAATCATATCAGACATTTCTTCAGTTTCATATTCATACAAATAATAATTATCAATTAATTTTTTTAATTTTACTATTTTAGTTTGAACCTCAGCAGGAAGTGTTTGTGTAAAAATATTATCTTGAGTTTTATTTGATTCTGTTTCTTTTTTTCCATTTTCTAATGTGTAATTATAAAACCAAAATTTAAAAATTATATAACTAAGTAGCGCTGTAACTAATGCAGTAATAATTATTACAGCAACCACACTATTTCCTTTTTTCATGTTAAACCTTCTTTCAAAATCATCCTTTAAAATATTTGACTGGAATTTCGATGTTTTCGTTCTCAACTTTATTATCTTGTTGTTTTATACCATCTTTATTACTTACCATGCCAGAACCCAACAAAATGCCTCCCAATATTGCTGTAATTGGAATTGTAGCAACTAGTCCAATGCTTCCAGATAAAGACTTAAGTACTTCATCAGTAATGTCTTCTGCATTTAAAACAAATGAAAGATCAAAACCATTGATATTATATAACAATATACAAAGCATTGCACTACCAACATAAGCTAATATTAATGTATTTGTCATAGTTCCCATTACGTCTCTACCGATATTCATTCCAGACTTTATTAACTCTCTTTTTGTAATATCTTTTTTCTTGCTTTTTAATTCATTTAGTGCTGATGCAATCGACATTCCAACATCCATACAAGCACCCATCGCACTTATCATAATAGCAGAGAGCATGACATTCTTAAAACTAATCATCTCTCCTTCGCCAGCATACGCCACAGAAATCATTCTAGCATGTTCATTTATGCCTGTTAATCGCATTAAATGACTAAATAAAGCACCAATAATTGCAGCGGCTACTATTCCTCCAATAGTACCTATTATTGCAATCAAAGTCTTTTTGGTAAATCCAGAAACAATTATAAATGTGACTAAAATAACAACACTACATACTCCTACAGTGAGTATAATTATGTTTTTGCCACTTAAAATTCCAGGAATTAAAAGCCAAAAAATCATCAAAATAGTTAAAACCAAACTAATTAGTGCCTTTAGTCCATTTTTTCTTCCTATTAAAACAATCAAACCTGCAAATATCAAAAATATAAGTAAAACCCAAGGTGTTTTATCATAGTATGAAATCGCGTCAACTTGTAATATGCCATTTTCAAGTGTTCCATAAGCATATACTTTGTCTCCCACTTTTAATTCGTCATATAACGGAAGTCTTGAATTGATTCCATCTTCTAAATAATAAATAACGCTATATTCTTTTCCTAAAAACCTTTTATCTAATACTTTAATTCTAATTTTTTGACCAATTGTTTTATAATATCCATCATCTATTTCTTCTGGTTTTCCTGCTTCAATTACTTCTGAATATACATTAAGTGACTCAAAATCGTCATTATTTAGAATTAAATTGTTTTCTTCATCACTAATAGTTATTTCTATATTTTCTATATCACCACTATCTAAATTCTCTTCTGCAAATGCGGTACTTATAGATATCATAAAAACCATTAGCAAAAATAATATCTTCTTCAATTATAGCCTCCAAACTTTTTCTTAAATTATATCACATTTACTATTTTTTACCACTTTTTAACAAATCAATCTGATTTATGCCAATTATCACTATTTCGTTGAAATAATCAGTTTTTATTGATATTTTATTCCTACAAAAGCATCATTAAGGAGGTTATATGCTCTCACAAGTTAAAAGTATGACTTTAATTGGTATACAAGGATTCTTGGTTAATATACAAGTAGATGTTTCTTCTGGTTTACCTTCTTGGGATGTTGTTGGCCTTCCAGATATATCTATAAAAGAATCAAAGCAGCGTGTCAAAGCATCTATTAAAAATATTGGATTTAATCTTCCAAGTAGAAGGATAGTTATTAATCTTGCACCTGCCAATATAAAGAAGGTAGGTTCATTTTTTGATCTACCTATAGCACTTGGAATCCTATGCGACTTAAATATCATAAATAATGATGATTTAGAAGACTATGTTATTATTGGAGAATTATCTTTAGATGGGTCAATAAATAAAATAAATGGTATATTGCCAATGTGTATTGAAGCGTTTCGCCTAGGAATAAAAAAAGCAATTATCCCTTATGCTAATCGTTGTGAAGCAAGTGTTGTAAAAGGTATGGAAATTTATCCTGCAAAACATTTGATCGAAGTTATATCTCATATTAATAAGTCAAAACAAATTAATCCTTTCTTAATCGATTTAAATTCAATTCTTTCAAACAATAATAAAACTTATTTGGATTTTTCTTCTGTAAAAGGACAAGAAAAAATAAAACGTGCTTTAGAAATAGCTGCTTCAGGCGGACATAATTGCTTATTAATCGGTAGTCCGGGTTCTGGAAAAACAATGATGGCTAAGAGATTGCCTTCAATTTTGCCCGATCTTTCTTTTAACGAATCATTAGAAATCACCAAAATACATAGTATAGCAGGAATTATTCCACAAGATACGCCACTAATTGTTAATAGACCTTTTCGTAATCCCCATCACACCATATCTAAATCAGCACTAGTAGGTGGACGGTGCTATGCCAAAACCAGGTGAAATATCGCTAGCACATTATGGTGTGTTATTTTTAGATGAAATTCCTGAATTTAAAAGAGAAACTTTAGAATTATTAAGAGAACCTTTGGAAGATGGAAGAATAACAATTAGTAGAGTGCAATCCTCATATACTTATCCATCGAAATTCATGCTAATAGCATCTATGAATCCATGTCCTTGTGGCTATTATGGTTCTAAAGAAAAAGAATGTACTTGTACAATTGATCAAGTAAACAAATATATAAGTAAATTAAGCGGACCTTTGATAGATAGAATTGACATCCACATAGAAGTCCAACCAGTGAAATTTGATGATTTATCATCAAATCAAGAAGCAGAAAGTTCAGAGCATATAAAACAAAGAGTAAATAAGGCGAGAAAAATTCAATTAGAGCGTTATAAAAATGACAATATTTATTCTAATTCCGAATTAACGCCAGACTTAATCAAAAAATATTGCAAGCTTGATGAAAAAGCAAAGAATATTCTAAAGGACGCATTTAACAAATTAGGATTAAGTGCTAGAGCACATGATAAAGTGATAAAACTTGCCCGAACAATTGCTGATTTAGAAGGATCAAAAGATATTAATTTTCTTCATGTTGCTGAAGCAATCCAATATAGAAATTTAGATAGAAAGATATAGAAGGTTTATATATGTACTATAAAAAAGAACTCGGTGAAAATGGAGAAGATATAGCTTATAAATTTTTAAAATCAAAAGGTTATTCAATTATTAATAGAAACTATAAATGTAAAATAGGCGAAATAGATATTATTGCCCTTGACGAATCTAAAAATGAGTTAGAAATTGTTTTTGTAGAAGTCAAAACCAGAGTATCTCAAACATATGGTTTTCCTGCAGAAGCAGTTGATAAGAATAAAGCAAGACATATTTTTAAAGTTGCAGAATTTTATCTTATGATGAATAAAATTGAAGATATTGCTTGCAGATTTGATGTAATAGAAATCCTTACGGACAGACCAAATATAGCCTATATACATCATGTTGAAAATGCTTTTGATAAAAGTTTTACTTTAACAAAATAATTTGTTTTATAAAAAAGGAGATTTATGGTCTCACAATTTGAAATTTTATTTAAAAAACATCCGATTAAGACAATTAAATATGATGATCCTTCTTTTCCACAAAACTTTAAAGAACTAAAAGACTGTCCAAAAGAAATATATTTAATAGGAAATGAAAATCTATTAAATAAAGACGCAATTTCTATTGTGGGAACAAGACACTCCTCTTCTTACGGAAATGAGCTCTCTTACGATTTTGCAAATACACTTAGTAAAAATGGATTTGTTATTGTTAGTGGTCTCGCTTATGGTATTGATCAAAGTGCACATAATGGAGCTATTGAATTTGGAAATACAATTGCTATTATTGCCGGTGGCTTCTATTCATCTTTTTCTTCTACAAATTACAAAATCATTAAAAAAATTCTCGATTTTGGAGGAGCAATAATTACAGAATATAAAAAAGATGTGGCTCCTAAAGCATTTACATTTCTCGCGAGAAACCGTTTAATTGCTGCTTTTTCTTTAGCTACTATAGTAATAGAGGCTCCATTAAAAAGTGGCGCTCTATGTACCGCTATGCACGCATACGAGCTTAATAAAACCTTGTATGCAATACCTTGGTCACTTAATTATTCAAAAGGAACCGGCTGTAATAAATTATTAAAGAATATGGCTATACCTTTGATTGATGTCAATCAAATACTTTTAAAATTTAAAAATATTCAAATATCATTATTAAATCAAAAAAATAAAAATGATTTTAACATTCCAAAAGAATATGAACCAATTTATAGTTTTATAAAGGAATGCGGTCCATTATCTAGTGAACAAATATATGATAAATTTAAGACTCTAAATATTTCAACAATTTCTTCTGCTCTTACAATTATGGAAATAAATTCTCTTATTAATTACAAAGACAACCTTTTTTACATATAAAAAGTGCATCTCAAATTGAGATGCACTTTTATTATATACATTTAATTAATTTGTATAAGATGCTTGGTACTTTGAAATCCATATACCTGTTAGTTCTCTACCGCCAGCTATATACCCAGCATTTTCATTTTCATCGGTAGCACCTTGGTACTCACCATTATAAAATGCAGGATGCTTAACGTAACCATTTAAGATATAGTCATTTGTCAATTTACTATATACAATTTCTGTACCACCTGATGATTCTTTATATGTGTATCTTGGAACCCATACAAACATACTTCCAGGAGTTTGAACTGTGTAACCTTCTAGATCACTTAATTTTGCACCTCTAACCTGTTCGTTAGTTAGTGTAGAGCCATCTTTCTCCAAAGTAACATCATCTAAAAGCATTACATTAGCATATCTTACTGGTCCATTACTTCCTATAACATAATCGTACCACTCAACATCATCTTTGCTACAAACTACCCAACTACCTCCAGATTGTTTAACAGGAAGCATTCCACCAAATAGCACTGGTTTATTAACTCCCTTTACTTCATCAAACTCTACAAGGCTTGTAACAGTGTTACCTGTTTCTTCGTCTATAACATCTTGTTTTCTATATATTGTTCTTTGATTTACCATGAATGGTTCTGTTACAACCACTTCACCTGTAAAGTAATTTACAACATAATTTCTTGTAGTACCTGTTATTCCAAGTTCCATAAGATCTGCTTGTTCTAAATAATAATATCCTTCTCCATATGCTTTGTTATTAACCACACATGGCTCGTCATCTGTAAGAGGTTTTCCAATATACTTATATACTTCACCATCCATACTATGCATTTTACCTAGTATGCCTACAGCATTTTCTACTTCTGTAAATTCGTTTAGAATCTTTGCACTATTTGCTTTATCCGTATTTGAATAAAACTGCATTAGCACTATTCCAGCAAGAATAATAATAACAATTATTGTAATAATAAGTGAGATTATTGATATACCTTTATTGTTTAATTTAAATTTGTTCATTTTATCTCCCTCCTTATTCTTCACTAATTGCCTACGATTACTGCTCTAAATGACGCATCGTATATCTCTTCGCCTACAGTAATTGTATTTCCTGCTGAATCAATATAAACATATGGTGGTGTTTCAGTACCAAATGAGATACCCGAAACATTTGTACCTTTATATTTATCTTTATTTGATTCTGTAATTGTATCTACATAGTTTGATTTTTCATTACTTAATTTATTATCTGTGCCTGCAACAGCAGAAGTATAAATATCTCTGCTATTTCCTTGATAATCATATGCTGAATCTGCATCTTGAGATTGTTCAATTTCTTTTACATATGCGCCATCATATGATCTAGAAGAATCAGCACCAGATAACATATCCACTGCACCAACATCTCTTGCTCTAGCCATGAACATATCTGCTTGAACTTTACTAATACCATATCTTGATTGAACATCAGAATTTGTATTAATCTCTGTCTCGCTCTCTAGGTTTTGAGCAACGTTATACGCATCTATAGCAGTCATATCAGAAATACTTCTTGATGAAGCTTCATCATTGAATTTAACATCTTTATACTCAATTCTAGCAATCGCGTTTACAAAGTCATCAGCTCTATTACCATATTCGTCTTCAAATGTGAATACAGTATTTGGTAAAGCGCTGCTTGGTCTTAATGTAAATTGATATGCATATTGTGAACCATCAAGGCTCTTTAATTCTGTATATATTGATGTCGAACTACTATCTGTTGTAGAACCAATTGGTCTTACCTTCTTATTTGCATAGAATGTAATTACTAATCTATCATTTAAGTCGCTTAGTTTTGAAATGTCATGTTTAATATTTAAATCATAAATTGCATCGATTGTCATAGAATCAGTATGTTCTCTCTTTTGTGTATCAACTGCATGTACTGTAATAATACCGTTCTTATAAGCTTTTACATTATAAGTATAAGTATATTCAAATACATCATCCGCTCTTACAACCTTAATTAATGGTTCTTCATTTAAGGTATATAGACCAGCTGTTGATTGACTTCCTTGACCTAGTATTTGTTTTTCTTTTACTGTGCCATATGTGAATTCTACAGTTTCAAGTTCAGCAAAAGATTTAATAATTACTTGAACATCTACATACTTAACATCTTCGCTTTCGTAATTTACATGTTTAGCTTCATTCTTATAGATTACTCTTACATAAGGTTTTTGTTCCTTATATAATGTTTCATCCATTACATGAAGTGTAATTACATTAGTATATGTAACACCTGCTCTACTTGTAATCTTACATCTATACAAATTGCCATCCATTTCTTTCGAAACTGGAATCAATTGATATTTTGGTGAATTAATGCCAACACCCGTTGTTACTTTATTCCATGTATCTCCACCATCTATACTAATTTCCCATTCAAATTCATAATCATCTGGATGACCTGGGCCATCAATGATTACTTCAACTATTGGCTCTTCTCCCTCTTCAACAGTAATATCTGGGATATTTCTTGGTCTTGGTAACTCGCTTTCAGCTAAGTACGCAATTTTTTGACCGCCAACTATCTCATATTTAATACTATAACCTGTTTCAGTTGTAATATCTCCTCTACCATTTTCTTGGTAAATCATACCAGTAATTGAATCATCTATTGTAATATTTCTATTATTGATATTTTCATAAATGATAATACTATCATCATCTGAAGATGTCTTTAATACGCCATCATAGAATTCTAATGTGTCGTTTCTAGATGCATTTATGATAGCGATTTTTCCTCCTGTAATAGAAGGATTTGTTGTACTTACTGTACCATCATTAACACCCAAGATAACTTTTGTATTTCCACCATTATTTATAATACCAATTAATCCACCTTCAACTTCACCAGATTGAATAATAACATTTCCAAAGTAGTTTGAAGGAGTTGTTTCAATACCACTTCTAGATCCAGTAACTTTTCCGCCCGTCATAATCAAATCAGAGGAACCAGCATTTACAATACCATCTCCGGCTTTTGTACCATTTCCACTTACATTGATTGTGCCACCGCTAATCGTTACTCTACCTTTTCTGCTGTTATCATCATCTTTACCTGCATTGTATATACCAACTACATCTGTTGCACTGGTTGAAGAACATGTGACTTTGATTTCGCCATTTTCCATGTTGAATTTACTATCACCTGTTAAATCAACAGCATGAACATTAGTAGATGCATTAACTTCTATCTTTGCATTTGGTGATGTCATATTAATTTCAGCACTATCTGCATTAATTGCAGTTCCTGTTGTTCTAATAGTTCCCGCAACTATATCCAGTTTAGAACCATCATTTAATTTAATTCCGTTTCCAGCAGTATTACTAATTGTAAATGCACTATTATCTATTGTAATTGCACCATTATTCTCAATTACATAGCCTGCATCATTCTTAGAAATTCCACCTGGACCAGAAATTATTATAGAAGATCCTTCTTCAATCTTTAATGTGCCTTCAAATCCAATTGTATGACTTTCGCCATTAAATTCACCTGTTATTCTAATATTATTTTTTCCACTTTCTAATACTGCATCGTGTTCTCCTGTTACATTCTCAAGTATTCTAATTACATCATTATCTTGAGCAAAGTCAAATGCTTCTTGTAAAGTATCAAAATAATATTGATTATATGTTCCTCTTTCAACTCTATAGTTTCCAGAAGCTAACATTGTAACAGTTGCTTTAATTGAGCGCGAATAACCTCTTTCATGGTAGTAAGGCATATTATAAGCTACACAGTAATATTGTACTCCATTGTCGCTTGCTTGAAGTGCCTTTGTAGTATATTCCTTTGTATTGTATCCAGAACCTTCATGCAATGTTCCCATGTTTTTATCATTTACATAGTCATATTCAGTTCCGCCTACTTTCATCCATTCGTAGGTAATGCCTTCTAGATATCCATCCTTAGCCTCTACTATAAATTTAACTGGTTGTCCAACCTTTCCATTCATATCCATTGGTTGCAATGTAAATATTGGTGGCCAGTAAACTGTAGTTTTAGCAGGATCGTAATCTCTATCTTTTGTAATCATATCTGCTACTTCTTTAGAGAAAGTATAAATTGAAGAATGATCACTGATTCCGATAAATGCGTTTTCACCAATTTCTTTTAGTACTTTTGCATTATCATCTTTTAATTCAAAGATCTCAATTACTTCTAGATTATCGCAATCATAGAATGCTTTTGGACCTATTGTTTCAATGCCATCTGGTAAAATAACATCTTTTAGATTATCTGCTCCTTCGAAAGCACTTGGTAAAATATTCTTTATTGTTTCTGGAACAGTGTAATCAGTTTGTGTATTTCCAGCAGGATAAGCTACTAAATCCTCGTGATCTTTAGACACTAATATTCCGTAATCTTGTCCTTCAAATGGAATTACATCATAGTTGCTATTACCATATTCAACTACAAATCCTGGAGTACTTACATCAGCAAACGGATTGTCACCAATTTCTTTTACTGTTCCTGGAATTGTAATTATATTTGTAACATTTGTATCTCCTTTAAATGCACCATCTCCAATTGTTACTAGAGTATCTGGTAAAACAATTTGTTCTAGACTAGTTAAATCGCTAAACAATTCATCACCAATACCAGTAATATTATTTTCTGGAGCATTATCAAATGTTAGAATTTGAATTACATCTTTATACTCAGACCAATATGATAATGATTCATCAGGATCTTGAGCAATTAGATCATCTAAATCTTTTGTATCTCCTTTTCCTGTAATCGTTAATTCATATTTTCCTGTATCTGTACCTGTTTCTTCAATATAAGCAAATACATGACCATCAGAATCATCTGCAGTTATATCCCAACCAATTCTTAATCTTGCCATATTTGATGTTGCATCATGGTAGTTAGGATCATCTGTAAGTGTGCATACTACGTAATATGTACCTGGTCTACTTGGAGCACTACCTTCACTTACACTTCCATTTACTGCAGGAATTGTCTTTCTTGTACATTCTCTGTCAGTATAATATGTATAAGTAATTGTTCCTGTTGGTTTGTTATCTCCATATTGTGTAAATTCAGCAGCGTCTATTTCATGAACCAATCCATCACATACTACATTAGTATCGTGTAGTACTATAGTAGTTTCATATTTAGCTGGAGTAGTGAATTCATACTCATCTGAAATAGTAGGACCGTTTCCTGCCCTATCATATGCTTGAGTTACAACAACATAGTTTCCAGCGTATTCTAATCCACTAAATCTATTTGTGTTGCTCCATGTATAATCGCCTGTTGAACCTTTTTTCTTATATCCATACTTAATCGTGTTATTATCTACACCACTTCTTATACCATTTACCAAAACGTCTTGTTGATTGAATATAACATCCATCGTAACGCCTGATGGCATTGGAAGTTTTGATACATATTCTACAGATGGTTGTTCTTTATCTATTGGTGTTTTATCCAATATGATACTATCATTTGCAGGATATTCATAATCATAACTTAATACTATTGTATCAATAGCTACATCAGATATATTTCCATTGTCATCTTTAAACCATACATATATTGCCTTAGTACCTTCTGCATCGTCAAACACAAATGGCATCTTTGTACTATAGTCGTGCCATTCAGGACTATCAACACTAGGTTTTAAGTTTTGAGTACTTATATACATATATGTAGCACGTTCAGCTCTAATAGTTAAAACTGTTCTTGGTGTTACAGTATAAGCATCACCATCATTAATTAATACTGTTCCATATAAAGGTTTTGCACTCTCTTCATCTTTAAATACTGTTACTTGAATAATTGCTTCAGCCGAATTGTAATTATTATCTGCAGGAACAAAATATCTTAAAGTTGTAAATCCTTGATTTACAGCATTTACAAAGAATTGTGTGTTTGTCTTTTCAACTGTAGCAATTGATGTTCCATTTGATACTAATGTATCTGTTACTCTACTTCCTTCGTAAGTAAAGTCTGCAGAAACTCTTTCGCCTACAATTAGTCCCATATTATATGTCTTAATATTTCTATCTGCTTTTTCAATTACAAAGTTTACTGTCTTTTCTCCAAAGCAATGTTCTCTACCTGTAATTACAACTGTTGCTGTACCAGCATTAATATTATTTCTGTATGTTACAAGATAATCTTTACCATTTACCAAAGTATCTGTTCCATACTTAACTGTTACTTTTGGTTCTTTAGCATATCCATCATAAACAAATATATTTGGATTTATTTCTACACTAACATCTTCCATATTAACACCAGTAATTTGGAAAGTTGTAGTTACTGTTTGACCAGCATATCTATTTATACCAGTAACAGTTACAGTTGCAACACCAATATTAATATTGTTTGTAATTGCAACTTTATAATCTTCATCTTTTTCAAGTAATGTACCAAAATTATTGTATACTTTTTCATTTGGAACAATTGCATCTCCAGTATATGGATATACATAGCTATCAAGAACAACTCTATCTAGAGTAAAGTTTATCTTGTTCCATTGTGCATACAATGTAATTGATTGATTTTGTGAATATGTTGCACCAGGATTGTAATTTGTTCCAGATCCATTTTGTGCTGTATTCCATCTTACGAATGAATATTCTTCACTTTGATATTCACAAGATTTAATGATTATATTTTCTCCAGCATACTTTAATTGTCTATCCATAAAGCCAGAAGCACCATTTCCACTATAGATTACAGAATAAACTGTCTTAGTGTCTGTTTCTTCATTTCCCGCTTTATCATTAACAATTATTTTATACACTCCGCCTTCTACAATATCAAAATATCCCTTGTAGCCTGCTCCACTTGGAGTTAATGCTACTTTTTGACCATTAACAGTAACTTCATTTATACCAGATTGTGCATCACTTACAGATATTTCCAAAGTGATTTTTGGATCTGTTCTATTAGCTACTATAGTTAAATTTGGTTTTATTGTATCGATATTCGTGATTGAGAAAGGACTAAATGCTGTATTTCCCGCTTGATCTCTCACTCCAAAGTAATAAGAGTAAACATTTGATTCAAATTTTTGGCTTTGAGTTACAGCTAAACCAGCACTAATATTTGTAAATTCATTAGATGTATTAGCTGCAAAGAAATAACCAGAAATTCCAGATAAATCATCTGTTGCTTTTCCAGTAGCAGTTACTGGTTTGTTTGTCCACTCAACAATGTCTTTTGAAACCTCTGTTATAGTTGGTGCAACTTTATCTATTGCAACAACAATTGATACTACTTCACTAATATTTGAATAACTATCCACTGCTCTAAAATAATATCTAACTTGGTTTTTATTTGTATTTAATGTGATACTAGCTGAGCCATCAGCTGCTGTTGTCATAGATGTAAATCCAGTTGTTGGACTTGTTGTTGAATATTCATATCTAGCTAATGAATAATTATCTGTACTCTTAACATTTAACCAAACGTTTTGATTTGTCCATTTTCCGCCTTCATAATTTGCACCAGTAGAATTATTTAGTTTGGCTGTTAAAACCGGAGTTGTAGGTTTTTGCTTTTCCTTAATTTTTACTCCTATGTTATTACTAAATGTATTATCGTTATAATTATCTTTTTGTGCTTTTACAACAACATAAACATACTTGTTAATTTCATTGTCTGTAAGAGTATATCTATAAGATGTTGCTCCCGTTATAGGCGTTCCTCCAGATGTAGCATTGCTTGTGCTTGTATACCATTGATATTCAAGCTTAGCATCAGAAGGATTAACTGTTACTTCTGCAGATAAGATATTACCAGCAGATGGATCATTTGTATTGCACTTAATCGTAACACTACCAACAATGTTTGCTTTTGTAATAGTAAATGTATCTGTCAATGTACCAGTATGATTGTTTCTTAAAATTACAGTTGCAGTTGCAGTACCAACATTTAAGTTATCTTTAAATGTAACTGTATAGTCATTTGCAGCTCCTTTAGTTAGTGTATTTCCTCTATATTTAACTGTTACACTAGGTTCCTGATAATTTCCATTATATACAAATGACTTTGGATTTAATGTCAATGAATAATCAGAAATTGCAGCTGCTACAATAGTTAATGTTTTACTTTCATCAAATACCATATAGTAGTTTGATGCCAAGAAATTAGTGCCATCTTTTAGTGCTAAAGTATTTTTACGTATTGGATAAGCTCCTAATTGTTCACCAGCATCTCTCTTTAATGCGCCACTGAACGCTGGAGTAGATACATGGTTTGTATATGTCCAGTCTAAAGCAGGATCGCTATCGCCGTAAGTCTTTGTTTTATTATTTGGTGTAACATATAAAGGTCTTGGTTCTATTGTAAAGAACAAATCTATTGATTTTCCTGCATAGCTGCCTTTACCAGTTACTGTAACTTTTGCAGTATTACCTGCATTTATATTATTTGAATAAGTTAAAGTATAATCTGTATCTTTTCTCATTAAAGTTCCACTATTATTTGTGTCATATACTTTAACATCATTTGTACTTGGATATACTTGGGCCTGTCCATTAAATTCAAATACATGTGAAGGAAGAACAGCTACCCATTCAGTATTACTTGTAATTGTAAGTGTCGCATCAACTCGAACTAAATTGTAATTTGAAGCTAAAAATCCTGTACTATCCGCAAGGCTAATCTTATCTAACTTAATAGGATATGTTCCTGGGACTGATTCAAAATCAGCAGTTGTATATGGTTGAGCAATTGTATGTAACGTATCGCTAAACGCAGGATTTTCATTATTCTTTTGTCCACTATATGTAAATGTAAATTGTGGATTTGGAGTTCTATATGCTCTTGTTGCATTTTGAGCAGTTATAGTTAAATCCACTTTATTAATTGTAAACGTTAAAGATCTAGTGCCACTATAGTTTCCAATACCTGTTACTGTACAAGTTGGAGTACTATTTGTCGTATTTGCATTTATATTATTAGTATATGAAACAGTATAGTCTGTTCCTTCTACTAAAGTATATGTTCCATATTTAAGAGTTGTACCTGGCTCTTTTGGAGTACCATCATAGTTATAACTTGTTGTATTTAGTGAAAAACTAATAACTGAATCTGTGATTGGACGAGGAGTAATAGTAAGAATTCCTGATGAATCAGATGAATCTTCATGATTACTATCACCAAATACTCTTCCATATATATGATGTTCTCCAACATTTGTAGCTGTTGGAACAGTTGTTGTCCATCCAGCACCATTTAAATTATATTTTGTTGTTCCATAATGGTGAGTGCTTTCTGCAGTTGCCAAAGTATGTGGCCCCTTATCATAAACAAATGTGTTTGGAGTTATTGTAGGAGGAGCATTTTTATTACACTTTGTTACCGTAAAACTTCCTACAGTAGTTTTTCCTGCTTGGAAGTTAGCTGTTTCTCCAACAGTTGCATATACATAGTAAGTACCTACAGCTAATGATTCATTATTAACAACTTTACTTGACCATAAAGTTCCATTACTATCACTATTTGTACTATTCCAATACCATGTTACAGCACCATCTTCCCAGTTATTAGAAATTTGTGGTGTAGAAACCGTACCATGATACATATAATTTGCTACACTACTTCCTGGTTTATATGTGCCAGTACGTGGTGCTTTTGTGATTGTTATTTGTCTTGTTGTGCTTCCTTTATATTGAGTAGTTGTTGAAGAAGCAGCAATTGTTACTGTATATGTTCCAACATTTTTAACTGGAGTTGGATTCCATGAAATTGTGTAATCTGTTCCTTGAGTTAAAGTTGTAGTTCCGTTCTTAACAGTTACTGTTGGTGTGCTTGTATCGTTATGTGCATATACACGAGATGTCCATGATAATGAAATAGAACATTGGGTTGGAATATCTACTTTAATATTATAATTACACTTTTCTCCTGTAGCACTACAAACAGCGTCGCAAAGACCATCATAATAACCATTTGCATCTGCATTATCATAGTGCCCACTAGTTGTACCACCCCAAATTGTTGTACCACCGCAAGCATTAACTTCTGTTGTTGATGTTCTCGTACAAACAACATAGTGATATCCAGGTTCTTTTTTAATAGATGAATAAGTGTGTCCTGGTGCAGTTATTGTTCCATCTTGTCTTTGTCCACATAGGGTACAATTTCTATGCCTTGTACCAGCTGCTGTACAGGTGGCTTTTGTATCTACTACCCAATTTCCCCAACTATGAGCAACATATTCAAAGTATCCGCAAAGATTACATTGTTTCTTATGCTTGTCTGCTGTGTATGTAGAATACGTAAATGGGCCACAATCAACATACGAATTTCCTAATGTTCTCGAACAAACCGTACAATGCGTTTCAACTTTATGTCGAAATCCGCCAGAATCATGTATAAAAGTTGGTGAACTTGATGTGTGATTTGCATAACTATCTGTATAAGTACATCCACTTCTAGTACACTTTTTATAGTGTTGAGTAGCATTTGATTGCCAACCGCTCATACTATGTCCAAGCGGACCATAATCTCTATACATTGGTCCTGCTTGACACTTTTGACACCAATAAACCTGTTTACCTTTTGCTGTACAAGTTGCTGCTGTTTGTACTTCATATTTATAGTAAGGAGAACAATTCTCTAATGCATATTTTGAATCGCAGACTGTACAATGCATTGTATAGTGTTGTGCGTTTGAGTGATACCATGCTCCACCATAACCACTATGGTTTTGATATGTTGTACTCAATGTAGCACCACAACCATTACATGTTTTAACTATCTTGTGCTGTGTAGCAGAATAATAGCTTTTGGTTTCTGTTGTTCCACCAGAGTGATTACTCGAATTATAACTTCCATAATATTGTCCACAAGAAGAACATTTTTTCTTTGTACAACATGTTGCCGTACCACCAGAGTGCGTATGTGTGCTTCCACTTCCAGAAGTTCCAGAACCACTAACAGTTGAAGTACTATTTGCAAATAGTGCAACTACAATAATACCAATTATTAAGATATATTTTTTCAATGCGTTTATTTTCATAATTGCACCTCCTTAAATTTATCATCAAACACTTTTGTTTCGCACTTATAATCTCGCAGTAATGGCGACTTTAATAAAGCCTGCCAATGGTCAGACCTACTCCACAAAAATATTGTTTTCTTATTTGATTTGTTAAAATTGTAAAACATCATACAAACTCCTTTGCAGACAACTTTGCATTTTTATTTTTATAATCTACTTAATTATTTTATAATATTTACAAAAAGTAAAGAGCTCAAAGTTGTACCACCAGGCATTTTACAAGATATATGCGTTTTTTCTTTTACGGAACTTAAAAGAAAGAAAAACTGAACTTATAATATTAAATTTCTGTTTCAAAAGTTATTGTATTTTTTCAATATAATTGCAAAACAAACAAAATAAAAAATCTATCAAAGCATGAAAATCTCCAAACGCTTTATTCCGTAATTATTTTTTTGAAATAAAAAAGAAGATTGAATTGTATCAATCTTCTTTTTATAAATTATATGAAAATGTTTTTATACTTGACTTTTAATTTTTCTAAAATATTTGTTTCTCTTTCTGAACAACTTAAAATGATAATTTGTTTTTCATCTGAAATCTCTATTAATGATTTTAATAGATTTTCTAATCGTTCATCATCAAAGTAAACAAAAGCTTCATCAAATATTAATGGCAAGTTTTCATATTTATCCGCGACTGCCAATCTAAATCCCAAGTATATTTGATCCATTGTTCCTAAGCTTAATTTGTCTAATGGTATCAACTCTCCATATTCGTTTTTGCAAATTAGTCCATATACGTCATTATATTTGATTTCATTATATTTCCCATTTGTAGTTTTAGATATAGTATATTTGATGTCTTCTTCAATGCTTGGAATAATCTTTTTCTTTATTTCTTCGTATGAATCTTTAAGTAGAGAAAGTCCAATATTTATTATTTCTTCCTTTTTTAGAACCTTTTCTAATTCAGATCTATTGTATTCTAAGTCTTCTACCACTTCATTAAAATCTGCTACTTTTTCTTTGATAGAATCTTCATCTATTTTTAGCTTGTGAATTTCTATTTCATTTTTTGCAACTTCATTTTCAATGTTGCTTATTTCTTCATTTAGCATTTCAGAATTTTTATTGACAAAAGATTTCTTTATCGGCTTTTTTAAAGCTAGCTTCTTTATTTCCTTGTTCTCTTTTCTTGTTATTTCGTCTTCTATAGTTGAAAATGGTTTTTCAATAACCTGGGGTTCTTCTTTGTTTCCTGCCAATATATTTATAAGAAGTAAGATGACCCCTAAGACCAAAGGAATAGCTATATAGTAATAATTAGATTTTAAATAGATGATACATGAAATTGAAATTATCATCATAAGTACTATTAAAATTGAAACAATTACTTTTCTTTTCTTTATTTTGGCAAGTTCTTTTTCTTTTTGTTCTTTTTTGTATTTTTGTTCTAATTCATATTTATTCCTAGCATCATTTTTTTCTTTTTCATACTTAAATTTTATATCACGCAATTCCCTAAGTGTTTTGTGCTCTTCTTGTAATGCAATATTTTTTTCTTTTAATTCATCTTTTTGTTTTTTTATCTCTCCACTTCTGCTACTTGCAGATTCTAATTCTATTTGCTTTACTTCCAACCTTGACACTTCTTTTTTTAATGTGTATTTAGGTTTTGTGGTGGTTCTATCTGTTCCCACTTCATCATACAATACCTTTTCAAGCTTTTTTATTATTTCATCATAAGAAAGCGATTCATCACCAGTTTGAATTGCATTACCTATTTTCTGAATTATACTGTTTTGTGAAGTTGTATCCACCGCTATTTGATTTTGCCTTACTAATGTACTGTTTTCAAATGTTTCCTCATCCATCTTAAATTGTTCAAATCCGATTTCTGCTCCCTTGCTTTTGGTTTTGTTGAAGTTGTCTGAAACATCTGCCCCATATTCATCAGTTATTGTTGCTTTGTTTTTAGTAAAATCTCTATAAATGCTATATTTTTGATCATTTATTTCATAATCTATTCTTCCGGCAAATTTATTGTTGTTCCAAGGAGAATACTTTTCAAAATCTGAATACGTCTTTCCATTTTTATTTTTGCTAACTCCATAGTATGTACATCTAACAAAATCTGCCAATGTTGATTTTCCCGCTTCATTTTTGCCTTTTATAATATTTATTCCGGGTTCCAAATCTATATTTATATCATTTAATTTTCCAAAATTGGATATTTGAATTTTATTAATTTGCATTACAATATCCTTTCATTATTATTTATAATCCCATGCTCTTATATACATATTCCAATGCTCCGTAAGAGGTTTTCTTTTTCTTCTGGATTATTTTCTATTTCTTCCAAAATCTTTTTCGTAAATATTCCTTTTAATGTTTCTTCTTTAGATATTTCATCTAACTTATATTCATAATGTGAGTTGTCTTCAAATTCACAAATATTTTTGTTTATAATTCTCAATTGTTCTTCTACTTTATTTGTATCGAATTTTTTTTCGCCTATTAGTTTTATTTTATAAAATGTATTGTCCTCCAATTGCATTTTATCTATCAATTCACTTACGGAATTAATACTTGTAATATCTATCTCTTTCTTTTCAAACCTTGAATCATCGACTTTTACAAATTCATATTCAACTTCTCCGTTTGGAAGTATCTCTCCTATTACCATTCCATGCTCCCCCGGCTCATCAAAGCCACAAGATGTTAGACTTCCAGGATATATGATTTTGGATTTATCTATTTTAGGCATATGAATATGCCCGAAGTGCAACATAGTTAAATCTTTTGAGCCACTCTTCTTTTATATCATGATACATTTTTGATGCACCGTTTAATGTACCATGAGTAATAAGAATACTAATTTTATTCTCATCTGTTTTAATATCTTTTATTTCATTTGAGTCCATATAATAGTCATTAAAGCCCAAACCATATATGTCTATATTATTTATAGTGTCTTTTCCAACTTCATTTCCAAATATAAAGACATTGTTTGGCCAATTGTAAATATTATATGGTGATGTTTTTATTAGCGGATCGTGATTTCCTGCAACTATGTATACTTTTGTATCTTTTATTTCTTCAAAACAAGAAATCAAGTATAAAATTGTGTCTTCGGTAACATATTTTTGTTCAAATAAATCTCCAGAAACAAATAATAGTTCTACTTTTTCTTTTTTTATATAATCTATTACTTTTTTAAATGCAAATTTTTGCTCTATTCTTCTCTTTTTTGAAAGATCTTTATTTCCCTTAAAAGAAACAAATGGTCTATCCAGATGCAAATCTGCAATGTGTACAAATTTCATAAAAACTCCTTTTGTTGGCGATTATTCATCGCCGTTACATTTTTCGTACAGGCGACCAATGGTCGCCATGGCAATCAATGACTGCTACTACTTTATAATTATACCTATAAAAAGACCGAAATGCAATTTGCTTTGCATCTCGGTCAAAACTTATTAATCCGTATATGTAGGCTTTTTCTTGTTTTTTGGTGGCCCAAATAACTCATCAAATTTCTTTTCTAATTCTTCTTGTAAATCATAATCAAAATCTTTAGCTCCTCCAGCACTATTTCCCGTACTAGGATTTGTGTTTCCTATTTGAGATGCGGAAGGGTTAACATCGAATGGACTACTTGAAGTTTGAGTTGGTGTTGGTTCTTCGAACAAATCATCAAACAAATTATTATTGGTCATTTTATTTTGAAGCGTTGAACTAATTGGAGTACTACTTTGACTATTTACTCCGCCGCCAAAGCTTCCAAACTCACCAGAATTATTTGTGGAATTTCCTCCACCAAAAGGGTTTGTATTATTGGTACTACTAGATCCACCAAAAGGATTAGAGCTATTATTGTTGCCACCAAACGCACTTGAATTATTTGTGTTTGAAGTAGAGTTTGTATTTGATGTTCCCCAAATATCAAATGCAGAATTGTTTCCTCCTGAGTTCCACTGAGTTGGATTTGAGATAACAAAATGTCCACGTTGTTGTATGCCCTGAGTTAAGTGACTTATTTCTAAATCATGTGCTTCTTTAAATCTAGGATGAGGACCACCAACTCCAGGAGCTTTCTTTGGATAGTACCAATACTTTTTAGCTCTAATTGGTTTCATTGCTTGTACAAATATCAAACATTCATCAGTATCTAATCTACGAAGTTCATCTGGTGTCATAAGAGCTCTAGCCATTATTTGTTCTGAATAACTATGTCCAGATGTTGTATTGTCTTTATCTGTGCTCGTTGAATCACTATCATGCTTAATGGTTTTCTCACCAAGCAATTTAGAAAACGTCTCTAATGTCTTTTGTGCATTACTTCCTAAGAATAACTGAGTTGAGCAGTTTGCCATAATAATCTGAGCCATTTTCTCATCATATATTTCTTCTATTTGATCTAATGATTGAAGAATAATACTAATATGTAATTTCTTTGAACGACATGTTGAAAGAATTCTTTCAAAGTTTGGAATTCTACCAATATTTGCAAACTCATCTAATATCAAAAACATTGGAACAGGAAGTGCTCCGCCATTTTTATCACCAAATTCATAAAGTCTTTGGAACATTTGTGAGAAGAATATATTCATTAAGAAATCGTATGTTCCATGGCTTTCTGGAGTGATAAAGTATACTACTGATTTTTCTTTTGCTAAATCTTCAAATTGAAGTGAGTTGCATGCAGTAAGTGCAGCAATATCTGGCGAATCAAATGCAGATAATTTTGCTGCAAGTGATACCAAGATGTTTGCAAACGTTTTCTCACTACCTAATCTAATATTATCAAATTGTCTTCTTGCTGGATTATCAAAATCTAATGATTTAAATATTTCCATCAAGTCTTCGCCTTCATTCTCTGCTCCGTATCTAATTAACGCAGCACAAGAAGCAAGGCTTCGTTCTTCTTCCGGTCTATTTAAATAGATGTAGTATATACAAGCTTTAAGTAGTGCTTCAGATGTATTATCCCAGAAAGCACCATCACCACCTGCTTTACCTCCACCTTTATTATCTTTTTCAGAAATAATCTTTGTGATAATATCTAAGTCCATTGTATTTCTGATGTGTGAAAGTGGGTTATATCCATCTGAATATTGTGGATCAGCTAAGTTTATTACATGAACTTTGTAGCCATGTTGCTTAAATAATCCTGCTGTTCTATCATAAATTTCACCTTTAGGGTCTGTAAAACAATATGAACCTAACATCTGCATAGCATTTGGTATAGCAAATGATGCTGACTTACCAGAACCAGAACCTCCGGATAACTAATATGTTACCATTTTTTCCAGAAGGAGGGGTTGGAATCATCGGCATAAAGTGATCTTTTGCTAATATAAATCCATCTGTCTTACTAAGAACTGCATACTCTTCTCCGCCTGTTGCCCAGTCAGCACTACCATGTTCTATTCCACTATATTCTTTGTTTGTTTTCTTCATAATGATTACTACAACAAATAATATAAGATATCCAATAGTAAAATTTTTCATTGCACCAAAGTATTCTCCAGGTGCTTTAAATATTATAAGTAAATTACTACCAACCTCTTTAATATTTGTTTTGAACATATCAAATGCAATTCCAAGTCCTCTTTTGTCTGCAGGAAGTTCTTCAACTTTAACATCTAAATTCTCTATTGCTTTCTTTTTAGCAGCTTCTCTATCTCCACTCTCAACTTCAGCCAAGTATTTGTTAATTAATTGTTCCCCACTACTTGAGCTTACATATAAACCTTTTCTATACGTAACAGTATTATTTACAAACGCCGTCACGACAAAAAGGGCTAGTATAACATATACTATCCCTAAAAATATCATAAGTGGTTTTCTTGAATCTAACCATTGTTTCATTAATGGTTTCCTCCTTTGTAGAACTGCCTATATTTCAAAAAAACTTTTTGCTCTACGATTTTATCTTTCTTGTTCTTGTTCGTGGTCTTTTACTTCGCGACCCTCTGGATCACATCTAACTACTTTTCCAGACTTTTGACCAAGGCCAGGACCTTCAGGAGGTCTATTGACAACATTGAACTCTTCGCCTTTTTCTAGTGTAGTCGCATCAATAACTGCAACATCACCGTTTGTTGGTCCCTTTTCCTCCAATTTAAGTTCTGAAGCTCTAACTTCTTTTTCTTTTTCTGCCATATTTCATCATCCTTTCTTTATTACTTTACCACTTCAATAGCTATATATGATTTGTGAGGTAATATTTTCATTCTTGCTTTCATACTATTGGTATTAGTATCAAAGAATACTACAGGCTTAACTTCATCTCCAAGAATCGGATCAACAATAGCAATCGGTCTTTTAAAGTTTGGAGTGTATTGAAATTCCTTATACTCAGATTCATCGCCAGTAATTTTTATTGAAGAATACTTAATATTCCCTGGTTTTTTTCCAACATGTAAGATACCATCTTTAAAATCTCCAGCATTTAAAATTGCTTCACCAGGTTTAATAGTAAGAAAGACTATTTCTTTCAATTCTTCATCAGCAGGTTCTGGATTAAAAAAGAACGTTTTTCTATAACCATTTTGAACTGATTCAATAAATGATTTTAGTTTTTCAATAGAAAGAATTTCTACTCCATTATCCATATTCTTATTAATTTGAAAAGCAAGTGTATTCATGCCTTGTCCATCATAAACTGAGAATACCTTTCTACCATCGAACATATCCATATTCTTCTACTCCTTTTCTTTTGCCTGTCAGTTTTCACTAACATTTACATTATACCACTAATTTATGTAAACGTCAATGTTAGCTGAAATCTTATTATATTTACTTTTACTTATTTTTGCAATGCTTTTAACTTATTATATAGTTCCCTTTCCTCATTAGATAAGTCTTTTGGGACATCTATAACAAGCTTTGCCAATAATTCTCCCCTTTTTCCATCTTTACTAATAAATCCAGCATCTTTTATGCTCAAAACATCGTTTGTTTGAGCTCCTACCGGGATTTTAAGCTTATATATTCCATCAATTGAATTTACACTAATTTCGTTGCCCAAAGCAGCGTCACTAGGCGTAATTTTTACACTTTTGATCAAATTATTATCTTCTAGCTTAAATTGCTTGCTTTCTAAAACATTTAATTTAATAAATAAGTCTTCATTGTCTCTTTTTAGTAGCACTTTTGCCCCATTGGTTACTCCTCTAGGTATTTTAACCGAAACAATCTCTTCTTCACCAGTTTCTGATTTTACTGGTATTTGCTTAGTTGTTCCAAAAAAGGCCTCTTCTAGAGTAATCTTAGCTTCTATTTCGTGATTACTGAGAATTCTATCTTCAAAATCTGTATATTCTCCTATAAAAATCTTAGCAAACTCAGTATTTCCAAAGTTTTTGATGCTATCTTTAAATCCTTGCATATCGATGCCATTTTGAAAAAAGTGTAAGTAATACCTTATATTGTAGCGTTTTTTTGTCCTTTCTGTACCAAGAACTTGATATGCTTCGTTAACATCTTTAAATTTTTCTTCGTATTGAGGATTTTGATCCGGATGATATTTTTTGGCAAGTTTTCTAAATGCCGACTTAATATCGTTCTCTGAAGCCCTTGGTCCCCTAAGCCCCAACACTTTATAATAATTCTTATATTTCAATTTCTTTCTTACCAATCCTTACATAAAAATCCATGTAATTTCACATAGTAAACCCTTACATAAAATTATATTATTTATTGATTTATATGTAAATAAAAGGTTTTAGAAATATATAATTATTTTTTTTCGTAGCCTCTATAGATAATAACCGTACCCTCAATCTCATTTATAGCTATCAAATCACCATTTTCAAGCTTAATATTTGATGGTTTTACATTTTCTGTCTTTTTAAAGCAAAGAGCCTGTGTATCATCTATTTTTCCAATTGTAAGCAAAAATACATCATAAGCGTTTAGGTTATATTCTTCTCCTTCAGTAATTATTTTCCAATTTGTTACGTCAAGTAAACTGTCGTTAGAAAGGTTATAACTTGTTACCTTCTTGGTTTTAGAATCTATTGAAGAAGATATTACTTCTAAGTCTTTGTAATATCCAAGTACTCCTATCGTAAATTTCTCTTTATATTCTAGCTTGTCTCCTTTTTCAGAAACAAATTTAATAAAGTCTCCTTCAATAAAGTCAATTCTTCCAGTATATTCGTATTCTTGTAAGCTCTTTACTCCTACAACATCAACTTTTACTGTTATTTTTCCACTCTTTGAATCTTTCGAAATCTTATTAACCACGCCATAATATGTAGTAGATTTTTCTGTACGATCTTCAACAAATATTTGCTTTATAACATCTTCAGAATCAACAATTGCATAAGAAGTTGTATCTGCATCTTTATATCCCAAATACTCACTAATTGTGATTGTTTCAATATCAAAACTTGATGGATTTTCGTATTTTCCAAACTTATAATGATATTTAATTGCTGTTATGCTTAATTCATCTTCTTCATCAAAATATTTAACACTATTTTGAAGATCTGATGTCTTATATTTATCTATTACTATCTTGTCTGTTAGTTTAACTTTTCCAGAAGCAGATTTTACGCTCTTTATAATTCCAGGATTCTTATCATCATAAGTGTATACGATCAAGGCACCAGGATCCACGCTTATACTTGACATGCTTGTATTATATGCTTTTGACTTTCCGTTTTGATAAATAGTTAGTTTGTTTCTAGCATTTTTGTCTTTTGATAATACTGTTAGATTCATAAAAATACCCATGTTTAACTCTTTGGTATCTACTTTATCTTCTAACAATTCAATCTTTACTACTCTATCGGACATATCGAATGTCAATCTAACTTTTTTATCAATTGCTTCTTTTAGTTTTGAATCTTTCAATGAATTAAATGTGTATACTTTATCTGAAAAATAATCTAGATATCTAGTTTGAGCATATGTTTCGTAAGTTCCACTTGAAGTCGTTATGCTATATTCGCCTTTTTTCTTGTTATATTCTTTTAGAACAGTGGTTGTACTTTCTGTTGAAGCAATAAAATAATATTCGTTCTTTGCAACTTCAACTAAAATATCTCCTTCTTTTAAAGAAGACCACTCGACTCTTTGGTTGTTTTTAAACAAAAGTGCATTTCCTTCGATTTTCTTTTCGCCTTCGTTTATATCAATTTCTCTCGTAAATACTTTGTCCAATTTTTCATATCTATAGCTTATTGGGTCATCTTCAAATTGGTTTTTTGTAGAACTGTGTGATTTATCACTCTCATCTATTTTTTCAGCAGTATCAGTAACTTTTGACTTTTTAATTATAGTAACATTATTCATCTTAATTCCTACAGCTCTATCTGAATAAGATGAATCATTTTCATTATGATATAAGTATGCATAGTCTGTATCACTACTTAATCTATATTTATTTGTTAAATCAAAACCTTCTTCTTTAAGCTTTTTATATGTTCCCTCATGTAAGGTTGAACCTATATCTGTAGATATTCCAACCGCTTCATATCTTACAACTTCGCCAGGATATTCAACTCTTTTTAACAATACGTCTGAATATCCACCAATCATAGAAAAAGTGATTTGTGTAGATTGATCGAATAATTTATAATTTGTATCTTTGATAGTTACATATATATTTCCATTTATTTCTTTAAACCCTTGGATTTTAGCATTTAATAAAAGAATGTGATCAATTATTTTGTGACTAAATAAATTGTTGTATGTATTAACATACACAAATCCATCAGCATCACTTCTTTTTACCATTTTCCACACGTCAGCTCTTAGCATATTCCAAATAATATTAGCTACATTACCTCTTGTTGCAGGATCTGTAATTTCTTTAAATAAAACGTTTCTAAACAATCCTTCTGAATACATTTTATCTACATAGTTTGTGTACCATGCATTTTCAGTATCAACCGTTAAGTAATCATGTCCCAATGCTAAAGTAACCATCTTAGATATTTCTGCATAAGTTACTTCTTTGTCTGGTTTGAACGTGCCATCTTCATAGCCTTTCATAAAACCTTTATTAACAGCACAAACTATATATTTATAGTACCATTCTTCTTTTTTGACATCTTTAAAGCCGATTACATTGGCATCATCAATTATAAGAGCTTCTATTTCAGCTGGTTTCAAAGCTGATTCTATATACATTTTCGCAAACTCAGCTCTTGTAACCTTTCTTTCAGGATCAAAAGAGTTCTTAGAAACACCTGTTACAATTTTTAATTCAGCAAGTCTTTCTACAGCACCTTCGTATCTAGTGCCCAAAGTATCATAAAAGTTTACAGCATAAGCCTTTTGACCACCTAGTGCTATTAACCCTATCAATCCAAAAGTAAGCAAGATTTTTTTATAATTTTTCATTCGTATCAAGCCTCCAAATAATTTCCAATGTAAAAGATTATAATAACCCATTTTTTCCTATATAAAATTATATGAATACAAAAAAGAGCTGTCAATTGACAGCCCTTTTTTGTAAGATAAATTTAATTTATATGTTATCTAATTCTAATCCTCTTTTTCCATTCCTTTTATTACATAGCACAATTTATTTGATACATCAAATATTACTCTATCATCTTTTTTGAATTTAACGTCTTTCAATGCTTTTACTTCGCATCCTGTAAATTCGTACTCATCTTGATTGTTTGGATCAACATCTATTTCAAAGAAAGTGTATTTATTAAGATTTAAATTTGAACCATTATATTTAATTTTAGCTTCGGCTATATCTAAATACTCTTTCGTTCCTTCAAAAGAAACAGCATCATCATCTACTTCGATAACAAGTAAATAATTATTATCTAAATCTTTAATCTTTAGCTCTTTTTTGATGCTTATGCTGTTATTTGATTTAACTTTGAATATTAATAATGACTTATAGTTTGGCATTTTATCTGATTTTAAAACACTTATTTTTAGTAAGCCTTCGCCAAAGACATCTAAATCAAAGAAATCTTTTCCCCTAGCCTCGATTTGTGTTTCTACTACTCCAGCATAATACTTTGAAGTGCTTAAAGAAGATGTTTCTTTAACTGTTTCTTCTTGTTTTTCCTCTTTTTTCTCTTCATCTTTCTTCTCTTCTATTTTCTCACCATTTAAAGCATTATATGTAATTAGTGCTACACTAATTCTTTTTGCCTTATTATCTGGTAGTAAATCATTTGCATTATAGTTCTTGAAAAATCCTTTGTCAGATGCAGTGTTCCAATATGCTTCATACCATTTCGTTCCTTCTTTTGAAGATACTTTCTCTTTCATTACATTGCAAATCATCGTTACAAGTTCTGCATAACTAACATTTTCATCTGGTCTAAAAGTATTATCTTCATAACCAACTATGAATCTATTCTTAACTCCTGTATTTACATATGATGCATACCATTTGTTAGGATCAATGTCTTTAAAATTTGTTTCTCCACTATCTACTAATTCTATATCAAATGCTTTTATTATAATCTTTGTGATTTCAGCTCTTGTGATATTATTTGATGGTTTAAATGTTCCATCTGGATAGCCTGTTATAGCGCCTTTTTCACACAAATTTTCTACCGCCACTTTGTAACTTTGTGATCCTTCATCAAATCCTAAATCAGTAAATTCAACTGCATAACATATGCTAAATAATGATAACAACAAAACTAATAATAAAATCAATCCTTTTACTCTCATTTTAACCTCCACTTTTTATTCTATTACATCTATTATTTCTTCTATCTTTGGAACTTCAACGCTGCCTAATTTAAATGATCTTTGAAGTTTAATAGCTTCTTTTTTTGCTTTTTCTTCATCATTACTATAAATATATAATAATGGTTCTCCAGCCTCAACATGGTCGCCTATCTTCTTTAACACTTCTATTCCAACAGTGTTATCTATGAAATCTTCCTTCTTTTGCCTTCCTCCACCCATATTAACAATCGCTTGTCCAATATTTTTACACTTAATTGCATATATTATACCATTTTCTTGTGATATAACAGGTGTTTTAAATTTCGCCATATTTAGTAATTCAGGTGAATCTAAAATGCTACTATCTCCGCCTTGTTTTTCAATAAGCTCTTTAAATTTTTTAAGTCCAGCACCATTTTCGATATTATTTTGAATTAATCTAAAATTATTTCCTAAATTATCTCCTTTGCCGGCAAGTTTTAACATATATGCGCCTAAAATGGTACATACTTTAACTACATCTTCTTCGCCTTTTCCTTTTAAAATATTAATTGCTTCCATAACTTCCAAGCTATTTCCACAATATCTTCCCAAAGGTTGATTCATATTTGTAATTACTGCTATTGTTTCTTTTCCAACTTGTTTTCCAATATTTACCATCGTCTCTGCTAATACTTTAGCGCGTGATTCCGAATCCATAAAAGCCCCACTTCCACATGTTACTTCTAACAATATCTTATCCGCACCAGATGCAATCTTTTTACTCATTATTGAAGAAGCAATCAAAGGGATGCTCTCTGTTGTTGCTGTTACATCTCTCAATGCATATAACTTTTTATCTGCTATTGCAATGCTTTCTTGTTGTGCCATAATAGAAATTCCAATATTTTCGACATTCGATACAAATTCGCCAATTGAAATATTTGTTCTAAACCCAGGAATAGATTCTAATTTATCTATTGTTCCTTGTGTATATCCAAGTCCTCTTCCAGACATCTTTGCAACTGGAACCCCAAGACTTGCTATTAATGGCATCACTACTAATGTGACTTTATCTCCAATTCCACCTGTACTATGCTTATCGACTTTAATTCCTGGTATAGAAGATAAACTAATAGTATCACCAGAATTTGCCATCGCCATTGTTAAATCAAATATTTCTCTTTGTGACATTCCATTCAAGAAAATCGCCATCAACAAACTTGATGCCTGATAATCGGGAATATTTCCAGCAGAATATTCTTTAATAAAATAATCAATCTCTTCTTTAGAAAGTTCTTCTTGATCTCTCTTTTTTCTAATTATTTCATTTATATTCAAACCTATCCCTCCTTATATTGTTATTTCATCTTTAATTTTATTGAATTTAGCATCACCAATTCCGACTGACATTTTTAACATCTTCTATAGAATGGAAAAGCCCATTTTCCTCTCTATATGAAATGATTCTACCTGCCATAGCCGGCCCTATTCCAGTTAGTTTTTCTAATTCTGTTTGGCTAGCATAATTAATATTAATTTGAGAAGCATTATTTAATGTTGTCTTGTTTTTTTGAATCTTGTTTGATGAATCTATATCTTTTTGTTCAATTACTTTGTATGGAACAATTATTTTTTGTTCATCTTTTAAGATGCTAGAAAGATTAATTCTAGATATGTCCGCATCATTTAATTCTCCACCGAGATAATTCTATTAACTCAAATATTCTAGTTCCTTTAAGAACTTTCTTTATTCCGAGGTTCTTTAATAGCACCATCTATATGAACATAAATATATTCTTCAAGTACTTCGCCAGAACTAATAACATTCATTTCTTCATTCGTAATAACGATACTATCATCTTTTATAAAATTTGCCCCTACAATTGCCAGCACAATAAAAGCCCCCACATAAACAATATGCTTTGCTTTTATTTCCATTTTTGCTCCTTTTAATTGTAGTTTTTTACGATTTTTATTATATATTACCGAATTTGCATTTTCAATAAAGTTGGTAAAAAGTAGTACATCAAATGATTTTTCTTGTTTTTTTATTGTCATTTTTATAAAATATTTTTGGAGGTTTTTATGAAAAAATATCTTATATTGTTATTTTTAATCTTTATAATTCCATCTTGTTGTTATGCTTTTGATAAAAATATATCCATAGACTGCCCAAATGTCTTTTTAATAGATGATTTAACTCGGAAGAACATTGTATGAAAAAGAAGCTTATACACATGTACCTCCAGCTAGCACAACAAAAATAATGACTGCAATTTTGGTTTTAGAAAATGGTAAAATCACTGATAGAGTCACAGCAAGTTATGATGCAATTATGTCTGTTCCTTCTGGCGGAAGCAACACAGCAGTCCAAGTTGGCGAAATCATTACTGTTGATAATCTACTACAATGTATGTTAGTAGCTTCACGGAAATGAAGCTGCAAATGTTTTGGCTGAATATATTGGTGGAACAGTATCTAATTTTGCTGATATGATGAACAAAAAAGCTCTTGAACTTGGATGCAAAGACACTCATTTTGTGAATCCTAATGGCTTACATGACGATAATCATTATTCGTGCGCGCACGATATAACTATTATGTATAAATATGCTTATGATAATTTTGAAGACTTTAGACGTATTATTTCTCTTGAAAGTTGTTCTCTTCCAACATCTGAAAAATATGAAAAAGAAGATAGAGTATTTAAAAATTCAAATAAATTAATTAATCCTTCTAGCTTGTATTTTTATGATAAATGTAATGGTGGAAAAACCGGATATACAAAAGAAGCAAAAAATTGTCTTGTCTCTTCTGCATCAAGTGGGGATATTACTTTAATTTGTACAGTTTTAGGCGGAAGTCAAGATGAATCAAATACTAGTCAAAGATATAAAGACACAATGTTATTGTTTGATAAAGGCTTTGAATCTTTCTCTCAAGCAACATTTTTGAGTAAGGGCACTATAATCAAAAAAATCAAGGTTGAAAATGCAAAAGATGAAAATGCAGAAGTATCTGCTATAACATCTGGAGATCTTATTGTCTTAATCGACAAAGATTCATCTGTATCCGACTTTGAATCTATTACTACTTTAAAAGACAGCTTAGTTGCACCCGTATTTAGCGGAGATAGCCTTGGTAAAATCACTTATGACATATATGGGATTACATATACGGTTGGGCTTATTGCCGATAAAACCATAGAAGAAATACCTCCTATAACAGCATGGGATATATTAAAAGTAGTGTTGCTTATATTGATAGTAATTATCCTAATTGTGGTTATTATATGCTTTTTAAATGTTTCTAAACACAAAAAGGCCAAAAGCAGGCATCTCTTTAATGTAAAAAGGTACAATTCTAGATTTCACAAATAAAATTCAGTTTTTATTGACTTTTTTTACATAAGATGCTAATATAAATATCGTCGCTTGTGGCGATATATGGGTCCGTAGCTCAGCTGGATAGAGCAACGCCCTTCTAAGGCGTGGGTCGGGGGTTCGAATCCCTCCGGGCTCACCATATAAAAAAGAGTTGATTTTAATCAACTCTTTTTTGTTTTTTATTTGATTTTCCTTTTGTTTTCTTCTTGTTTGTAGTTTTACTCTTGTTTTCAGATTCATTTTCTTTTGGTTCTTCATTATTTTTGCCAGGATTTAATAAATAAATAGTATATGGCTTAAAACTCTTTATTCCATTAAATTCATATTTTGACATTATATCTTTAGTAATATTTTCATATGATTTATAGAAAGAGTTTGGAAGAATTAATAAAATTATAAATCCAATAAGCATCTCTTTCATGATAAGCGTATATGGTGAATTAACAATTTCATCAACCATCTTTTCTAAATCATAAAAATCTACACCATTTATTGATTCTTCATTTGAACCATTTTGTTCTTTTAGGAATGCATTAAAGTCTTCAATAACATATCTGTTATATCCTAGTTGCGAATAAACTTTGTCCTTTGTCGGTGCAAAAAACAAACAATAAAACATAGTAAATAAAAGACCAATTATAATTCCTTTTCTTCCAGCTTTTGATAAAAGCATGCTAGCAAATCCAGCAATTAAAAACAACAACAAATATACTAGCTGTTCACCGGCAATAACAATAAAAAATAATGCCATCGCCAATGAACTAATAAGTGTAAAAATAGCTGTTTTTTTCCAGCACAATAGCATCACTGTTAAAATGCAAACAATAGAGAAAATTGTAAGTCCAGCAAATTTAAATAATGCTGTTCCTGAAAATAACGCAGCAAACAAAATGCCAGCTGATATCAATTCTTCTATATTGGTTTTTTCTCTATTCTTTATTTTAACATTTGCTTTAAGTCCAAACGAAAAAACAATCATTAATGCTGTGCCAGTTATTAAATTAAACATCATTAAAAGAACATTTGGTGCTTTATCTAGTCCAACTAATATTAAAAATATAATTGATATAATCTGAGATAAAGCAAAAAGCACAGCTTTTTTATATATTGATTCTTTGTTTTTGGAAATAGATACAAATAGTGCAAATAGTATTATTGAAATCAAAAATTCAAGTGCACTATTTAATCCAAATCCAACAAAATAAATTATCAAAGAAATTACAAAAGATATAAGTATCGGTATTTTCTGATCTACCAAAGCGGCAACAAAAGCAGTACCAAGTGGTGCAATACCAAGCAATACCGAACCTAGGCCAACTAGAAATGTAATTATATATGATACTATATTTATCTTTTTACTAACTAAATTTCTAAACACTTACTTAACTTACCTTTCATTACCAAAACAACTACTTTGCTTCATCTAGTTTCATAGAAACAAGTTTGGTTATACCATGTTCTTGCATTGTTGCGCCATAAACTGTATTAGCTGATTCCATGCTACCTTTTCTATGAGTGATTAGCAAGAATTGTGTACTTTCTGCAAATTTTTTAAGATAATCTGCAAATCTATATACGTTAACATCATCTAATGCCGCTTCAATCTCATCTAGTATGCAGAATGGAGATGGAGATAATTTAAGAATAGCAAACAGCAATGCTATAGCCGTGAACGCTCTTTCTCCACCAGATAAAAGCATCATGTTTTGAAGTTTCTTTCCAGGTGGTTGAACTTCTATTTCAATTCCGCTTTCTAAGATATTATTAGTATCTGATAAAATTAACTCTGCTCTTCCACCTCCGAATAGTTCAACAAATACTTCGCTAAAGTTTTTATTAATCAATTCAAAGTTTTGAGCAAATTGAATTTTCATAAGTTCAACCATGTCAGAAATAATCTTCTCGAGTGACTCTTGCGATGCTTCCAAATCTTCTTTTTGAGTTCTCAAAAATTCATATCTGTCTCCAACTGCCTTATATTCTTCTATTGCGTTTACATTTATTGGTCCAAGATTTTTAATGCTATTTTTTAAACCTTCAACTTCTTTTCCAGTTTGTGGTGTTACTTCAGCATAATCTTTTGCTGTGTTTGGAGTAGTTTCATATTCTTCCCACATCTTGTTTTGAATATCTTCAATATCTTGTTCCATTTTAGTTTTTCTAACATCAAGTTTTGTTGCTTGATCGTGCAAAATATCTAATGTTCGATATTCATTATCAACTTCTTTTTCTATCTCAACAACTTTTTGATTTTGACTTTCTCTTTCTTCTTTGATATCTGTCAAATTTTGAGATAACTCTTCAATCTTTTGATTTGCGTTTTCTATTGTCTCTTTGGTTGATGCTATATCTTCTTCTAATTTTGCATTTTCTTCTGACATCTTTTCAATTGTTTCTTTTTTTCTATCTGCATTTTCTGTATTAGAAGAAATTTCTTGATTTATTCTCTCTAAGATTTCATCGATTGAATTTGAACTTTCATCAAAAGAATTAACACTTATTCTTAAATCCATGATATCTGAGTTTAAGTCATCAAACACCTTTTGTTGATCTGCATTTTTCTTGGCAAATTCATCAACTTGAGTTTGAGCTTCTTCACTTTCTATATCTAATTTAGACATCATATCATTTAAGTTTTGAATATCTTCTTTTGCTTTTTCTAAATCCTTTGAAATTGCATCTTTTTCATTTTGCAACAATTCTATTTTCTTATTTGCTTTTTCAATGTTGCTATTAATCGCTTCCATTTTTTGACTTTCTGTTGCAAAAGAAATTAATAATTCTTGATATTTTGTTGTAACTTCTTCGCTATCTTTTAGTGTTTCTTCCGCATCTTTCTTATATGACTCATATGCATCTTTTGCTTTTTGAGCATTATCTTTTAAAGTGGTAACCTGCTTTTTAAGTTCATCAATTTCTCTTCCTCTAGACAATAATGATGTTGTCTTTTTAGCTATACTACCACCTGTCATTTGTCCAGAAACATTTAATAAGTCTCCATCTAGTGTTACTATTCTAAAAGAATATCTATTCTTTTTGGCAAGTTCAATCGCGTTATCCATGTTATCGCAAACAACGCTTCTTCCCAATATAGATTGCATTACTCCATCATATTTGGAATCATAAGAAACTAAATCGGAAGCAACTCCAACAAATCCTTTTTCACCATTAAATGAATTCTTTATCTTTTCTCCTTTAACCGAAGAAATTGGATAAAAAGAGGCTCTTCCTAAATTGTTTTGTTTTAAATACTCAATAGCATTTTTTGCATCTTCTTCTTTTTCGGTAATAATATTTTGAAGTCCCGCACCTAGTAATTGCTCAATAGCCGTTTCGTATTCATTAGGAACCTTTAATAAATTTGCAACCGTACCATATATGCCTTTACCAAAACCATTGTCTTTTTGGCATCTTTGCATTACAGCTTTTACACTATTTACATAGCCTTCATATTCGTTTTCTGTTTCAATTAAGAATTTTAATCTAGATTCTTTATTACTAAGTTCATCTAAGCTTACACGAATATTGTTTTCAAATTCGATAATCTTTGATTCATGCTCATCTTTTATTTGTTTTATTTTATTAACTTTTTCTTCTAATTCATTTTTTACTTTAGCTATTTCTTGGTAAGATTTGTTTTGCTCTGTTTTTGCCATATTCTCTTTATCTATAGCTAATTTGTTATCAAAAATTTCTGTATCAATTTGTTTGATACGGCTACTTTGTGTGTCATGACTAGAAGTAAGTCCTTTTAGCACTTCCATTTTTTCAAACTTTATATCAATGTTTTGCATAATCTTTGCTTTTAATTCTTCTACATGTTTTGCATCATTGCTTAAGTTTTCTGAAAGTTTGCGTAGTTCTTCTTCTTTTGCTTTTAATTCATCTTCAAACTTTTGCTTGTCATTTGCTAAACGCTCTTGTCTTAATTTTCTATCTTCGATTTCTTTTTTTAATTCTTCATTTTTAGCTTCTAAGTCAGAAATGTCTTTTTTATAATTTTCAGATGTATCCTTATTGTGATCAATTTTTGTCTCTTTAATTCCAATTTCTGATTTTAATTTTTCTATATTGTTTTGCTCATCAAAGATTTTTGCTTGTAATTCTTCTATGTTTTTAATTATTTCTTCTATTTGTAATCTAGCTTCTTCTTTTGTGCCTTGTAATTTGGCAAGTTTTTCATCTTCATCTTTGGTTTGAGCCAAAACGCCATTAATTTGTTCTGTAATTTCAGTTAATTTATTTTTATTTTTATTTATATTGCTAATAAACAAACCAACTTCCAAAAACTTTAACTTATCTCTAAATTCCAAATAACTTTTTGCTTTTTCAGATTGTTCTCTTAATGGCTCTAGTTGATTTTCTAATTCTCCAACTATGTCATTTATACGAAGAAGATTTTGTTTTGTGTTTTCCAACTTCTTTTCTGCTTCTTCTTTACGCGTTCTATATTTAACTATTCCTGCAGCATCTTCAAAGATATGTCTTCTTTCTTCTGACTTAGTAGATAAAATTTCATCGATTCTTCCTTGTCCAATGATAGAATATCCATCTCTACCAATTCCTGTATCCATAAAAAGTTCAACAATATCTTTTAATCTACATTGATTTTTATTTATAAAAAATTCGCTTTCACCACTTCTATATACTCTTCTAGTAACAGTTACTTCTGAATAATCTATTGGAAGTTTATTGTCTTGGTTATCTAGAGTAATAGTTACTTCGGCAAAGCTAACTGGTTTTCTCGCCTGAGTACCTGCAAAAATAACATCCTCTAGCTTTGATCCTCTTAAAGTTTTTACACTTTGTTCTCCCAAAACCCATCTTATAGCATCAGAAATATTTGACTTACCTGATCCATTTGGACCGATTACAGCAGTTATTCCAGGTTTAAATTCCAAAGTAGTTTTATCTGCGAACGATTTAAATCCTTGTAATTCTAATTTTTTTAAGTACATTAATTTTTCCCCTTTGTGGATAATAAATTTTGTCTTTACGTTTTGTTTTTGTTAATTTTAAGCATATTTGCATTAAATATCTTATACCAACTAGCCGTAGCTTGCAAGTTCAAAAAATATCATTAGTTTTGAATAAATTATGTAAATTTTTTATTGTTTCACTTATATTAAATTTAAAATAAAATGTAGTTAATTTATCTATATTTTATATTTCATTTTATATAATTAAAATAAGTATATATTTAAAAAGGAGGCAACAAATGAAAAAGTTTTTAAGTAATGTAGCAAAAATTGGCGCTGGAATACTTATTGGATCAACAATGACAGTTTTTGCCGCACAATTAGTTTCACCTGTTTATTTAAACACAGAACTAAAGATTTCTAAAGATGGTGTTATTCAAACCCTTCGTGATGCTGCAACAGGAGCAGTTGAATATCCTTTAACATATAGGGATAGAACTTATATTCCTCTTCGTAGCGTTGCAACTATATTAGGATATAACGTAGGTTATGAAGCTGATACAAATACTGCAACAGTAGATAGTCCTGGATACGTTAAACCATCAACACCAACAACACCTACAACACCTACAAACCCAGATTATCAACCATCATCAAAAATAATATCAGTTGATGACATTCCTTGTGTAAAGGCACTAAATTGGCAACCTGCTCCTCTAAAGGATTATTCTTCACTACTTAGCAGCACTTATGTTATTTCAAATGTAGTTAATTCTTTATATCAAACACCAGATAATGGTCCAGATATGGAATGCGTTCACCCAGATAGTCCATTAAAAGAAGACTTAAAAAATGCTATTGCAAATATAGTAGCACAAAGAAATAAATATGGATCAGGTGCTACATTAAGCATCTTCTGTAATAATTCTTCTGTAACAGTTTCAAAATATGGATATGATGCAAATGGTAAATGTAGAGGTTGCTTAGCAACTTATACTTTGGAATATACATTTACACTAAATGGTCAAACACAAAAGCAAACTCAAACAATAACATCTGTATTTGTATTTAAAGATTCAGATAACTTAAAACTTGCTTGGGTAGCAGATGCTGCTTAACAATAGCAAAATAAAAAAGCCTTAAAGCTAAATGCTTTAAGGCTTTTTTGGTGCACCACCGGGGACTCGAACCCCGGACCCACTGATTAAGAGTCAGTTGCTCTACCAACTGAGCTAGTGGTGCAAATATTTTTCTTGCAACATTGAAATTATATTTCTTTTATGTAATTTTGTCAATTATTTTAATAATTTGGTGCTTGGTTAACATAAATGTTGACAAATTGTCTTAATCCTGTTATAATAGCACTTGCGAAAAGTTCGATATTATAAAGAAAGGATGGTCTTGACTATGGACATCAAAATTCTGGACAAATCGCTAGAACGGTACGAAGGCATGGTTAAGGCCATAGCCGGAGAATACGAATCTCGACTCCACAACTCTACTTTGTTTTCTTGGAAACTTCTGGTAACTAGTATTATCGTGATTCCGTCCGATGCAAAGCTTACTTCTGGCCTTTGCGAAAAAGAAGGTACTTCTATTCGAATTCTTCTTCAGATTAATGATAGCAATCCTGATGACTATATTGCTTTCGTTATTGCTCATGAATTCGCTCACCTCCTTTTCAAAAAAATGACTGATGTACTTTGTGTGACTGGAAGGACTCCCGATAGAAGTACCGAACTTACTGCTCTTACTCGTATTTCTTTTGACGGAAAGCAGTATGGCAAAGAACTTGAAGAACAGTGTGCTGATATCTTAGCTCTTTTTATCATTAAAAAGCTTGGATACACTCATTCAAAGTTCCTTGATGAAGATCTTAAGAAAAGCCTTCGTAAGAGAATTGTTGTGGAAAAACTTGCAAATGTTTTTGGTAATCATCTTGAAAGTGCCGAATTTATCGATGACTTCAAGATGGAAAACGGTGTTGGTTACGTAAAAAACTCATTCTGGTATTTTGTTGTTACTTTCTCATTTACCGAAATCATTAACTTTTATGATGAAGTTATGGGAAAAAAGGCTTGGCTGCGTTTTTGCGAAGCACTCGACAATTCTGACAAAAAAGAAAATCTTGAATTTGTCGAAAGTGCAATTAAACGTTTGCAAAAGTCTAGTAAAGCAGCATAGAAAACCCTTTTTCTTATTTTAGAAAAAGGGTTTTCTTTTTTATTTTAAACAACAAAAAAACGGGCCCTAGTTAAAGGGTCCGCCTGCCATTAGCACGCAATCTTCCAAATGGAAACCATGTGGTCAATGGCCGCATCCAGGTACTCCTGGCTGCCAGGAATCAGGCCTGCCAGTTTTCCGAGGGCATCCGGCGTCTGCAGCGCCGGGTCATGGAGGTCCAGGTGTTCAGCAATGTACTTCCTCAGCTGTTTTTCAGCTGAGTTCCGCTCATTGCGGTCACGCCGTGCTTCAGCACTGGCGGAAGTAATCATGCAAGTTCCCTGGGCAAATCTCATTGTGTTTTTCATGGTGTCTTCCTCCTTGCCAATTTTGGCAATAATTTTAGCAAACGATGTTTGCAATTATTATGTTAACATAAAAATGTCATTTTGTCAATATTTTGGCCATATAGAGCCAAAAAAAGCGGGGAATTTTCCTCGCTTTTTATTCATCATATAAAGTTGATTCTTCACGCATTGCATCTTCAGTATCTTGATCAAAACTTATAAATACTGGATTAGTTCCATCTTCATAGCTATATTCGGCTTCCCAAAGATTGTATTTTTCTGCTATTTTATACCATTCATTATCTCTTCTTGAACCTTCAAATTCCTGCATATATTTAGCAAAATGCTTGCTATAACCTGCAGAAATTATGCTAGATATAATACTTTCTAAGTCAGATAATTTAAATTGATAAATACCATCTTTTTCAAATAAATCTTGCATAATAAGCCCACAAATTTCATCTTCACAGTTACAAATATTTGCATTAAATAAAAGTCCACTTACAAGTTTAACTTTTTGTATTCCACTAAATTTCGAAAGTTCAGTCCCAGCAATCCGCTTTAGGTCTTCAATTCCAGTACTTGAACAAAACACTTTTTTATAAGTTTCGCTAAAGCCCATTTTAAAAACCTCCAATTTATTTTTGGTACACCAAAAAAGTCGCTTAACAGGTTAACTATTAAGCGACATTATATATTCTTTGTGTATTTATATCAACTGTTATTGGATAGATCCTCTTAATTTTTTCACTACCAAGTCTCTAACAGGTTCTTCATCTTTAAAATACTCTTCTGCGAGTGGAATTAATTCATACTTTACAGTTCTAATTAGTTCTTTATCTGATTGATCCTCACAAAAATAACAGTGACCAATTTGTTTATTTCCAGAAACCATTCCATTTATTTCTTTTACTGTATCAATAATTTTCATCTTAAGTGGGCTTTTTTCACAGAATTTAATAAATTGTGGATTTCCAAAAATTGGATTAACATTATAAAAACTAAATCTTCTTCTAACTGCATAATCTGACATTGTTTGTTCTTTATCTGCAATATTCATTGTGCCCATGATATATAAATTTGATGGAATATAAAATCTTTCTTTTGATGCTGGGAGTTCAACGTAGTTTTCTTTTCCTCTTTTATCTGGCTCTAAAAGCATAAAAGTGTCACCAAATATTTTAATTACATCGCCTCTATTTATTTCATCAATTAATAAGAAATATTTATTCTCTTTATCATTTCTTGCTTGATTGCAAAAATGCTTAAAACATCCTTCTCTATATTTATATATTCCTATATCATCAGGTCTAAATCCCTCAATAAACTCATCTACAGAATATTTAGGATGAAACTGCACATTTAAAATCTTTCCTGTATCTTTTTTGCCTAAAATAGAAAAAGCAAGTCTCTTGGCAACATATGTTTTACCAGTACCCGGTGGTCCTTGTAAAACAACATTTTTTCTTTCTAAAACAAGCTCTCTTAATTCGTCATATTCTGCCGAATCAAAGAAACAATCTTTTAAGAAATCTTCTTTTTTATATTCTGGATAAACCATATAAGTATGCTTAGGATTCATTTCTCTAACAATGTTATATACTGCTTTGAACTCATCTTCTGTTAGATTAAAAAATATTCCATCTTGATATCTAAATGGTTCTATATTTACTATATCTCTATTTTGCTCTATGTCTGTTCTTTTAACATATTCTGTTAATGTCTCAATCTTTTTAAAGCAAAGAATGTCATCTTTCCATTCTTTTTCTATTTGACATATACCAATAATTCTTCCAACAGGCACACTCTCGTACACAAATACTAATTCACCTTTTTTTGCTTCTAAAAAGTTGTTATGAATCTTTCTATCTGTTCCGTCTTCATTTTTTGAAGAATAAGCAAACAAATCTCCATTATCAAAATCTTTAAATCTAAATATCCTTGGATTGACTGTAAGCCACCAATATTTTTGCAAGTTTCATCACCACCAATCGCCCTCATTCTTTCTTTAGAGCATTGAAAAATATATCACGATTTACATAAAAAATCAATAGTGCTAAATCTATTTTCTTGAATTATAATAGCTATAAGAAAACTCACTGAAAGGAATTGTCTTTATGGAATACATTTTGACCTTTTTAGAAGGTTTTGCAAGCTTTATATCGCCATGTATACTACCTTTGGTACCAGTATATATTTCTTATTTTATGGGAAAAGATGATAATAAAGATAAAAAATCTAAGGCTTTATTAAACTCTATATTTTTTGTATTAGGATCTTCAATTGTATTTATATTAATTGCAGTCTTAGCAGGTTCTTTTGGACTTTTTGTAGCAGATAATATTAAGATTATTAAAATTGTATTTGCAGTTATATTATTCTTTTGGGGCTTAGATTACATTGGAATAATTCATATAAAAGCACCAACATTTACTGCAAATTTAAAATATGATACTAACAATTTAAACATTTTAAAGTCATTTGTGTTTGGATTATTTTTTTCAGTAAGTCATACTCCATGTACAGGAATTTTTCTAGCATCTGCAATTGCACAAATAACAAAAGAACAAGACATTTTAAAAGGGATTACACTTATGATTTTTTATTCTATTGGTCTTGGAATTCCATTTATTATTTCTGCTATACTAATAGACAAAATGAAAAAATTATTTAGCTTTATAAAAAAGCATTACCAAGCATTTAAAGTTGTTTCTGGCTTAATCTTAATTGTTGCTGGAATATTCTTAATTATTACTTAGTTGGAGGTTTAATATGAAAAATAAAATAATAATAGTAATTGTACTAATAATACTAATTGCACTTTTGTTCTTTGTATCAAATTATATTAATACCGAAACAATTAAAATGGCTACTTCTTCTATATCTGGCGAAACAAAAAATATTATTTCTGGAGAAAAAGTTAGTCTAGAAAAATTTTCAAATCTAATAAATAGCAAAGAAGAATTTGAAGAAAAAGTATTAAAAAGTAGTAACAAAGTATTGGTGGATTTTTATGCTGATTGGTGCGGTCCTTGTCAAATCATGGCACCTATTTTAGATGAATTTATAAGTAATCACCCTGAGATACAGTACTACAAAGTAAATGTGGATGAGAATGAAGAATTAAGTACTAGATATAGAATTCTCTACATCCCAACTATGATAGTTTTTGAAAGTGGAGATGCAAAAAATAGATGTACAGGTGTTGTCGAGACATCGCAATTAGAAGAACTTATAAAGTAACAAATTAGCAAACCCTCGTTGACATATTTAGTATATGGTGGTATTATACGGCTTACTAACCAAATAACCTATTAATACCAACCACTATCAAGGAGGTGTTTTCTCATATGAAGAAGTTTGTGGCTATTGCTCTGATGCTTCTTATTGCTATCTCTATCTGTGCTATTGCTAGTGCAGAAAAGTTTGTAGTTACTACTGAGAGTGATCCTTTAAACATCCGGCTTGCCAGTGATCACGATGTAATCCTGGGCGGACTTAAAAAAGGTACCATTCTGAATGCTGACTATACCGATAAGTATTGGGCATATTTTACTTATGATGGTCAACTTTGCTGTGCCTATAAAGGCTATCTTACTCCTGCAGGTGGCGGCTCTACGCCAGCTCCCAAAACATCTAAGCCTGGTCCAAAAACTTCTACTACTGTAACTTCAAGGAACATTTCCCTAAATGAAGCTTCAATGATCTACGTGGTAAGTGACGATGTGAATAATTGCATTCATGTTCGCACCCGGAAAGACACCAAAGCAAGTAGCCTTGGCGAGCTCTATCCCGGTGAAGAAGTCTATGTTATTATTCATGGCGACACATGGAGCCGAGTAGTCTATGAAGGAAACTATGGATATGTGCTTTCTAAATGCCTCGAGTTTAGGGGCTACAACCTGCCTGAAGAAGGTGAACTTTATAGGGTTAAGGTTGCTAATGGCACTACTTTGAATGTTCGTTCTGAATCTAAAAAGGGCGACAATATAGTCCGTAGACTTCCTAACGGAGCCTTTGTTAAAATGATGGAACAGTATGAAGAGTGGAGCATGATCTTCTATGATCCTGTTAACAAAGGATTTGTGATGAACAAGTTTATTACTCCTGTTGAAGAATAAACCATATAACTTAGCTAAGAAGACCAACGCAAATGCGTTGGTCTTTTTCTATTGCTAAAAAGCTCATAGTATAAAGTATTTATCTCATTGTGTGGTTGACATAATTGCGTTTTAATGATATTATTATTATCGAATTAATTCCTTATATTCGCCACATATACGTTTGAAATTGGCGATTTATATATATATTATAATTATTTAGGAGGTCGAACTTCATGGATTTACTTCTTGGAAACCAAAAAATCGTTTGCCTGAATGTGGATAAAATTCCTACTCCACGTGAACTAGCCAAATCTGATCCCCGGATTATTTATGTAGGAACTGTTTCAAGTGACCCAATGGATAATCCTAGATGGCATTTAAGCGATGCATTTTTGTATACTGCTGCCTGGGATATTGTTTATGCAATTAAGAGTGCAACTTTGAATAACAATATTGCCACTATCGAGCTTGAATCTCATCATGTAGATGGCTGGAATCCTTCTATTCGCACTTTGCTAGATCTATATAGTCACGAGATTTATGTAGGAACTGTTGTAGATATTTCTCCTAATTGCGGAAATATCTTTTACAACACTTATGCTAAATGTCTCGGACATGAAGATCGGTATATCAAGGAAAAAGGCAAAAAGATACCTGTTAAACCCAAAGTATTCTTACTTCGAAATTACCCTGATTTGATGATCTATCGTCTAACAACTACAAACTCACGTGGCGAACCTGAAAACTTTGCATTCTCATCACGTGAAGATGCTTTTTACAAGTGGATTGACCTTGCAAAAAATAAGGTGATTTTTCAAAATATTGCTCCAAGTATGGAAGAAATCAAAGAAGACTGGATAAAAGAAATTCTTAAATCTAGTAGTCCTGAATTTCGTAAGGCATTTGAACGCTCCTATTCAAAAGAAAATTTCTTACAAATCTTTTGGGAAAATTAAAAAAACCGGCGCATTTGCGCCGGCTTTTTTAATAATGAACATCATGCTGTTCAGGATAATATTTGTGACTATTAATCCAGTCATTCATTTTTTCGATTCCTTCTCTTGAATTTCCAAATTCAATACTTTTTAGATACAAAACAAAGTGTTCATCCATAATACTTTCATCTATGTCTGGTAACTCGCCTGTCAATTCTGTTTCTAAAGTATCTTTCAGTCTATTTAAATCATCGGTCAAACCTTGTTGCCCAATCGAAATTAGACTCCAAAACTGACTATCATGCATTCTATGATTAATTGAATATGTTCTAAATCCCGCTTTTTCAAATATATCTCTAATGGGATTGTTTGCAACTTTATACATGTCATTATGCACTACAACTATGTTTTCTACATATGATATTCGTCTCAAATGAATTGAAATAGGGCATCTTTTACTTTTAAGCAAATCATATAATTCAAAAATCTTTAAACACGGACTTTTTGGTACAAATGATGTGTATTCGTATTCACTATCAAACGCATTGATTAAATTAAATAGATATCGTTGGGTTCTACATGTAAATGCTGGTCCAATTGATAACGTAGGTTTGTTCCAGTTTGCACCAGAAAAAGGATTTCCATTAAATGCAAAATCTGTTGTCATGTTATTTGACTTATACGCTTCAAATACTATTTTTTCAAGATTTCTTCTGTTTGATTCTTCAATAATAAATTGAACATAAAAATCTCCATATTCTCTTTCAGAAACATGGCTTCCAATTGTAGTGACATCATTATGATAACATTCCCATAAAAAGTTTTCTAATTCTTGACTGCCTTCTGCCCACTCATGAATAGCTTCCTTTAATTCATCTTGTGATAGCGAAGAAATAGGGATACCAGCACCTGTGTTCCACTCTCTTTTGGATGTCCGCTCCATAGATTTTACCTCCTTAGTTAATTAGTTAAGGATATAAAAATATCTAACCACAGACAAATTATACCACGAATTTTTCATAATTTCAATTATGTTGACAAATTGTCTGTATTATAACAGAAATTAAATTCCACCCTGAACTGGCAATTTTATAATAATACTATTTTCTTCTAATTCTAGTGCATTTTGATAGCCAGCATAGCCATCTGTACTTCCGATATTACTATTGTCAAACTTATAATAATACTCATCGCCAGTACTATTAGAACCTATAAGACTAGTTTCTCCATTTACAGCTTTGTTATAATACTCTTCAACAGTTAATTTACATTCATTTGAAAAATCATCTTTTGAATAGTTCCAAACATAATCATGATTATCAATTATTATTGAGTCATTTGCAAATAAAACCACATCAATTTGCGTATCATCATCTACTACTCCAACAATACCATCAGGTAATCCAACACTTACAAGAACATATTTGCTTTGATCATTTGGCGTAGGTTTAAAAATATAAGCAAGATCATCTTTGGATGTAACAAAAATACTATCTGTTTCTACATTAGCAAATTCTTTTATAATATCCTTATACCCATCAGATTCGAACTTTTTCAAAAAACTATCAAAATCCTTATAAAATGTATATTCTTCAAATTCATATGTTTCATTATTAATAGCTTCTTTAAACGCATTATCCACAGCATTTTTATCATATAACTTTGGAGAAACAAATGAAAATGTCATAGTGTAATAATCTCCATTTTTTGTAAGAGAAGCATTTGAAATATATCTTTCCCAATTTATATAATGTATTTCTCCATATGTATTTTTAAACTCTTCTAAGTAATCATTTACGACTTGAATTCTCTCTCCAAAGCTTTTATTTATGTCATTATTATCAATTTCTTGTTGCTGATTGTTTTCGCTATTTTGTAACTTATTAGTTTCGTTTTGCTCACTTTTATTACATCCTGTCATTAACACCAAAACTAGTAATAATAAAATAAATATTGTTTTCTTCATCTTCAATTCTCCTTTTAATTATTGTCCAAATATATATAACCATTGATAATTTTTCTTTTAAATATTATATCATAATCATTAATTCAACATGCAAAAAACAATGTTCTTTGAATTTCTAGCACTAAAAATTCACCAAATAAAAAAGCCAAGCATCGAAATGCTTGGTAATTGTGGTTGCGGGGGTAAGACTCGAACTTACGACCTTCGGGCGAATACAAACAGTTGTTTTTATTTTTATCTATTTTATCATTTTTCTCTTTTTCCTCGGACAGTAAGAGTTATGGCAACTTCGACTGTCCGAGGGTTTTTCCTATTTTATCACTTTTATCCCTTTTTTCTAATTTTGACATCCCTTTGACAACCCTACTACTCGTTGTAGCAAGTAATATAAAACTGCAAAAAGTTAAAATCATTTGACACCCAAAAGACATTTCTTGGGTAAGAAAAGTCCGTTTGACATCCCTTTTGACAGCCCTAAAAAGACTTGTAATAAAAGCTTTTCTAAGTTACAATGCAAACGCTTTGGGGAGGTGATATTATGGCTTTGAAAAACATGGTCAACGAATTGGTTGAACTAGGCTTTGAAAACACAACTCAAGTATTAGACTTCGCTGGTTTTACCAAGAGGACTCCAGAACATGATGATGATCTGGATAAAGCTGAAGAATTTATTCGTGGGCTATCTGTTGATGAGGACACCAAGAATGAATTACTTAAAAAGACATTTGCTATCGAAGAAAATGTAACTAATCGTGTCAGCGATTGTGCAGAAGAATATTTCCGAGCAGGCATTTGCTTTGTCCTTAATTTTCTTTTCGATGCAAAAGATTTTCAGAAAAAACTCAATGAAAAATTGGCATAAAAAAATGGGGGAGTGCAAAACTCCCCTTTAATCATTTTCTATTCTGGCTACATCTTGAGCCCATTTTATAAATATGTATTCTATCTGTCTAGTTGTTTCCAGAACTTTTGTCCAATATTCTTTGTCTTGGATTCTACCTGTTTCAACGAGGTATCCAAGAGCATCTGATCCTGATTTAAATTCCATTTTCGTTCCCTCGCTTTCTAATCTCTTTCTAACATCCTCACGGAACTTACCGATATCATAATTGTGATATGTTTTCCACCAATGATGTATATCAGAGTGGTTGCTTGCATATTTTCCGCCATGTCTAGCATAACCCTCGCAATGAGTTGTTATAGAATCTGCTGTTAGATTGTATTTTCTGCAAAGGTATACACATAAGTCTATGGCTTTTTTCTTTACCGCTTCAAAGTATTCCTTGTCTGAATAATTCTTTGGCTCACATATTTCAAATCCAATTAATTCGTTATTTGCTTGTCCACCTGCGTGCCAACCTTGATATTCCCAAGGTAGTGTTTGATAGATTCCTGTGTCATCCAAAAATGCATGGACACATACTGAAGTTCCATTTGGTTTTGGTGTGTTCCATGATTTAATAAATGTATATGCTCTTACTCCGAGGACAAGCTGTTGAATGAACCATAATTCCCTTTATTTTGATTTTTTGTCCTTTTAGGTAACAATTATTCTTTGTTAGAAAGTTCTCCTGAATTTTGACCATTATTCGTTTCTCCTTTCTTATCGAACTGTGTTCCGAAGTAGAATGCAATCACGGTGGTATATATGGTAGTGACCGCATTTCCATCAATGATTTCTTTATTGGATAAAATAATAAAGAGTACTGTCAGCAATAAAGTGACAATACTCTTCACGGTTAATAGATTGGCTAGTTTATCTTTCATGTTATCAACTCCTTATTTAGATAAAAGTGCAATAATTGCACCTATGATTGCACCAAGAATTACACTTATAGTAGTGTTCCTGATTTGTTTCTTTATTTCTTTGTATTCACTTTGTGGCTCTTTCTCGATTGTGGCTACACGATCATCAAGCTTATTTACATCGGTACGCATTAGTTTAACTTCTGTGGCAATTTCTTTCACTCCATATGTAAGTTCGTGGATGTCTTTTACCATATCTTCAAGCTTATCGATTCTTTTATGAGCAGATTTCGTGCTTTCATCAACTCTAGCAAGTAATTCATTATTATCCATCGTTTACCACCTCTGTTTCAGGTTCTGGTTCTGGTATTTCCTCAATGCCTATCAAAATTCCCTCTTCAAATTTAAGTCGATAATTGTCGAATAATGGTGGAACTTGTATGGCATCAGTTTCTATTACCTCATAATTTTCAAAGTTCTTAAATACCTCTTCTGTTTGAGAAATATCAATATAATCATTTGATATAAACCCAAGTATTCTATAGGTATCTTTATCGTAAGCTATAAATTTTCTCATATATAAATCCTTTCTAGTTCCATGCGAACTCAATATAATTTACTGTTGCTGATCTGGTTGTTGTTCCTGTCCAGTTGTTAGAAGCATCGTTTCTGGTTTCTGATACCGCTTTTGAGGTAACCACTCTCGTTCCTTGATCAACTTCACAAGTTAATGACCATCCATTACCATCGGATTCGTAAGAATTGCTTTCATAACTACTAGCCCCAGCAGAATACGGACTTACAAAGTATACATAGTGAAGGTATCCTGCTGTTTGAGGAATAACACTTCCATCACTAATTGTTCCAACTTTTATTGATACTGGTATCGGATTCATTTCTACTTTTGAATTTTGATATATTAAGTCATAGTTTGTATTTGGTTGTAACATTCCTATGCAGAACTCTGTACTTCCAATTTTTACAATAGTAGGATAGTTTGTATTTAAGTTCGATGGTGTCTTTATCTTTATTTCTGTTCCTGAAGTTAGTGTGTATGGGAATGTATAAGTTAAAATATTGCACGTTGTTTCGTATTGAATTGAGTACAATTCATAAAGCTTAATGCTGTATGTTGATGAACTTCCTCTAGCTCTCATATAAAAACTTGTTAGACTTGAAGATGCTGTGTAAGAATATGTTGCATCCGTTCCACTTGTAGTTGTTGAATATGAAGTATATGCACCTGAAGTTGTTAAGGTACTGTCTGTTCCTATACGAAGTGTAGAGCCACCTGTACTTGCACCTATTTTTGCATGAATACTTTTTAGCTTGTACGCATAAGGTCTTGTCCATGTAACATAAACATTTTTGTTTAATGCTATTTTGGAATCATCTCCATCTACTAATCTACTAAATGGATATGTATCATCTGATCCTGATGCTGTTAATGTCCATCCTGTTTTACTATGAATTAATGTTTTTTCTCCTGAAGCAACCCAACCATCACTTCCATTGAAGTTATCTGTTATTGTTCTTGTTCCTGTTGTATAAGTTCCTACATTATATATGTTACTTAAATTATTCTTTCCATCTATGATTGCCAATGCATCGTTTTGAATGCTGTCAAATAATGCTTTGTTGATAGGTGTTCCTGCTTGAGTTGGTTCATCAGCTCTTTCCATCGTTACATATTCAACAGTTCCATTTTCATGTGTTATTTTTACTCTACCGTGGACGAGTTGGTACTCTGTCGACTACATTTATCATTTTCATACCTCCCCAGAGAATAGCTCTCCGCTGTAATTAAATTGGGAAACCATATTCTCGATTAATATCTGCATATCATATAAAATTCTTTCTATTGCATTTGCTTCTTCTATTGTTAAGTCATCCATATCTGGTGGCAGATGTGGTGTACTTGTTTTTAAATAATAAGCATTCATTAACTGCTGTATATTGTTTAGATATCTCCTCATTTGTGTTTGAGTTGGAAAATCATTCATAGACCAGTCCTGCTTACAATTCAATTGACTTTTGAAATACGAGTACATTTGCAATAATGTTTCTATATAATGCGTTTGTGATTCAACTCTATTAAGGTCTGTGGCATTATAATAGGATCTGTCATTTTTAAGTAACAGATCCCTTTGTGTCCTATTAAATATTAATTTTGTATCATAGTATAATGTAGTTGTTATTTCAGTTGAGAGTCCGCTTCTGTTGTAAGCAACAATATGAACATCGTAGACATTATCTTCTGCAGGTGTGACTCTTGCAGTCCAAGTGTTTTCTTCAGCTTTCACGAACTCTACTGTTTCTCCATTAACTATTCCTGCCACATAAGTAATATCAGGTCTTAATATGATTATGATTTCTTCACTCATCAACTAACCTCCACAGAAATTACCATTGTTTCTCCTGCATCAACTGGATTTGGTGTAATTGTTACACTTGTTATTTCTGGAGTAGAAGTATCAACTGTTACTGTCTTTGTTACGGTTGTTGTCTTTCCTGCAGAGTCGGTAGCAGTAACAGCAATTGTATTAGAGCCCTCACGAAGTGTAACTGCTTTACTAAATTCTCCCTTGCTACTAACTGTTGCTGTGTAGTTATCTTTTCCATTTACTAAAATAGCAATTGTCACTGGACTTGATGTTGAATCGTTTGTGCTACCAGCTACAGTTACTGAAGTTGTTGCAGTAATAAGTCCATTTGTTGGTGCTGTAATATTAAGAGTAGGTGGTACTGTATCTACCTTGAATGTACTTGTAACTGTTGTTGCATTATTTCCATCATTATCACTTGCAGTAATTGTAATTGTATGTGATCCATCTGAAAGTGCAGTTGTTGGTGTTCCTGTACATTGAAATCCATTTGTGATTGATGTCTTTGTTGTTGTAATTGTAGTGCTATCAATTTTAAGTACGATTGTGCTTTCTTTGACTCCTGATCCGCCAAGTTCATCTGTAACTGTAAATGTTATTGGTGGTTTATTGTTTGTTACATACGCACCAGATGAAGGAGATGTAAGTGTAATAACTGGTAGGATTCTTTCCTTAACTACAAGTTTTAAGTTATCGTTATCTGCATCTGTTATTGTATTTGAAGTTCCTGCTTGATTGGTTGCAGTAACACTTACTGGATAATATCCACCTGTTTTGTTATATGATGTGGTTGTCGGTGCAGTAATTGTCTTTTCCCATTTCTGGGTGGTACTGTTATACTCGAGAGTATGTTCAGTTCCATTTATCGTTACTTTAACTGTTTGAATTGCCATAGTTTATACCTCCGCTAAATAAAATTCTCCTGAATATTTTTCTTCAGGAGATAGTGTTATTTCTTGTTCTGTTACTTTTATGCTTACTTTTAATAAGCCATCTGTATTAATTGGATTGGTGTCTAATGTTACCTCTTCAAATTGAGGCATCAGAATTGTATAACTCACTATTCATATACCTCCATTTCTGCTGTCGCATATATGCTTGGAGTATTAAGTTCGTATTCTAGAGATATGATTCTCGCATTTGTTCCAAGCACATTTACCATATCTCCAATTTTTTCATTGTTTTGCATATTAAATGTTACTGTTAATTTCTTGCTAACGAATTTCAAATAATCTAGCAAGTTTATTTCATTACATACTAGTGTAGAATCATAGCTTCTTATTTTGGCTATATCTGTTCCTACTACAAGTGGATTAACTTTTGACTTTGTGGATGTTGTATCGTTATATGGTCTACCCATTAATTCTGTGTAACCATTTGCACTAATGATTGCATAATTTGCATTTGATTCCACAATTGTTGCACTCTCTGTGGATTCATCCGAAAAATATAATCTTTCGTATGGTGAAGAGAACTCAACTCTTGTTTCTCCCTTTAGCTTTTCATCATATAATGTTTCTTCTGCCCATTTCCTTTTATACTTATGTTCTATTAATTCTATACGAGTAGTAATGCTATCAACTTTTTCTTTAACAGATATTACTTTTGTTCTGTCTAGATTTGATTTTATCGTGTTATTTAGAAGCTTTATTTCTATATTTTCTGTCCTGCTACAATCAATAATGCCACCACTTGCAAATATAATTCTTTGTAATGATTCTCTTTTGGTTAGTATAGGAAGATATCCTGTAACTGTCCTTGATGCAAGTGTACTATCTATTGTATAGGGCATATCCTGAAGTATATCTGCAACTAATTGTCCAACATTTTTATTTGTGAACATTCCACCCATGTATTTTTGTCCATCTAAAAGTCCAATATAATCTACGGCTGTTATTCTATAATCATTTCCATTTTCTTTTTCAGATGATTCAATAAAAAACGAGCCAACAAGTGACTCATCTCTAAATAGCTTTATCGGTAATGTTCTTTGGAATAATACACCTACAGAGTTCTTTGTTATAATCTCCATATCTAATGTGTTCATGCTTAAATTTTCTGTTGTAGGAGATACCTCTTCTAGTACAGTTAGATTCTTTATCTCATCGTTATAAAATTCTCTGGTTATTCCATCTTCAATTTCATATATTCGTAAATATCTAAATGCCTTGCACATCTTTTTGAATGTAAAGACAACTTTGTTGTAGGCTACGACATCCTGTTCAAAGAAGAAGTTTACTTCATTTGGAAAGTAATCTCTGCTTATAATTAGTTCATCATTCCTGTACCATTTCACATTTACACTTGTAGGGTATTCGTTTTCTATTGTATCAAATACCATTCTTATTCCGTGGTGCTGTGTATGTGTTAGTATATGTTCTTGTTAAAGTGATTAATTGTGGAAAGTTACCATTCTCATCACTCATTATTTGGCTCATGTATTTTAGTCCTGTGGGTGAATCTGGGAACACTTTGTAATTAGAACTTAATGCCCACTTATTCTTTTCTAATGTAGCTTTCTTAGGAACTGCATTTGTATTTTTTAGTTCCTCTAGATTCACAAATGGTTGCTTATTTGAAACAGTTACAACCGCTTCTTCATTTGCACCATAGGGGATGTTCCTGTATACAATTTTATTTTCCATCTATTGCACCACCTTTTGTGGCTCGATTGCTTCAAAGGTTATTTTCAGTCCATTCCATTTTCTGAAGTTAGTGTAGTTGGCTATCACAGAATCGTTTGATGTCTTTATAGATGCTTTGAAAGATATTTCATCCTGTCCATAAGGCATCGTGACCATGTGATATTCAACTGGCTGTGTTATTACTTCGTAGAGTCTGTCATATTCATGTATGTTGATTGCTTTGGTATCTATTGTTACATCATAATCAAAATATGTTCCAAGGGCATCGTAGTGTTTTCTACCATCTAAAGTTGTTCCATGATCCTCACGATTTAATGATGCTTTTCTTGTTATCTTTATAATACCAATTCTGAAGCTTTGTCCATCAATTGTTATCATGTCGCAACTGAAACCCCCATTCTAGTTTTTTCTCTATCATAGATAGGAACAATGACTCTACCTAATTCTTTATCATTTACTTGAAGTATTACTGGACTTGATTGTCTTATTGTTTCTGTGGTGTTCTGATAGTTCTTTGTGATGTAATTATTTTCGTGTGTTATTCTTGGAGTTGTTTTTGGTATATCTCCAATGCTTATTTCATTTGTCATTGTGCTTGATAAATCATCCATGATGTCTGACATATCTTCAGCAACAGATTTCATTGATTTGCTAAATCCCTCTCCAACACCAAGTGCGATATTAGTTCCAACTTCATCTTGGAATACTTTTGATGGAGAAGCGATTCCTAGTGCTGATTTTATTGAGTCCAATATTCCTTGAGCAAATTCTTTTACTTTATTGAATAACCAGTCTTTGGCTTGAAGAAGTCCATTCCATAATCCCTCTACTAAATGCTTTCCAACTTCTAATAGTTTAGGAATTGCTTTTTCTAATGCTTCCACAATGGCTACAATTATTTCTGGAATTGATTCAACTAATTGTGGGATTGCCTCAATGATTCCATAGATAAGCATTTCTAGTATCTGTATTCCTGCATCTAGTATCTTTGGAAGATTATCTGCAAGTACATTTACTATCTTTGTGATAATTACAGGAAGCTGTTCTATTATCATCGGTAGTGCTGAAATAATTCCCTCAATTAATCCCATAAGGATATTGATTCCTGCATCAATAATCTGGTCAATATTATCTAGTAATGTATTTACAATTAATAAAATACATTCAACTACTGTTGGTATTAGAGTAGGTAGTTGCTGTGCTATTCCATTTATTAGTTCGACAATTATTGTCATGCCCATTTGAACTATCTCTGGAAGTAGTTCAAGAAAAGCTGTAAGCAATGTGGATATTACTTCTACTGCAGATTGAACTATCTGTGGCAGGTTTTCTTTTATTCCTGCAACTAAACTCTTTACGAGTTCAACTCCTGTTTTTGCTACCTCTGGAAGATAGGAGATAACTTTGTTTAAGATATCTGCAAGTATTTGTGAAAAATTTTGTACTAGACCTGTTATTCCACCATCTTTGAAACCATTTATCAAGCTTCCAATGGCTTCCATTGTTGCTTCATTCAGATCTTCCATGAATGGTGTAAGCTCTCCAGCAATTTCTGATCCAAGTGCAGAAAAAGCACCGTGAAGCATTTGCTTTTAATAAATCTATTTGATCATTAAATGCATTTGCTTTGTCTAGTGTTTCCTGATCTAGGATTATTCCTAGTTGCTGTGCTTGATCTCCCATTTGTTTTAGAGTATCAGCACCACCTTTGATAAGTGGATTTAATTCCTGTGCAGATTTTCCAAATATCTTCATGGCTAGTGCATCTCTCTGGGTTTCATTTTCCATCTTACCAAGAGCAGATATGCACTCATTAAATACATCCTGATTATTTCTTAAAGTTCCATCTGTGTTTTGAAAAGAAACTCCAAGTTGATTAAAAGCATCATATACATCTCCAGAGCCTTTTGTAGCATTACTCATATTCTTTGTAAGTTTTGACATTGAGCCTGTTAATGTATCTAATGAAACATCTATTGTTTCACTTGCATACCTAAACTTTAGAATTTGTTCGGTTGATAGTCCTGTTTGTGCAGATAATGTGTTTATATCATCTGCTGATTGTCCTGCTTTCAAAGCCATTGTGCCTATTGCAGTAATAGCACCAGCACCTGCAGTTGCTATGGCTGTCATTCCTTTAGCAACACCAGAGGCAACACTTTTTAGAGCATTTAGTTTTCCACTTGAATCTTTTGCTTTATCTCCAACATCCTTGATTCCCTTTGAAGCTTCTTTACTTTCTTTTTCCAACTTGTCCATGCTTTGTTCAGAAGCAACAATTTCTCTTTGCAGTTTTCTATATTGTTCCTGATTGACATTAGTTCCATTTGCCATCATTTTATCTGCATTAGTTTTGGCATCTTTTAATGCAGTTACTTTTGTCTTTGTTTCATTAACAGCTTTTGAAAGTAGTTCTTGTTTCTGGGCAAGTAATTCTGTATTCTTTGGATCAAGTTTTAATAATCTTTCGACTTGTTGTAATTCCTTTTGAGTACTATTCATACTTTTATTTGTTTTTGAAAGGGCAGAGTCCAAACCTGTGGTATCTCCGCCAATTTGAACTTCAATTCCCACAATTTTTTCTGCCATAGTTTATTCTCCTAAAATCTTTCTAACATTTCTGGTGTAGCTTCAATTTCTTCTTCATCATTTTCTGCACTTCTTTTTGTGAGTAAATCAATAAGAAAGCCTATCGTGATATGATCTAAATCCGATAGGCTTATTCCTATTTCTAGGCTTCTTACTATTAGTATTTTGGCGGATATCTCCTGTGATGTTTTCTGTGATATTGTGTCGCTTGTTCCACCATTCTTTTTTTTTCATTTTCTTGTCGAAGGTTTCCAATTAGTAGTTCCATGATATCTGGCAACACTTTCATGATTGAGAAACTATCAAAGCTATCAAGCCAATGTTCGATATCTGGTATTTCATTATTGGCAGTTTTAGCCATTGACCAAGCAATCTTTTCGAACATATCTAGTTCTACAATTTCAAATTGTGCTATTCCTGATTTCACATTTTTGAATTTCTTTTCTAGTGCTATGATGTCCTTGATTAAATCTCTACCAAAGTTGTTTCTGTATCTCATGAGAGTTCCTGCTGTCGATTTAAATTTGATTTGTTTTCCATCTACTAATATTATTTTCTCCATATTTAACCTCCGAATTATATTGTTGGGGTAGTTGTCGGTGTATATACCGATTCGTACCAACTGTTTATTACTTCTGCAGGTGTGTCGGTTTTTGTCGATACTTTTACCAAGCCATCTGCATTTGGTCTTATCTTCAAACTTAATGTTTCAGTTTGAACTTCTTTTGATTCTCCTTTGGTTTTTGCACCTAGATCTGGTCTTGATGCTGTGCAGTTATAGAAACAGAATTTCTTTGCACCATCATCTGTTGTGAACTCACAAAGGAGGGCAAAAGGAGAGGCTGATATCGTAACATTTTCCTGTAGGACTTTGTTCGTATCTTCAACCTCTCCAAGGATATCTTTTAAGAAATCTTCTTGCACTAATGCAAGTTCTAGGCTTCCGTTGTATCCGTTATTTGCTGAATCACTATAATATAATCCATCTTCTGCGTAGAACTCGACTTCATTTCCTGCAGGTGATAGTGACATCGATACAGCACCTTTTAATTTTATCGGTGTTGCATATGTAATTGCACCATTTTGTCCTACAGTTATTTTCGAATAGTACGCACATTTAAATCCGAATTTTACTTTTGGCATAATCTTGTACCTCCGATTTTAAATATTGATATTATAAATTACTTGATATACATCCTCTTCTTTGATGTAGGTTTCTGTTTCCACTTCATAGGTGATATCGTTATCATCTAGGATTGTTTCTAGCTGTGATTCTAAAACTACATCCTTTTGTCTAGTGTATAATTCAACTCTATAATTATTGATTTTTTCATACACTTTATTGTCTGCATAAAAGTTGTTAGTATCTGTTCTGTAATATGTAATAAAAGGTGGATTAGTTTCTTGTACGAAATGATGATATGCAACTGGTATATTCATTTGTTTTAATAATTCATACAATTCAGTCATACTAATTCTCCTTGATTTTATTTAGTAATTTTTCTTTGGCATTTTCTTCAGCCTTTTTTATATGAGGTCTGGCTTCAACTCTACCACCACCAACTTTGGCATGACCAAACTCAAGTAGGTGAGTAAGCTGTGGCTTGTTTTTGTTTAGAACTCTGAACCTAATTCCGAATTTACTCTCATATGCTTTCTTTACTGTCCATCCTTTTGCGTATTTCTTTGATCCTGCTTTTTTAGATACAGGACTTGTTTGTTTTAATTCTTCAGCACATTCTTTGGCTATTGCTTCAGTATCAACTTTTAGCTTATCTGTAAATTCCTGCGAATAGTTTTCCAGTTCCTTTGTGATTGTATCTGCAAGCTTATTGATTTCCATTTCCAATTCTCCTTTCGCAAATAAGAGCAACCTCATCTGTTGTAGGAGTATCTACACGAATAATGTCATAGATATTATTCATGTATTTTAGCAGTTTCTGGTTATCATAGTTCAAGCTACTGATTCGTAGTTTTAGATTTGGTTTGAAGCCTAGCTGTCCTGCTTCATAAAATTCACTTGCAAAAACATCCTCAACTTTTATGATTGGTACGATACTTTCTATATTGTTTATTGTTTCGTTTCCAATCTCATCTTGCGTGACCTCTTTACTAATTAGGGTACATTCTACATCAATCATTGCTAACCTCTTTCATGTATTCATGTGTACTTGCAATATTGGATAAAAAAAGCGAGTATGATTTCTGGCAAAGTTCCTTTTCTTTAGTGTTTGTATTTCCAAAGTAGGCTTTGACATACATCATAATCGCTGAAATTATCAAGTCATCTGATATGTGATTTTCAACATCTATGTTTAATCTCTCCATATCTTTTTTAGCTGATTTGATGAGCATATTTATTTCATTGTCTTTTCCTGTTGCTGTGGGTATAATGCTCAACACTTCTTTAGCTGTACTCAATAAGTTATCCATTTTTTATCCTCATTTCTTATATAGTTGGAGTAGTTGATTCCTCAAGAATTACAAATCCCTCTTCATTTACAACTTTTCCATCAAGTAAGCTCATGGCTCTGTATACTTTGTTTCCTTTTCTGAACTCAACAGATTCATCTGATGTTACTTCTGTTGGTTTATTGAAGTTAATTGTGTACTTCTTTAAGTTACCAAGTAAGATTTTGTTATCTGCTATGTAATCATCCTCAATTACAGGCTTACCAAAGATTCTGCCTGCAAATTCTCCAGTTGGATCTGGTAAAAATACAAGTTGATTTCCAAGCACGATTGTGGCAATTGTTTCCCATAGCATTTTTGAACTCATAACGAATTTTGCATTTGGTTTATATCCAGACTTTAGACTTGCCATCATTTTGCAAAGGTCAGCATATGTTGGTGTGGTATCTTTTGCATATTGTACTTTTGTGATTCCTGTTTCAGTTAGGATTCCTTTTGGTTGACCATTTCCAGTACCATTTAGGATTGCATTCTCGATTGCGATTGCCATCTTATCTGTTAGCTTTGATACGATATAACTTTCGAATGCATCGATTGTCATTGCTTCAACTTCTGCTGTGATTGATATTGTTCTAATAAGTTTGAATGCACCAAAGTTGATTGCAGATAGTGTGTCATCTACATCTGTAGAAGCAACATTTTCCTCAACCCACGAAGCATCGTTTGTTACATTTTCCTTTGGTATACTTAAGTATCCGTGGTAGGTTTAATACTTCAACTTCATTAAATAGAGCAGAAGTTTGTCTTAACTTTTCCTCAATTTTATTTAGTAATGTAGTTGGTATTCCTGCACCAACACTTTCTACTGCTGTGGTCATTGCTCTTTTTTCAGCTTCATTTAGTGCTTTTCCTTGTAATCTTTTTAGGAACGCACTTCTATATTCTGCACTTGCTAAAATATTCATCTCATCCATATTGTTTTCCTCAACTTTCTTTAATATTTTGATATCATTCATGTTTCTTTTTTCTGCAGGAATAGGAGTGGTGGTCTTTTTGATTAAACTTCTTTCATCAACAAGTTCTTCTTCATTTTCTTCATCTGCAGGATTTTCCTCTTCATCCTCATCTGATTCTTCATCTTTGTTTTCTTCATCGGTTGTATCTTCATTTTCTGATTCTGAATCGATTTGTTCTTGGAGGATTTCTTCAGCTTTTTGCAAAGCTAACAACTCTTCTTTGATGATTTCAAGGTCACCCTCTGTTCTGGCTTCCTGAATCTTCTTTTTTAAGTCCAATTTCTTTTCTCTTAATTCTTTAAGTGTCATTTTGTGATCCTCACTTTCTTAAATTTTTAGCAGTTCTACCACCGCATTTGTTAGTTCTACCACCAACAAGATATAAAAAAAGAGCTAGAATTATAAAATTCTAACTCCTTTAATATTAAACTTTATTATTTTAAGTCATCTAATGCATCATCTAAATCATCCATGTAATTGCTTAGTTTAGTTGTGCTATAATCATATGAACTATCAGAAGCTTTTGGAGGATTGTCCTTTATTTGTGCATATAATGTATCAATTTCATTTAATAAATTATTCCATGCCTCTTTTAAATCAGCATATTTAGAATCATCTAATGCTTTCACATATTCGTTATATTCATCTCTATGTTCCATTGCTTTTTCAGCTTTCTTCATTGCACGTTCTAAATCAAACTCTCTGCCCATGCAATCAGTACCATCATATATATATGAACTTATATTTACAAATAATTCATTCCATATTTCAGTTACAAATTCATTTTGAATTGTTACAAATTTGTTTTCAGGTAAATTTTCAGCTTGTTTTCTTTCTTCTTCTTTCTTTTCTTTATCTGCTTTTATTATCTTACCCTCTTCAATGATATCGTTAATTGTCTTTCCAAACATTCCATCAGGTGTAAAAGCATATTGCATTGTTGCTAAATTAACACATTCTTTTTCTTCTTCTGTTAAATCATTTTCGACTCTAAAAATAGTGGTGTAGTTTTTTGATGTAATCTCTTGTTCTCTATAAGGTTTTTCTCCACATCCAGTTAAAATTATAGTACATAACAAAATACATACTATTACAGCAAAATACTTTTTCATATTATTCCTCCTTTTCATTTCAGTAATAATTTATTATAAAATGCATAATAATTCAAGTTTTTTCTTCTCAAATCTTAGCTTTTCATATTGTTCTTTGTCTTTTTGATATTCTTCAAGGCTTCTGGCAAATACTTCTGTGGTGTCATAGAAAGGAACATCTACAACTGATACATCGTATAGTTTATCTATTCTGATTATTCTTCTGGTGTTTTCCTCATAATCCCATTCATCTTCAGCAACTGTGAAACAGAAACTCATCTTATCTAGAAGTCCTGCTTGTACTGATTTATAGATATCTCTGTTTGAGGTTGTATCAATTAGATGTGCTTTTATTTTTAATCCTTTTTTATCTACGGTAAGTTCCAGACTTTTGTTTCTGGTTCTTGCCAAAAGAAGGAAGTTATCTTCATGGTTGTACTTCATGCAGACATCATCCATGTCGCAATCATCAAAGGCTTTCTTATCAATTATCTCTGTCCATCCATGTGTAGCAGGTGACTCAAATACAACAGCATAACCCTCGATTGTCATATCCTCATTTTCTGTGGCTCTTACTTCTAGAAGTCTTATTTCTTTTTTATTCTTTGTCATCTGTATCCACCTCATTCTTTCCGCTTTGATACTGATCAGCTATATCTGTATTGATTACATTTAGTGTTTGTATTCTTTTTGAACCCTCATCTCCACCAATAGGTGACATATCCATGATGGCTCTTGCTTCATCAACTGTGTATAATCCAAGTATTGCAAGTTCTTTTAGCATTTGTATCTTTGTGGTTGTTTTTGCATATTGGATTCTATCCACGCTGAAGATTATTTTGTGTCCATCTTGTACTGCTTCTTTTGTGAATATCTTATTTGTAAATTCTAAAGATAATTGAATTGATAATGGCTCAATGACCGATTCGAAGTAAGCATTCCATTCATCATCTGTGAATTTTCCTCTTATGATATCCTCATTGATATTGAAGTAGTTGTATATGTTTTCTTTGGTATAGGCTAGTTGTTCTTTGGTTAATGTTACTGGACTTGTATTTACCTCTTGGAACTCTGCCCTCTGATCAAGAACTGCGATTCCACTTTCGTTTTCTATATTCATGAAGTCCTTTACAAAATTATCTTTGAATTTTACAAGGTCTGATTGCTTCAGCATATTTTGTGTGAACTTTAATATTCCACGAAGATATGAACTTGTTTTGATTGCATTGTCTATTCCTTGCATGGCAGTATTAGCTACTTCTATAGGTGCTTTTAATGAGTCATTGGGATCTCCATATAATTCATGGCTATCATAAAATCTACGAAGATGAATTATTTCTTTATATGGCAATATGTATTCCTGTCCATTTATAAATTTGAAATCCAAATATATTTCGTTTTTCTCATCTTGCCACAATTCATATGCACCTGCTTCTATTGGATAGAAGCCTGTTATCATTCCTGTGTTATCTTTATGAATAAATACAAATGCGTTATTGTATTTATAAAGTATCGTTATGATCTTGTACAAGAAGTCATATGTATTCATCCACGGATTCGGTTTCTTTGATAGCAAATAATTAATTTCTCCATCAAATGGTATAACATTACCCTTTGTATTCTTAATGTGTTTTGGAAGCATTTTCGCACCATGTGTGGCTATCGTATTTATGCAAGTTTTTATTAAGTAATAGTCTGAATAATTTTTTCCTACAGTTGTATAAATTGGAGTGTAGGAGTTCAGCATTTTCAGGTATGTATTTTGTGCTTTCTGCTTATCCTGTTTGTTTCCAAATATCAAATTGAATAAACTTCGTTTTTCTTTTTTCACGGTTATTCTCCCATCAAATTCATGTAATCTGTATATTTTTCTGCGAGTATGCAGTAAGCAATTAGAAGTGAAACACTTCCATCAATTCTGGCTCTTTGTTGTTTTCCTTTTACTGGTCGGATGTTATCGTTTTCATCCCTCTTCACAGCAGTATTGGTTAAGCACCACTTAAGTACAGGATTGTTATTGTAATTTACTTTCTTTTCAATCAAGTCAGCTTCCAGTTGTTTCATTGGATTTGATAATGTTTTAAATCCTTGACGGACTTCTATCATTGTGAAGCCTGTGTCCTGCATTTCCTCAACCCAGTATTGTGCATTCCATGGATCATATCCAACCCACAAAGCATTTATCTGGTATTCATTATGCATCTTTACAAACCATGCTGTGACATCAGAGTAATTCACTTTTGCACCATCACAGAGTGTTACAAGTCCTCGTTTGTTCCACACATCGTAAGGAATTTTATCTTCTTTTATTTTTTCTTCTAGTTTTGCATTTGCTATGAAGTATTGCTGAAGTACAAATGTTGTTCCATGTTTTATTACAATTAATGTTGCACAAGTTAAGTCGGTAGTAGAAGATAGGTCAGCACCTCCGATGGCATATGTGTCTTGTAGGTCATCTATGTTATATGTATCCTCATTATTTGCTGTTTCAAATGTAAGCCATTTTTCCTCTGAAGTTACTCTTATGTTGAAATCTTTACAAAGCAAGTTTGATACTTCTGTTGGATTGTTTCTGGCTCTTTTTACTTTGTTCCTGATTTCATCTAGTTTCTTAATATTTCCAAGTGATGGATTTGCTTGATACCATTTTTTCTCATCTGTCCAATATTCTTTTTTATCTAATTCATAAATGATAGGGAGTAAAGTGTTATCTTCAATTCCACCCTCAATTCCCTCGTATCCTGCAATTACATTTTCTATGTATTCGTATTCGTTATCAAAAACACTCTCACGGATATTTCCCATTGTGGATGTTTCAAATAACATTGGTTGCTCTCTAGCAGACATTGAGTCATACATTACATCCATTAAGTTTTTATCTTTCCATGCGTGTGTTTCATCTGCTGATACGAATGATGCGTTTAGTCCATCTAGGCTATCTGAAGAAGAAGCTAGTGCTTTATACGAAGCATCCTTGCTATCATAAAAAAGTCCATTCACTAAAGTTTTGACTCGCTTCTTTAGGAGTGGACTTTTCTTTATCATTTTCTTTGATTCTTCCCAGACTATTTTTGCCTGATCCTTTTTTACTGCGACAGAATAACATTCAGCACCGCCCTCTCCATCAGCTGTTAAATGATACAAGGCTAGAGCAGAGGCGAGTGTCGATTTTCCATTTTTTCTGCCAACAAATAAAACTACTTTTCTGTATTTTCGAAGTTTTGTTTCTTTATCTATAAATCCATACATTGCTTCAACTAATGCTTTCTGCCACAGTTCAAGTACGATTGGTTTGTTTGCCCATTTTCCTTTTGAATGTCTACAGAACTTTTCAATGAACTCTATTGGCTTATGTGCTTTTTTCTCATCGAAGATGTATGTGTGTTTTTCTATTTTTTCTGTTGTTTCGTTATATGTTTTTATTACTTGAGGTTTCTTTAAGTCATGTAGAAGTTTTTTATATACAACTTCCACTTTATGACTCACAATTACTTTTCCAGTTTTTATCTGGTTATAATATTCCTCGATATATGTCATTATTCATCATCACAAAACCTATCGAAATCATCCTCTTCATTTTCATTTCCACTTGGAAGCATATCTGATAACTGCTTAATGATTGACATATAAGTTCGAAGCATTGCATTGTATGTTCTAGTTTCAACACTATCTTTGAAGCCTAGCTGATTGTTTCCGTTTTGATATTTTTCTTTTATGCCATTATTGGTTATCTCTTCACGAAGTTCCTCTAATGTTACTGATAGGAAAGAGGCATTTTCAATTAACGGTCTTGCAAGTTCCTTTCTTTCTGGTGACATAGATTCAAATAAATTTGAAATTCTTTCAACCTCAAGTTTGACAAACCTTGCACGGCTTCTTTTCTTTTTATTTTCCAGTTTCAATTGCTCTGGATCATCTGTCATTTTACTGATAGTGTTAATTGCATTTACATTTCCTTTGACCGCTTGCTGATAGAGTGCAACCGCTATTGCAGTTTCGTTATTCATATCTTCATCTTTGATACCAAACTTTCGAAGCTGTTCTGCAACTTTATCTGGTACGGTCATATTTAGAACGCCATCTAATTCATGCTTCATTCCTTTCTTCATAGGCTATCATCCTTTATTCTATTTTTTCTGCTTTGTTTCCTGTTAGCTTTTCCCATCTGTCTATGATGACATCACAGTAAGCAGGATCTAATTCCATCATGTAACAAACTCTATCTAATTGCTCACAAGCAATTAATGTCGAGCCTGATCCACCGAATAAGTCTAGTACCTTTTCATTTTTCCTAGAGCTATTCTGGATTAATCTTGCCATCAGTTTTATTGGTTTCATTGTAGGATGTTCTTTGTTTCTGGTTGGCTTATCTTCATTGATAACAGTAGTTGGTATCTTATCTTCAAAGATTGCACGAAGTAAGTCTTTTAGTTCCTCTTTCTTCATGCTATCTATATCTACTTTATCTTCAATGACAGTTGCTAGTGTTCTGTCATCTATGAAGTAATGTCCAGCACCCTCTTTCCATCCATAAAGGCATGGCTCGTGTTTCCATTGATAGTCCTGTCTACCAAGTACAATGGAGTTCTTATTCCAGATTAGTGTTTGTCTTATTTGCCATCCTACATCATGGCACGCACCTCTGAAGTTATATCCCTCTGATTCTCCATGCCAGATATAAAAAGGACAGCCTGCTTTCATGACTTCATTAGCACAATCAAATGCTCTGGATAAGAAGTTCCTGAAGCTATCGCTGTCCATATTGTCATTTTTTATTTTTAATCCATCTGAATTTTCTACATCAACATTGTAAGGGGGATCAGTAAGGAATAAGTCCATTTGATTTCCTTGGACTAATTTCCTTACTGAATTTTTGTCTGTGCTATCTCCACAAAGTAGGATATGTTTTCCTAGTCTGTACATATCTCCAAGTTTTGTTTTTGGTTCATCTGGATATTGTTCATCTGCATTGTAGTTATCCTCATCGACATCTTCTACAGTTGTTTCCTCTTCAAAGATATCAAATCCAAAATCCGACATATCGAAGTCCACAAGGTCAGCTAGTTCTTTTTCTAACAAATCATAATCCCATGTTGCAATTTCAGCTGTCTTATTATCTGCTAGTCTGAATGCTTTTATTTGTTCCTCTGTTAAGTCATCAGCAACTACGCATGGCACAGTTTCTAATTTTAGTTTTTGACTTGCTTTGTATCTGGTGTGTCCTGCAACTATCACATTGTTTTTATCTATGATGATTGGAACTTTAAATCCAAACTCTTTTATTGAGTTTGCAACAAATTCTACTGCATCATCATTATTCCTTGGATTATTTTCGTAAGGAATTAGTTCATCAATTTTTTTATTTACTATTTGCATTTTGCACCTCGTTTTATCAATTTGTTATTTTTTGATTTTTTTTGCAAATTTTTGATTTATTTTGCAATTTTTTGCTAATTTTTGTACCATAATTTTCTGCTTTTAAGAGTCTTTTTAAATGTCTATATAAATCTCTTTTCCTATATGGACTGCGTGTTTTACGGATTTCTTTTTCCAGTTCACGGATTTTATTTTTCAAAAAAATACACCCCTTTTTCAAAAATCGCATTTTTATTATTCGAATGCCCTCTCATCGGTCACCCAAGGTCAAAAATAAAAGTTCGACTGGGGGGGACTTATTAGGTTTCCCTCTTCATCGAACTCGTAATCTATTTCATCTTTAAAGTGTTCCTTGTTATGACATTTCCTGCAGAGAAGTTCAAGGTTTTTGAAGTTTAATGTTATCTCTGGATCATGTACATTCTGGCTAGTGATGTACTGTTTATGGTGTACGATTACTCCAGCAGATGGGCATCTTTCACATTTGCCATTTCTGAAAGCTATGTAACTTTCTCTGGTCTTTCTCCATTCCTTGGACTTATAAAACCTTTCGACATCCTTATTACTTCTTTGCATTCTTTTTGTTGCCTTTTTGATTAACCGTGCGTGGTTTATTTTCTGATTCTGTTTTTGTTTCTTCTGTTGTTTCTGCTTCTGGATTCTTTGTTTCTTCTGGATCTGTGTTTTCCTCTTCTAGGATTTTGACCGCTACAATATTGTCCTTATTTTCTCCTAAAAGCTCTTTTAATCGATTTTCATCCTGTATATCGATTACTTTTCCGCTTGGGATTTCTTTTCCTGTTAAACGGTCTTTAAAGTTGATTAAGGCTTGTACTTTCATTTTGCTTTCTCCTTTCTGGCACAAAAATAGGGAAGCAGGATCTGTTCCTGTTTCCCTCTGGTTTTTCGCTATTATAACTCTAGCATATTGTCAAAGTACACTTCAATACACTTTTGTTCACTCTTGTTTTTCGGCTCTTTTTTCTTTAATTTTTCTGGTTTATTATGGATGAAAGAAAGTGATATAAAAGCTTGAAAAGACTTGAAAATAAAGGATTTCCAAGCTACAATACACAAAACCGTGAAAGGAGTGGTTTATATGAAAAAGGTTGTTACTATTATGGTTCGCAAGGCTATGGATTATGATGATCTACTTGCTTCACAAAAGATGATGGTTACGAAGTTCCACACTCATCCTGAAGAGTTTTCTATTAGTTCCGTGGTTGAATTATCTCATAAAGAATTTGAGGATTTTAAGAATGATTTACTAGCTGAAAGACCTTTCTTGGAGAATCGAGATGGTATTATTATTGTTAAGGAAATAGGCAAGTCAGATTTCTCTGGTATCATTGTTCAGACCTCTGGATTTAATTATGCAAGGTATTCTGGACTTCCAATGAGAAAGGTTGATTACAAGAAATGTCCTAGATGTGGAGAATACTATGTTGAGTATCCTGCTATTTCTCGTAAGGATAACAAAACAGAGATTTGTCCTAGATGTGGAACTGAAGAAGCAATTTTAGCCTGTGGTTATGATTTCAAATTTATTTCTTTCTTGGATAATCTCCACAATTATGCTAATCAATTTAATGTTTCTATTACAATTTCCGCACCTGATAAAGAAGATGTTGTTATTGATCCTGACAAATAATAAAGAGCCTGCAGTTAATTCTGCAGGTTCTTTTTATTTATATATTGCCATTATATTTAGCATACTCTTTTGTGTATATATCAAGTATAACTACATTGTTTGATATTCCTTTGTAAAAATGAAATGTGAAATCTCCTATTTCTATTTTCTCATCTTTTCCAATGTTATTTGTTATAAAATCTGTTAATTTTGCAACATCTTTTGTAGCATAATCTAATCTAGTCGATGCCATAAAATAATTAGTAGAATCTTCCTTACCATAATTATAGAAAAACAATTGAATGTTTCCAATCTCATTTGCTTTATTTGTTGTCACTTCAAATGAATATTTATCATTTCCGCCATTGTAAGTTAGAGTATCATAAGGAATAATGTTATTTGCTTTTAACTCCATAGGTTCTCTATAACTACATTTTGTATTTGCACATAATACATTTTGAAAGAAATCTTTTCCGTTAGTTCCTTTCACAAAAGCACTGCCATTTTGTGTTGTATCTAATGTACTCGAATCAATTGAAACAGGTTTTGAATTTAGTGTTGTAGAATTGTTTGTGTTAAAGTTTGAACTAATAGAACCTATTACTCCTAACAGCGAAAATACAAGTACAACCACCCATGCAATATTACCGCTTTTCTTCTGTGCATTATAGTTTGATTCATTTGTAGATGTAGAATAATCATTACTATTTGTTTTGTTACTAGATTTTACGCCCATTATTTCCGCTTTCTTTTTATTAAACTCATCTTGGGTTAGAACTCCCGAATCCAGTAACTCTTTCAACTTTAATAAGTCATCAGCTTGTGACATATTTACCTCCTATAAATTAAGTAATTCTTTTTTCTTGGCATCAAATTCATCTTGAGAAATAACACTCATATCAAGCAATTCCTTAAATTTCTTTATTTCTTCAAACGAATCTGCTCTATTCGTATTGTCGTTCGTTGGTGCTGAACTATTTCTTCTTGATTGGTTTTCGAGAACGGTTCTGTCTATAAATTCTGACAATCCTATTGGTGGATTATCAATAAATAATTTTCTAACGTTACCATCCTCATTGAGTACTATATAAAATAGAAATTGCTCTTTTGTGTTAGAAACTTGTTTTGCAGTGGATGCACCAACTATACCTCCAAGAGGACCTGCTATTGCAGTTCCTACTACAGCTCTTGTAATACCTCCTTTTGTTTTTGTTTCTGTTACAGTATTATATACTTGTTTCTCATACCCTGTAATATCATCAAGAGAATGTATTATGCAGTTGAACCCTTTTCTTCTAGGTGGAATACAGAATAATCTATTGTTACTGTCTATAGATATTGAATCTCCCATAAAACTTTTTAAACATTGAGTTTCATTAAATATGCGTTTTAATTGCTCATTTTTATTATATAAGGTTTTTAAGTTTTGAATTGTTTCCGTTTGATAAGAGCCACTTAAATTTGAACAACTTCCACATATAACACCATCACTAACTTTTATACCGCCGATAAACGGTAGTTTCTCGCCACACACATTACAATTAGCCATAAAAAAAACCTCCTCTAATGAGTACACTTTATCATAACTTGGTATTTTTTTCCATAGGTTTTTATATTTCAGAATACAATTCGATTCCTATATCCCTCTTCTTATAAGTCTGTGTCCTGCAGTATCCAACTATTTCTGAAGCTTCATCCACAGTATTCCCAACAATGTAAATGCTGAACAGCACATTTTGATATGGCTGTTCTATTTTTAACACTTTGTTGAGGATATATCTTTGTTTTTCTTTCATTTCTTTTATTCGTTCCTGTGTTTCCGCTTCTATGTCTAATACTTTAATTAGGTTTTCCGCCATTCCATCTTGGTGCTTTGGTGATCCTCTTGGTTCAGAAGAAAGTGTGGATGTTAATTTGTTTGTGCTTTGTTTTTTATCTTCTATCCATGATTCCAATTGATTGATTGTTCGTTCCATTGATTGATAGCTTTGAAGTTCCTTTTTTGCTTCATTAAATTCCATCAGCAACACCTCTGGATTCAACAAGTTTGTTCAAGAAGTATATTTGTCCTTTTCCTGTTACTTTAGTTGTTTTTATTATCTTTGGATTTCCGTGTGGTGATATGATACTTCTTTCTTGAATTTCAAATAGTTTTAAGTCCATTGATTTTTGTGTGGGCATATTATAACTATCTCCATGTTTCATTAAGTATCCATTTTCTCGTAACCAACTGAATAATCTTTTCTGTCCGATATCGTATCCTGCTTGTTTTATTATTTTTGCTAAATCTCCAACAAGAATAGTGGAGGATGATGTTTCTACTGTATCAGCAAATAATACTTTCGGTTTCTGATCCTCAATGTGTGATTCAAGTAACTTTCTTTTTTCTCTCTCTGCTTTTAATTGTTTAAATGTTTCTATTGCCAAGTCAGGATTGTCTAATAAATCTGATGTGGCATACATTCCAGTTTTCCTGATAGTAGGTAGCACTTCTGTTGTAACCCATTCTGTGAATTTTTCCGCTTCTGGTTTCCTGCTTTGGAATATTACTTTGTATAAGTTATTCTCATTTATGAAAGTTGCATTTTGTTTTCTGCCATAATTATCTATTATCTCACTAATAATTACCCCATCATCCTTTAGTCTAGTCCTGACCTGTGATGGATTTGTTAAGTCTAATATCTTACATACATCTACGAGGCACACATAAGGTGTTTTATTTTCTTCTATGGTTCGTACCTCTCCAAAGTCTTTATTTTGAAATATCATTAGCTGATTCATTTTTATCATCCCCTCTCAAAGCTAATAGTTTTTTCAATTTATAATACCTGAAGAAGCCATTGTATTTTGTTATTCCTTTTTCTCTGCATAACTTCATGGCTGATTGCATTTCTCTATCATATTGCATTTTTGATTTATAAAAAGGACAGTTGTAGCATTTCTTTTCGTTTAGTGCATTGCAACTGTGTTCGTTTATATACGCAAAGCAATGTGTATTTTCCATTTCATTACCTCCATCATTCGTTTCTATTAACGAGTACGGTGCAGACATATTTCCAAGTCTTACCTCCGAACTTTCCTGCTTTTATAATTGCATTGTATAAATCTTCTTTGGTTATTTGATGTTGCTGAAGCATTAAAGTCATCTCTGTGAATATTGGCATTTCCATTTTTCCAATATTTTGTTCATAAGCATTCATGATATCGTTGATTGTGATTTCTCTTTCTGACTCTTTTTCTGACTTTTTCTCTATCTCTTTTTCTTTCTCTTGATCTGACTCTGACTCTATCTCTGACTCTGGTGAATGAAGTGCGACTCTGTTTGAACAAAGTTGAACATTCTTGTCACATTGTGACAAAAGTTGTTTTTGTTTTTTTCTTAATTGACGCATTCTTTCTGCGGAAGAACCCTCTTTTCCAATGAGTTCCTGCGTGGCTATCATAAAGATTGTGTTATCTTCTAATATTTCAATTGAATTTAATTGAAGTAGTGCTTGTATTGTCAATTTAACTATATTGATATCTTCATCTAGCATTAGTGCTAGTTCCTCTTCACAAGTTGGAAGTAGTTTATCGTATTTAAGTATTCCATCTGTCTTTAGGCTTTTTAGTTGCATTTTTAAGTATGTAATAACTACCTTATCTCCATCTGGAAGAGAACGCAGATACTTTATTTGTTTATCATCAAAGAAGTTTTCCTTTAGTTTTAACCAAAAGAATTTCTTTTCTGTACTCATTCCATCAACCCTTTCTATTTACTTTTTCTAGTTTCAAGGGTATAATGATATATGAAATTGTGCTTTTCAATTTCTATTTTGAGTTGATTTTGGTTTGTTTACGTTCCTTTATCAATTCGACTATCTGGTGTAGATGTTACCGCATTTACATCAGATTTTTTATTTTCATATATCCTTATTTTTACCTCTTGTCCTATTTGCAGATATCCTGCATTGATTCCAGTATCCTGTTCCATGTAATAAATTAGTTCACGGACATCTTTATTGGCAGTGTTATTCATGCTTGCTATTGTCCATGCTGTATCTCCATCCTGAACTATATATGTTTCTATGTGATATGTTTCTGGAGGAGACATTCTTTCTTTTATTATCATGATTACAAAAAGAAATAGAATAATGATTCCAATTGTTATTATCTTTTTAATATTCATGGCAGACCTCCTCATTTTTTTCGAGCCATTTTTTGAATTTTAATTTGTTGACTCTCATTCCGCCTTTTCTTATCATTGGTGGAAAGTCTTTTGCATTGAACCATCTGTAAATTGTGGCTTGCGAAAAGCCAAGTTTCATGATTTCTTTGTATCCTATGTACATAGGTAATTCATCCCAAACTTCATCCAAAATTATCATCTCCTTTTTACCACGAAGCGTGGCAATAGTTTTCAAAAAAATTATTCCTCTTCTGGGAACAATTCTTCAATTTTGATTTTGAATATTTTGCATAATTTTCTAGTCACTTTTGTGGATGGTGTTCGAGTTCCGATTCTCGTATGCTGAAATGCTTCTCCAGTTGACTCCGAACCAATTTTCCTAGCTCTGTCTGGCTTAAATGAATACTTTCACGATATTCTCTTAACGATATTTTTTTCATGTTTTCACCTCTTTTCTTTAGTTCTTTTTAATATTACCACGTTCCGTGGCAATATACAAGGCTTTTTGAAAAGTAGAGTTTGGGCATTGAAACAAACGCATATTTTTTGCACTTTACCGTTGACAATTTCCACAATGCGTGGTAATATATTTCTCGAAAGGGTGATAATATGATTAAGTCATTAAATATTGATGAAGAAGCTCTTCAAATATTCGCTAATCGTGTGAAGCTACTACGAAAAGAAAGAAATGTTTCTATGGAAGAATTGAGCAAGTATATTGGCTTTTCTCGTAGTGCGATTTCCATGTATGAGACTGGTAAAAGAACTCCTGATCTTAATGTTCTTATGAAATATTCTGGTTTCTTTGGAGTTCCTGTAGATTATCTACTTGGAAAAACAAATGTCAGAGATCCTTTATATCAGGTTGCTTGCTTTAGTAATCTTTCTACCAAAGATTTTGGCAAACTTTCAAAGGGAGCTCAGAAAGATATCAAGAATTTTATTGCCGATGTCATGGCAAGAGAACTAAATGATGAAGAATAGATTTTATATATTTTTGGAGGATTTATGTTATGACTAAAGATGTAAGTTCTAAAATATGTAATTTGTATGATAAGTTTAAAAGTGAAAATATATGTGTTATGAATTGTCCGTATTTAGAAGAAGTCAAATCTATTTCCATGGTTTCTCCTAAATCTGGGAAGTTTCATATAGGGATTAACTATAAAGATATTTCTTCTGAACGAGAAGAGTACTGCATCCTCATGGAGGAGAAAGCTCATTATGATGTTGGCATTGTCCAATCTAATGTTGATTCTAACTCTTTGTTGGATAGAATTATCAGAGATAAAAACGAAAGAAGAGCCAAGAAACTTTTGGCTGACAGAACTATTGGAAAAGAAAATATTATTAAATGGATAAAAGAATATGAATATATAGACCTTTTAGCGATGGCTGACGAATTTGGAGTTACTCCTAGTATTGTTCATGATGCTTTACTTGTATATGGTCTTTTACCTGCATAGCAATGCTTTTCTTAAGGCATTGCATATTTTAAAGGTCTATGTAGAACATTCGTTTATATTTTGAAAGGAAGTGGTCTTTTTATGGCTCGTACAAAGTCATCTGTACCAAAGAAAAAGGATTTCCATCGTGGTCATCGTGAAGGTAGTATTTATCAAACAAGCACAGGTCTTTGGAGAGGACAAATTCAAGTTGGATTCCAACCTGATGGCAGGAGGAAGTTTATCTCCAAGAAAAATAAAGACAAGCAGGTTGTTCTGGATTGGCTTTTAGAAAATCAAAATAATATTAAGAATAATACTTTCGTAGATGCAAAGAGTATCACTCTCGAAGAGTGGATCTGGAATTGGATGAATATTTACAAAAGGAAATCTGTTTCGGACAATACTTATGCTCGCTATATTTCTTTGATACATAATCATATAGAGCCTGAAATAACAAAATTAAAACTTAAAGATATTAATCGTTCCAAGCTCCAAAACATTTACAACAACATCATGAAAAAAGGTGTTGCTTATGAAAGTATGAAACATATTCATTCTGTATTTAATCAATCATTGCAGGTGGCTGTGGATGATGGTTTAATTGCTACAAATTTTGCTTACAAATTAAATAAGGGAGTGAGGGAGCATAGAGAAGAGGTAGCTGTATTTACTAGAGAACAGCAAAAGAAGATAATTGATAATCTTCCTTTTTCTCCGCTTCGGTGTTCTTATTCGTACTGGTATTGGTACTGGTGCAAGATTTGGAGAATTGCTTGGGCTTTCTTGGGAGGATGTGGATCTGGAGAATAAAGTTATTCATATTCGCAATGGTTTGAAAAAAGATAAAGAGTTTTCCGAAGATGGCAAAACGATTGTTAGAAATTTTCTTACCCTTGGCTCTCTTAAAACTCCAAAGAGTAGACGTGACATACCTATTAATGATGCCACCGCCAATTTGCTTGCTAGATATAAATTGGCACAACGATCATTTATCAATGATCCTGATATTATTCCCAATATGGTTTTTCTTAATTCTGCAGGTCACTATTGGGATGAATCAAAAGTTAGAGTATTGTATAAAAATTATTTGGCAAGTATCGGTGTTCCTTACATCAAGTTTCATGGTTTAAGGCACACATTTGCTACTCGTATTTTGGAATCTAATGTAGCTCCTAAGGTTGCTCAAGAACTTCTGGGGCATACAAATGTAAGTGTTACTATGGATATTTATTCTCATGTACTTCCAGAAGTGAAGAGGGAGGCAATGGATAAAATAAAGGGCATCGTGTGATGCCCTTTTACATTATTTTACAGTTGCATTTTAACAAACTATTTGATATATTGATTATGTGCTATACTATAAAAGCAAAGTGTAACGGCAAAGAAAAAATCTATTTGTAAAAATATATTTTTTCATTTGCAAACGCTTCTTTTGTTTTTGTGGTTTGATTGCTAAATACGACCGTCCAAAAAGTTAAGTATTTAGCAATCTTTTTTTATTCATTATTGCTTTTATGCTGATTACAATATCTATGAGCAAGTTGAGCATTTTCCAATACGGTTTGCCCACCTTTTGAAAACGGCAATATATGGTCTACCTGTGCATCGTCAATACTCAAGATCTTTTGACCACATAATTTACAAGTAGGATCTTCTGCATATAGTTTTTCTTTTATTTCTCTAGGAAAGATTCTTGGATTATTAGCTGGTGTATCAACTATTTCTTTTAGCTTGTCTAACCACATTCTAAAACGTCTGGTTACCATATCAGTGCTACTAGTTCTCATTTCAATTGCATCAATAAAATCTTGATTTGTAGTCATCAAATCGTACATAGCATCCCTTATTTGATCCATATAAGGTGTTATTTGCTCTTTCTTATATTTAGTAAATCCATACATCTGAATATCATACAAAGCCATATTAATTCTAGTACTAATCCATTTATAATTATTGCTTTTTTCATCTTTAACCATTCTTCTAAATGCATTCTTTCCAAAAACCATATTAACGATGTCTATTGTATCTTTAAACGCTTTTCTGTATTCCTCAATTTGTTCATCATCCATATTTCTGAATCTTTTCAAATGCTTATTGCAAAATTGCTTCATGCTTGGTTTATATCCCTCGTGTGATTTATCATAGAAAGCAAAAAACCTTAATATCATTCCTTTGTATAACATTCTCTTTTTGAAATTAGCTTTATCTACAATATTATCAAAGGTATCGTTTTCTTCCAATTCATTCAAAAGATTCATGTATTTTCCACGATAAATGGTATTTCTAATTTCATCTTCATTAAGTGGAGTAGAGCCTGTATTTAATCTTTCAAATATTTCGAACTTAATATCATCATCTGATTTCTTTAAAATTACGATAGCTCTAATAGCGGTGTTAAATATTTTTTCCTGCTGTTCTGTTGACAGTTCTTTAAAAGCTTTTCTATTTAATTCTGTCAAAACATTTAAGCCTGATAATTTAAATTCTTTATTATCATATAAAAATTTCCCATTTATAAAAGATATGATTGCTGTTAGTCTTTGTTGACCATCAATTACACTCCAAGAACCATCTTCTTCTTCAGCCAAGTATACTGTAGGAAGTGGTATATCTAATAATATAGATTCAATTAATCTACTTGCAACTTGAGATTTCATAACAAATTTTCTCTGATAATCTGGTTGAAGTATAAGTTTTCCTCTTGTGTACTTATTATATAATGATTCTATTGATGGATCTGGTTTGTCAGTATACAACTCTCTCTGGCTTTGAGTAAGTTCTAAGGCTTCATCGTCCATCCCCTCAATATCATCTTTTATTATTTCTGACTCATCTACTTCTTGAAGTATTTCCTCCTTTGTCATATCCAATTTTTCATCCATTAATCATCAACTCCTATCATATTATTCTTGAAAAACTGAAAATATTTTTCATACATTTTTTGGATTGAAATCTTTACAAACATTTCCATGTATTCATAATAAATATCCCCATTTTCTTTTATTGGTAATGTAATTCTAAAACTATTAATTCTTCCGTTGTTAAGAGAATAACCATGTCCAAATTTTTCTCTTTGTTTCGTAATACAACAAGAAAAGAATAATAACACATATTTATTAGCATTAGAAAATCTTGGTATTAATGCTGTAACATGTGTATCCAACATCATTTTTGAAGGTTGATAGTATGAAATACCTGCTCCTCCATCACCATCATTATTTAATGTTAGAATGTTTTGCGGATACACTTCTTTTCCATTATCCTTTACAAAATCTTTGTACCCATTATCAAATTTTTTGGCAGATACTAAAGGAATGTTTCCTTTAACCATTTTAGACATATTGTTTTGATTGCCTTTTTTTATGATGAATAATTCTTTTAGCAAAACATCTTTCCATTTTAGACAGCTATTCGTTACCCCCCCCTAGTAAATCAAGGGTTTTAAGTTCTTTTGATATGTATTCATAATACTCTTTAAGTTTTTCCTTTTCAATTTGCCTTACATACTTTTCCATATATGCATAATCTGGATTCCCTTTTGCATTTACTGGCAACAATATCATTTTTTGTGGCAAATCGGTACTTGATAATTGATTGCCATATGAGGAATTTTTAATATTATTTTTGATAGAAATAATTAGAAATTTTGCTAAATATTTATTTAATTCTCTATCTTTTAATTGCAAGCAATGAACTTTCATATCAAGAGATGCCTTATATGGATGATAGAATACACTTCCTAAAAAGGATACACTAATAAAATTATTAAATAGCTTATAATTTCTGCTTCTAGAACTTGAAAAACTATCCACTCCATTATTAGTATCTCTAACAGTAATTCTCGGAATATCACTATTATGAAGTTCCTTTTTGTTTATATATGCTCCAGTCGGCACTTGAAGACCATTTGTTCCATTAAAAGTTTTGAATAATTCTTTAATCTTAAATTCTTTCCATTTTACATTTTCCAAATTATTCATTATCTTCGCCTCCTTTGAAAAGATAACCTCTGTTATGAGTAATCATATCAAATTCAAACGTTAAATAGTCAGCAATTGTTTTCTCAAAATCTTCTTTTTCTGGTATCTCATCATTGAAATAATAATAGCTATGTAGCCATTCATCAGTATCTTCTATAGTTGTTTTTACACAAAATTTGGTTGGTGCTTCTATTTTATCATTCCACACATCAATTAAATGTTGTTTTTTATCTTTTGCCACATCTGTTTCAACCAATCCTATATGTTTTTGAACTTCATATCCATCATTAGAAAAGTCAATAAACTTACAAATTTTATCTTTAGGATGTGGTTTTCCTGCTGTAAATATTGCAATACAAGGATTAGTTCCAACTCCATAAAAAGTATCATTATTAAGTGTAATTACTCCCTCTAACGTGTGATATTTTAATATATTCTTCTTAATTATTTTTTCATAGTTGTTTTTACCAGTCATGCTACTTTGAGGAACAATAACAATGCATCTTGCTCCTTTTGTCAAAGAATTTAATAAATGTTCTGTAAAACTCAACTCGCATAGCTCTGGTGATTTTTTTCCTTGAGAATATGGAGGATTCATCATTCCTACCGTAGCACCTTTTAATTGCAACTCGCTAGGATTTTTCTTTAGAAAATCTTCGCACACAAGATTACTCTTTCCATCCCCTCTTAATATCATATTAGTAGTTGCTATTGTAAACATATATGGCTGTAGTTCTATTCCATGTAGTTGATTCTGCTTTATATTATCTTTTTGACTATCATTTTTTGCTTTTTTCAACATACTATGCATTGCAGATATTAAAAAACCACCTGTACCACAACAAGGATCAAAAACAACATCGCTAGGTTGAATATTAATCAATTCAGAAAATAAATCACATATGTGTTTTGGAGTTAATACTATACCTAAGCTTTGACCATCTCCTCCAGAATAACTCATAAATTCTCCATAGAATCTACCTAAATAATCTTCTGAAGAATTATTATATTTAATAGATTTATATAGTTTATCATATAAAAACTCCGTATAATATTTTAATGGCGTTTTTCCTAAATATTCATCTATTTCATTAAGTTTTGGAGTATCTTCTATTATTTTAAACTGAGTGACCAATTTATCTTTTTTCGTTTCTGGTGATACATTGGAACGTTTCAAATTGCTCTCGATAGCTTCCATAATTTTTTTGCCATCTGTTTTAGTTTCATCGCCAGTAAGTCTATCAATTGAAAAATTACCATGTTCAATTTCTTTTAATGCCAATAATATTCCACTTACTACTAGTGGCTTTTCCTGATCTCTTAAGTTACCGTAGTTACGCAAATATTCATGTAATTCTTGTGCATCCTTTAGTAGTTCCTGCGTGGTCTTTTCTTCATCAGTATCCTCATTGAGAATTTGTCTTATATAGTATTCATCTATATTGTCTTTATTAAATGAAATAAAACTTTCAACTTGTGGTAATTTTATAAAATATTCTCTTCCATCCAAGTATATTGGTTGTATTATGTGTCTTTTTTCATTGCCACTAATTCCAAAAGCAAGTGCTTTCTTATATCTAGTATTTTCCAATATATGCTTTGCATAAAAATATGCTCCGTTTAAAGCATAGTCTTGAATTGCTTTGACTGAAGTATCAAGAATACCATCTTCTTTATATTTTTCTTGCTTATCTATACTAGCTTTATCTTCAATTACAATCACAAAATCCTTTACCACTCCGCAGTACTCTGGGAAGCCAACATTTCCTTTCCCATTTTTCGAAGCAGTCTTTAATGCCTCGTCAATTTCTTTTATACTACATCCTTGAGCAGTTAATGATATTTTTGCTTCCTTTAACAAGTCGTTTACCCATAGATCCGTTTTAATTTCTTTTTTTGCCATTAATAATACCTCCTAACACTTTTTTAAAGCTATTTTTATTTCTAATATTATTTCGTTCATCCTCCGTGAGAAAAATAGCTATATCAGCAGGAATTGAGTTTCTATATTTCCCTGCTAATTCAAAGAATTGTTTTGATTCATTAAAATCAGGTTTCAATATTTCTACCATTTTAAACTGCATATCATTCGGAGGAGGACAGGCTCTTCCTGAGAGAATATCATAAAAATATGGCTTAGTAATTCCAAGTTCTTCATAAAACGTTCGTTGAGACATATTTGCTTCTTTTATAAGGCTTACAAGTAGTTCTCCAAATTCGGACTTTCCCACCTGATTCAATAATTGCACCTCCTTTTAGTATGTTGGTTTGTTTACCTACATACTATAATAACAAAAATAAAAAATCAAGAAAATTTTTTCTAATTCCTGATTCTGGCTTTATCTATTTTTCCTCATTTATCTCTTTTTCCTATGTTTGACACCCCTTTGACATCCCTCGGACTTTTTTCGGTGGAAACAACAAAAAAATAAATCCTTACAACCGTTATGGCTGTAAGGATTTATCAATCTTTTGGTTGCGGGGGCAGGACTCGAACCTGCGACCTTCGGGTTATGAGCCCGACGAGCTGCCAACTGCTCCACCCCGCGATATATATAGCTTTTTTAGAGTCAATTAGTAGTATAATCAATTATTGATATTTTGTCAACTAAATATTGTCTTTTTTGTATTATGGTTATATAATTTTTCCATTGTTATAAATATTGTTATTATTAAGCAAAGGAGGCTATTATATGGCTAGAACCCCTTCGGATAATTCTAAAGGGCTTATTCCTGGTAGCTTAAAAGATACTTTTGCAAAAGGCCCCATTATGACTGATGCAGATAAAAAGGCAGATGAAGCTTTTAAAAAGCAGTTTGAATTTTTTAAGAAATTACAAGAACTATATAAACCGCTTTCATACAAAGATACTTACTATGCAAAGCAAGTTAAAGAGTACATTATAGGACAAGATGATGCTGTAGATAAACTTGCATATATTATTTATCACAATCTTCATCAGAACATGATGGATGATTATCACGATCTTGGCACACGGCTGTTTTCAGTAGTTGTTGTTGGTCCTTCTGGTTGTGGCAAGACTGCAACTTTGCAAGCTTTTGCAAGAATTCTTGGACTTCCTTTTTGTAGATACAATGCTACGCCTTTGACCTCTGGTGGTTTCGTTGGTAAGGATGTTGAAGTTATGCTTAGAAAACTTATTGACGAAGCTGGCGGAGATATGGATCTTGCTCAAAGAGGTATTCTTTATATCGATGAAATCGATAAAAAAGTAAGTTCCAATCCTTCAAATACTTCTGGCAGAGATATTAATGGTACTGCAGTTCAAGAAGAACTTTTAAAATTCTTAGAGCCCTCTGTTATTGATCTCGGTAATGATACTTACTTTGACACTAGTCACCTAACTGTTTTAATGACGGGTAGATTTTTAGGTATCGAAAAAATTAGAAAAAAGAGAGTAACTGGAATAAAAAATATGGGATTTAGACATATTGAAAATGAAGAAGATCCCAATTTTGTTCCACAAAGTTATGATGAAGATGAATATAATGAGTTTGATGATTCACAAGCAGACACATATATTCACCAAGATGTTATTGACTTTGGTTTCTTAGATGAATTGGTTGGACGAGTTTTTGAAGTTGTTGAATTTAGAAAACTTTCTAGAAGTAATTTGGTTGATGTTATTTTGGCAAAAGGATCTCCTCTTCAGCATTTTGTCAAATCTCTTGCTGTTAAAGGTCAAGAATTACTTATTGATCCCGCAGTATTTGAAAGAATGGCAGATGCTGCATATAATTCTCCTCGTGGTGCACGGTGCTTAGATAGTATTGTTGAGCACTTTTTGATTCCTGCGGATAGAGACTTTATGCTAAACTATAGACCTGGCATAATGGAATATGATGCCGACGGAAATTATTCTTCTATTTTCGAGAGCAAAGTCCCTGGTGAATATATCTATAAGCAAATTGAAGGTCCGCGATCAATTCGAAGAAAACGCATTCTCGAAGAAATGAAAAAAGCGGAAGAAGAACAAAAAGCCAAGGAGAGTAAAAAATTGGACGAAAAGCAGAAAAGCGAAGAAAAAGAAAGCGTTCCAACTTTAAAGGTTGAATCGGATTCAAATTCAAAGAAAAAGAAAAAGTCTAGAGAAGTTCCTATTTTGGAAGTTAAAGAGGACTAAATAAAAAAGAAGCGATTTTATATCGCTTCTTTTTATTTATTTTATTTCTTCATCTATGTATGTTGCTTTTATATCTGCCATATGTGTATATACCGCAAGTGGATATTTATAATATGCTGCAGAAATATAATTATAATTCTCTTTTGGTTCATATCCTCCCATATGCCATCTTATTGAATATAATTCTTCTTTTGTAAGTTTTATAAATTCTGAAATAAGCATTACTGATTTTTCTCCATGTCCGAAGTGGCATTAAATCTTCTGTTGTATAATATGGCTCTTGAAACCAAACTCCAGTATCTGGATTTTTTTTATTTCTCATTTCAACTTTATAGTTATTTACTTTGCAAATATCGTGCAACAATCCTACTATTATTAAAGTTTCTTCTGACCATTCGCCATTTGTTAATTCTTTTAATTCTCTATATACATTCAAACTATGCTCAGCAAGTCCACCTTCAAAATTATTATGAAATCTAGTGCTTGCAGGCGCAGTATAAAAATCAGTTTTATCTAAAAATTCAATTAACCTATCTATTCCTTCTCTATTAACTTTTCCAAGCAAATTTTTAATTTCATTTCTAACAGTTTCTACTGACATTTCTTTTCCCCTTTATCAATACATATACTAATTTGGCGACCAATGGTCGCCGCTACTTATATAAAAGAGTATATATAACGTCATTTTCTTTGTCAAACAATATTAAAAAAGCGCCAATAAATGGCGCATTTTCATTATACATCAGGTTTCTTTGTAGCTGAAGTAAAAAACGGATTTGCTTGCGGAAATTCTGTCATATCAGATTCTGTTTTTGGATTAGCAGTACAAAAGTCCTCTTCTTGATCTAAAAGTTCATATGCTAAATCTGCAAGCTCACTTGCAAGAAGTTCAATTACTTTCTTAACAAATAATTCATTAAGCATATGATCCATAATTTCTTCCATAGATTTATCTAATCTAAACCAAAAAGAAAGTGCATTCGACAAAAGATTTGTCTCTATATTAGTCCGTAAATTAAGCATTAAACTATCTCTAGAAATAATCCTATCATACTGCTTTCTAAATTTTTCTGTTTTAAACGCTTCTGAATTCTTCCGAACTGTTTTAACAAGAATTTTCTCATAGTATTCCAAAATTTCGTGACTTTCAAGAATTGATGTAATTCTCTCTTCAATACCAATAGCATCAAGTTTTGAAGCAAGTTGGCTTCTGTCAAATAGCACAGTTTGACTTGTGTTTGTGACAGATTTGGTTCTCGGCATAAATCAAAAACCCCCAAAATGATATTTTTAGAAAGTATATCATCAGGGGTTTTTATTTGCAATAATATTTGACTTTTTATTTTGTAGCAGTAAGCATATCGTATGAAAGCTGAATTTCTCTATATTCGTAGACTTTGTTTCCGTCAGCTTTTTTGACGCCATCCAAAATGTAATATTTCTTATTTTCTAAATCGACTATAAATGTATCTTTTATCTTACTTATTTCAAGATTATCAAGTCTTCTCTTGTTCTCATCATCAGTTGAATCGCTTATTTTATAAGATCTTTCACTTAATGTTACTCCGCCGCACTTTTCTTGTATCTCTGCCAAATTGCTTCCATCTGTTTGCACATTTCTACCGAAGAAATAATACTCATCGTAGGTAGAAGGATCAAGTTCTATTTCTATAATAGCTCTTTCGCAAGCTTCTTTAACCTCTTTTAAGCTTGTATACGCAGCAGCTATTCTCGCTTCAACCGCAGCATTTCTAGAATAATATACTGCAAACATAACCAGTATAAGCATAATAATTACTGTGATTACGAGCATCATTATTGTTATACCTTTGTTATTTTTTACTCTATTCATCATTAAATCGCCCCACTATTCATAAGATTAACAATATCTTCGTAGGTTTTAACTTTGTAGCCACCTATTTCAACGTAGTCATTTCCCATGAACCTAATTGCTATATCATCCTTTTCAGCTTTATTATCATAAAGCCTAAATTCATAGCTTCTTTTTAGTTCATCTAAACCTAAATTTTCAATTATCTTATCACTATATCCCGCTTGATCATAATTATTTAGGCCATACACTGTATACCAAGTATTATTATTGTCTTCTGGGTCTTCAAAAGAAGAATAATAATGTTCTCCTTCTGTATATTCTATATCACCTAAGTTATATTGCATTTGAAGATTAGCCAACGCTTGATACAAAGCAGTAAACTCTTGCTTGTATGCCATTCCCTCAGATAACACCATCGTTTTGTTTGTATTAAAAATCGCAATGATAGACAATAAAATTAAAATTATGATAACAACAACTAGTTCAACTATTGTTATTCCTTTTCTTGACATTCTTTTCATAATGCCTCCTAAGTATAAATTTATCAATTATTATTCTACTAAAACTAAATTTATTTATCAATATTTGAAACATATATGAAATATTAAGCTATTCTACAATCTTTATATTGGCATATTTGGCCATCAGTCTTTTCATTCCAGCTTTTTCAAACTCAATTTCTACTTTTAGATCATCATCTTCCGGTTCAATTTTAGTAATAACGCCTAATCCAAACTTTTTATGTTCTACTTTTTGACCAACTTTATAGTCATTTAAATCATTCACATTTGTTGCTGCTTTTTTCTTCAAAAATTCTTCTGCAGTATTAAAGCTAAAAGGTTTGGCGGTTTGCCTAATAGGCTTATCCGAAAAAGAGTTTGCCACTTCATATTCTTTGGTTAAATATGTTTTCTCACGAGTGCCATAAGTCCATGTTCTATTGTCATCATAAAAATCATCATCGAACCTATTTGTATTAGATGTAATTATATTTCCTTCATATAATTCTTTTGGAATTTCTGTTAAAAACCTAGAAGGCATACTATATGAAGTGCTTCCAAACACAGTTCTACATCTTGCAGACGTTAAATAAAGCATGTTTTGTGCTCTTGTAATACCAACATAACATAGTCTTCTTTCCTCTTCTAATTCCGCTTCTTCACCAATAGATTTGTTACTTGGAAAAAGACCTTCTTCCATACCAACCATAAATACAACTGGAAATTCAAGTCCTTTAGCTGTATGTAATGTCATTAAAAGCACATTGTCTACGTTTTCTTCTACTTGATCTAAATCTGTAACTAAGGCTAGATTTTCTAAAAAATCTGAAAGCGTGTTATCTGCATTTTCATTTTCAAAATCAATAACTACATTCAAAAACTCTCCTAAGTTTTCAATTCTCGATCTTGCCTCATCTGTATCTTCATCCTCAAGTGCTTTCATATATCCAGATTCTTTTAAGATGTTTTGAGTTAATTCTTCTATAGAGGTTGCTTCTTTTTGCATCTTTTTAATGAAATTTGCAAATTCTTTAAGTGCATCATTTGCTCTTGTTTGCACATATTTGTCTACATCTTCTATTATATTAAACATTGCCATATTATTTTGTGTAGCAACTTTTTCTATATTATCTAGACTTGTTTTTCCAATTCCTCTTTTTGGTTCGTTAATTATTCTTTTCAAACTAACATTATCTTTTGGGTTTGAGACAACCCTTAAGTAGGCAATTATATCTTTTATTTCTTTTCTTTCATAGAATTTTTGACCGCCAACAACTTTATATGGAATTGCTTCTCGCATCAATATTTCTTCAAAAACACGAGATTGAGCATTCGTTCTATATAATATGGTAAAATCTGAGTATTTGTAATATTCTTCTCTTTTTTGCCTTTTTATCTCAGATACAACGTAGTTTGCTTCATCATATTCGTTATTTCCTTGATAAACCACCGGCTTTTCACCATCATCATTTTCGGTCCAAAGATTTTTTTCTACATTTCCTGTATTGTTCTTAATTACTTCATTTGCAACATTTAAAATTGCTTTGGTTGAACGATAATTTTGTTCTAGTTTAACAACCTTAGTGTTCTTGAATCTTTTTTCAAATCCTAAAATATTGCTAATGTCTGCTCCTCTAAACTTGTAAATACTTTGTTGATCATCGCCAACTACACATACGTTTTGTGATTTTTCGGCAAGCATTGATATCAATAAATCTTGTGCTTTATTTGTATCTTGGTATTCATCGACAAGTACATATTGGAATTTATTTTGGTAATGTTCCAACACTTCTGGATATCTTTTAAATATTTCTATCGTATTATTTATAATGTCATCAAAATCCACAGCATTATCATTTTTAAGTTTGGCTTGATATAGCTTATAAACGCTTGTAACTTTTTCCATTTTGTAATCTTTTGAATATTTTTTTTCAAACGCTATAGGATCTATAAATTCATTTTTTGCCTTACTAATTTCATGAATTAAATATTTGTCTGAAAAAACCTTATCATCAATTCCAAGTTCTTTCATACAGTCTTTAACTACAGATTTTGAATCGGTTGTATCAAAAATTAAAAAATTTCTATCGTAACCTAATTTATCTATTTCTCGTCTTAATATTCTTACGCACATTGAGTGAAAAGTTCCAACCCACATATCTTTTGCTACATCTTCACCAAGCAACTTTTCTATTCTTTCTTTCATTTCTTTTGCTGCTTTATTTGTAAAAGTAATAGCAATGAGATTCCATGGGGCTACACCTTTTTCTTTTATTAAATAAGCCACTCTATGAGTTAATACTCTCGTTTTGCCAGATCCTGCTCCAGCAATAATAAGAAGCGGTCCTTCTGTAGAAATAACCGCTTCTTTTTGTTCTTTATTTAATCCTTCTAGTATGTCAGACATCTTTTACCTCTTAATTATTTGCTTATAGTTTGCTTTTTCTTCTATTTTCCAAGAATGTACTTCCTGGAATTGTTTTTGCTTTTTTCTTAACTGCTGCTCCGTCTTCGCCTACTTCTAAAACAGTGCTATACTTTCTAAACTTATTTGATACCATGGCAACAGTTAGAGTCATAAGAGGATATTTTTCCATTTTTCCTCTTCTGTTTGGTAGTCTTATATATCCATTTTCATTATCTTCTTCTGAATAAAATTCACCAATGTTTTCGGTAAATCTTCTTATAATATCTTTTCCAATTTTTCTTGCATTATCATAAGATACTATTGAAACAAAATCGTCCCCACCAATATGGCCCAAAAAATCGCCTTTTACTCCAAATTCTTGAATTGCTTCTCTCATACAGTTTGCTGTAAATTTGATTACTTCATCGCCATTCATAAATCCATATTTATCGTTATATGCTTTAAAGTTATCTAAGTCTGCATATAATACCGCAAATGTTTTTTTGCTAGATAATCTTCTTTTTAATTCTATTTCTATTTGTGCATTACCTGGTAATCCTGTTAGATTACTTATACACCTATTTGCATCTATTAATCTTGCTAAGTTTTTAATTGTGTAATAAAAATACTTTTCATGAAGTGGTTTTTGAATATAATATTCAACAACTCTCTTAAGAATCTCTATTCTTTCTACATCGGTTTTCTTTGTGGCAGTAACTATAATTGGAGTACTTACATTATCTGGACTTTTTCTAATAAATTCGCACACTTTAAGTAAATCTCTCTTCATTCCATCGCCATTAATAATAATAAGGTTTGGAATTTCTTCAAGAGCCATAGTTATCGAATCTTTACTAGAAGAAGACATGGTAATATCGTATTCATCTCTTTCTTTTCTAAAGATATTATTTACCAAATTATACACTTCAAGTGTATCGTCAATAATGACGATTTCTTTCATATTAATCATTTGTTACCTCCAAATAATTAGCTACTATTTGATTTCTTCCAAAGTATTAGATATGTTTGCGAATTCATTTATGGTTAAATCTTCTGCTCTTAGCTTTGGATTTATTTTAAGTTTTTCTAGCGCGTTATTTATATCTTCTTTTGAGTAATCTCCTGATGAAAGAGAATTATTAATTGTCTTTCTTCGTTGAGAAAAGGCAGCTTTTACTAAATTAAAAAACTTCTTTTTGTTTACAAGTTCAACTCTTGGCTTATCTAAAATATCTAACTTTATTACTACAGAATCCACTTCTGGAGATGGCAAGAAGTTTTGTTTTGGAACATCTATTATGATTTTGCTATTTGAATAATAATCTACTGCAATAGATATTGCTCCTGAATCTTTACTATTTCCACCAGAGCAAAGTCTTTCTCCAACTTCTTTTTGAACCATAACAGTAATAGATGCAATATCATATTCGCTTTCTAGTAGTTTCATAACAATTGGTGTAGTTATATAATATGGCAAGTTTGCAACTACTTTTAGCTTTCCTTCTTTTTTTGTAATTTCATTTAAATCAAGTTTTAAAACATCTTCGTTTATTATTTCTAAATTGGGTTCATCAAATCTTTTATTTAAAATATCTACCATATCTTCATCTATTTCAACAGCAATCACTTTTTTGGCAGATTTTAAAAGCGCTTTTGTAAGCGTACCAAGGCCTGGTCCAATTTCTAAAACAACGTCGTTTTTTGTTATTTCAGATTTTTCTATAATGCTATTTATTACTTCCTCATTAATCAAAAAATTTTGTCCAAACTTCTTTTTTGCTTTTAAACCATATTGATTAAGGAGCATTTGTGTTTCATCATATAAATTCAATATTCTCTCTCCTTGATTGTTGTAGGCTAAAAATACCACTTCACCCAATCATAATTATGATACCATTTATTAAAAAAAAATAAAAGAGCCTTAATACAAAATAAATATTAACAATTTATTTCAAACTAAGGCCTTTTATTACTAATTCAATATTCAATTATTTAAGGTAATACATATAGATTAATGTTGTTCTTTCTACCCCATTTTAAAGCATCACTGTGTGAATCCATATATACATCTATTTTGTTTTGTTTAATTGCTCCACCTGTATCAGCTGCAACTGCATAGCCATAGCCATCTACATATACTTTTGTTCCAAGTGGAATTACTTTTGGATCTACAGCAATTACTTTTGCACCTGTTCCTGGAACAATAACTAATCCAGAAGCAGTGCGTCCATAACCCGGACTAGAAGGGCTTTTGCCACAACATTTTTTGCATAAGCAATATGCTGTTGCATTCACCTTCATTTGTTTAACATAATTTGTTGGTGGACCTTGAACAATCTCTTGAGTAGAAGCCGGTAGAGTAGTCTCTTCGATTTGAACATTTTCAGAAACTTCTTCACCACTTTGGTTATCTCCAGATTCTAAAGCCCATACTTCTATAACTACGTCATCAGGTAGTTCTTCTTTTGCTTCTTTAATTACATTTGAAGAAATAACATTTCTAATAAAACTACCATCAACAATACTTTGCATAAAAGCTTTTGCACCAAGCTTTGCGTTTTCATCAACAAGCTTTGTTTCATCTTTAGTATCTTCTAGTTCAAAACTACTTTCTTTTTCATATGCTTCTTTTTCTTGCACAGCTGCATATTTAGGCAAAACTTCTATATTGCCTTCAGCAACCACAATTGGTTGTTCTTGATCTTTAAAGCTTAATTCTACTCCCACACACGATATTAAAACTATTGCAACAAATAATATTGCAATTAGAGCATACTTGCAGGAGCTTCCTTTTGTATCCATAAAAATCTCCTTTCTTACGCTATATATCTAGGTTTTTAGCGAAAGTAAGGAGATTTTATACCACTTTATTTAATTTGTCAAACTTTATATTCCTGTTCTGAGGCATCTATCATGTTATTTGCCTCCCATATATCTTCCATTCTATCTTCTATTCTTGCCTTTCGAATTGCTTTTTCATCATAGTCAATATAATACTCGTCTGTTTCTTCATCATAAATCAAAATATCGCCTTCTTGTATGTCCGTAGGCAAAGAATATAGGTCCAATTCTTCCATTTCGCTGGTGTCCTCATTTTCGCACACAGCAATGTCTTCTTCTATTCTATCTACAACGTATCTCATTTTTCCTCCAAATTTCCATCAAAAGATTTTTTTAAAAAATTTATTTTGTTTTCCAATCCGTTTGACATAATTAGGATTGTTCCTTGTTCTGAGGTTACATAAATCTCATTACATCCAATTTCTTTTAATCTCTTCAATACTTTTTCGTGAGGATAATAATAGTCATTATTTTTACCACAAGTAATTATTGCAATTTCTGGTTTAACTTGTTTTAAAAACTTTTCCGTTGTTGTATATACAGAACCATGATGAGCTACTTTAAGCACATCCACATCATTCCATGTTCTTGACTCTTCATTTGCTACTTCCATATCTCCAGTAAACAAATACTTTTGATTACCAAATGACATTTCTATAACTATAGATGTTTCGTTCAATTCTTCTGCATCATCATTTTTAGTCATTACTTCACACTCAGCTAATCCCACGTTAAACTTAGTACCTACTTCTGGAGAAACCATTTTAAGATCTTTCTTTTCAGCAGCATTCAATATGTCTATAAATGTTTTTGTTGTTGTCGATTTTTTAGGCATAAAAAACTTGCCAATTTCAAAATCTTCTATAATTATATCTATCCCACCAGCGTGATCCTCATGAGCATGAGTACATATTAAATAATCTATTTTTTTGATATTTAATTCTTTTCTTAAATATTTGCTAATATATTTTCCATCAGGATTATTTCCTGCATCTATTAGCATGCATTCATCTTGATTTTGCACAAAAATAGAATCCCCTTGTCCAACATCAAGAAAGTATATTTTTAATTCATCTTTAATCGCTTGCGAATTAGTCGAAGTGTATCCTGAGAGTATTTCCGCTTCTTTCTTCTACATTCGTTTCTACAACTTCACCACTGTTTTCTATTATTTCATCTGGCTTATTCTCGTTAGTCATTTCTTCTGCATTAACTATATTTTCGCCAGAATTTTCTTCGACTGGACCAAAAGCAGAAAGTTCAGAAAAGAAATTAGTGCAAACTGTAAGAACTATTAAACCAATAGCAACCAGTATAATAATAATTCCCCATTTTTTGTCACTATACATAGGTTCCCCTAATCTTTTTGGTTCTTCACTCATAAAAAACCTCCTTACATATATTTATTCATAAATGCTTTATATGCCAAGTATGAATGATATACATCAAATTTGCTTGTTGTTTCATATGGCGAATGCATTGATAAAACAGGAGTTCCACAATCTATAACATCCATTCCTTTATTGGCTAAAATATATGCTATAGTTCCGCCGCCGCCTTCATCAACTTTACCTAGTTCTGCAATTTGAAAACGAACTTTATTATCATCAAATAGCTTTCTAATCTTTGCTACAAATTCTGCATTTGCATCATTTGCTCCGCCTTTTCCACGTCCACCAGTATATTTGTTCATTCCAACACCATATCCAAAGAATGATGCATTTTTCTTATCTGCAACACTAGCATATAGTGGATCGAAAGCGCCGTCAACATCTGCTGAAAGCATTGCTGAATGTTGATATAATCTATGAAGTATATTTGGTGTCTTTGATTCTCCACAAAGTTCAATTATTTCGCCTAAAAACGTTTCAAAAGCTAAGCTTTCCATTCCAGTGTTTCCAACACTACCGATTTCTTCTTTATCTACTAATAAACATACAGCAGTCTTCTTTGGTGCTTCTGTTTCACAGATAGCCATTAATGAGCAATATGAGCAAACTTTGTCGTCTTGTCCATAACCTGCAACCATTGATCTATCAAATCCCATAGATTTAGCATTAAAAGCAGGAACAATTTCTAGTTCTGCACTTAAAAAGTCTTCTTCAACAATTCCATATTTCTCGTTTAAAATTTTCATTGTATTTAATTTTACTTTTTCTTTTACTTTATCATCTGAAACAGGCATACTACCTATTAATAGTGTTAAGTTTTCTCCTTCAATTACTTCTGATGCTTTCTTTTCCATTTGATGTCTTCCCATATGTGGAAGTAAATCTGTGATTACAAATGTTAAATCATCTGCTTCATCACCAATTTTTACATCAATCGTTTTGCCGTTTTTTAGTGCAACAACACCATGAATTGCAAGTGGTATTGTAACCCATTGATACTTTTTAATCCCGCCATAATATTGTGTTTTTAAATAAGCAAAATCAGTATCTTCATATAAAGGATTTGGCTTTAAATCTAGTCTTGGTGAATCTGTATGGGCTCCAACCACATTAATACCATCCTCTAATTTATCTTTACCAATTACAGCAAGAATTATATTTTTTCCTCTATTTATAGAGTAGACTTTATCTCCTGCTTTTAGTTTCTTAAAACTAGAAAGCGGTTTAAAACCATTTGCTTTTGCTATTTTTTCAGATTCTTTTATGATTTCTCTTTCAATCTTTCCATTGTTTAAAAAATCAATGTATCCATCTGAAAATTTCATAATTTTTTTCTTTTCAACTTCTGATAAACCTTCCCATCCATTATTTTTATTAACTAGTAGTTTTTCTGCTAGTTTTTGGCCTTCTGTTTTTGTTTCTGCCATATTAAACACTCCTTTTTTATTAGTTAATATATTTTCCTAATAATTATATATAACCAATTTTTTATTATCAACAAAACTTACCTAAATTAGCTTGTTAATTCACTTTTATTTTTAAATAGTTGGTAACCTTGCCATCTAATTCTTCGCTATATTCAGGTTCAATTTCTATTTTGCTATAACCAACCATGTCATTTAATGCACCATAATCAATGTATTTAAGTGTTTCTGGAAATTTCTTATTTTTACTATTATTAGCATAATATAGCAATGTTGTTAATTCTTTATCGTATAAAGAACCTTCATATGTTGATAAATAGCTGTTGTTTTCATCAACTATAAATTCATCTATATTTGCAGAATATGCAATTTCAACGTCTTCTATTCCTTCTGGGGCAAATATCTTATTAAAATCATATTTGTTAGCACAATCTACATATACACTTTTTACCGGTTCTCCATTATAAGTTTGTGGTAACTGTAATATGCCTTTTTCTATAAATATATTTTCATCCCTTAAAACTAGGTCATTTCCTTCGAAAGAATTATGGTTATACTTTTGGTCTTCCACAACTCCAATTATTACCACAACCACTGAAATTGCACCCAAAATCATTAATATTGCTTTTATTAACTTTAATATTATGTTGCCACCTGATTTTTTAGCATTTCCTTCACTATAGTTAGTGATACCACCTATTGGATCAAATTCATTCATATCAATCCCTCCAAAAGTATTATATATTAAGTATCTTTTAAATATCAATTAGATAATATATTTGAAATACATATATAAATATGCGATAATACAATTGTAACTTTCACAAAAGTAGGTGATTTTATGGAAATAATTCTCCTTTGTATAAAGGTGTTCCTTTGTAGGATTTTGGACGTTTCTTTATCTACATTTAGAACAGTATTATTGGTTAAAGGAAGAACGGCTATCGCTGCAGCAATTGCTATTGTAGAAGCTATGGTTTGGTTTTTAGTAGTAAGAGAAGCTCTTCAATTCGAAGCTAGGACATGGCTAGATACTTTAAATATTGCATTTGCTTATGCTTTTGGATATTCGGTTGGAAATATTATCGGCGGTGAGCTTTCAAAAAGAATAAGCGGAACAATCAATGTTCAAATTGTTACATCTGGCAAGGATTCTTCAATGATCAAAAAAATTCAAGATGCAGGCTTTGAAATAACGGTTATAGATGCCAACCCATCTCAGTATTCTGGTGAAAAATATATAATCTTTGCGGTTATTAAAAATACTCGACTAAAAGAATTTAGAAAACTCGTTTATTCACTTGACGAAAAAGCATTTATTTTAGCATCAGAAACAAAAATTGTAACTCATGCTGTAATTAAATAAAAAAATAGGTGGCCTTTATTATAAAGGTCACCTTATTTTTTAGTATTTTAAAAATATCGAATCTACATCCACATTACCTGTTATAAATATTTGCATCATTAAATTACTGTGTCTTTCAACATAAAGTGCTTGATACACACTTTTTCCGGGAACGTCCGCTTTAAAAGATAGCATTAGAAATTCTCTTCCCATAAGATTTTCTTTAGTGATTTGAAAATCGTGATAATATATTCCCTTTTGGTTTTCCATTGCTTTTTTTATATCTTCTAAATTTTTTTCAACCGTAAGACTATCACTAACTCTTTGTGTTTGTATTTCAATAATGCTGTTCGTATCCAAGTCTTGAGCATTAACATATGTAACAACATCATTTTCAATTATTTGCTTAAGTAGGTCTTTATTTAATCCAAGTTGCTCATAATTTATTCCCTCCGAGCGACTTAAGGATATCTCCTCATTTGACATTCTTCTCCAATTACTTGGAAGCTTTAATTTAACTTTTAAAAACGAATTGACATATGTGTCTCCATCCCAGCTGCCTAATGAGTATTCATCAGCATTTTTATTTGCAACAATCTCAAAAGTGGTCTCATCTTTGTTTGTATTGATTTCATCTTCTTTTTTAAAATTGCAAGCTGTAAGAAAAGTCGCAACAAACAAAATTGACATCAAAAATATCGCTTTTTTGCTCATTTAGATCTCCTATTAATTGACAAATATAGCTGGTATATCTACATCATTTGAAGAATCAGTTACTATTATTGATATAATTAGATTATCTTGTTTTTCACAATAGTATTTTTGTTTTAAATTTATTCCATAATAAGTTGCATCACAAGATAGAGTCTTAAATTCTCTTCCCATAAGAGTTTCGTTTCCTATAACAAAATTTGAGTATTCAAATTCTTCATATTCGTCTAATCCAGCTTTAACCACTTCAACATATAAATCAACTGTAGCATCTTTATCAGCTTTTTCGCTCATTACTTGAATATTGCTTCCAGTATTTGGGTTTTGGGCAAATACATAAAAAACAGGTTGATTTTCAATTGCTTCTTTTAACGATTCTTTATCTATATTATATAAGTCTATGGTCTCTGAATAAAGTGAAGCTATTTCTTTTTCTGAATATCTTGTCCAATCACTTGGTAATTGAATTTTCATATTTAGAAAAGTATTTGTATATGTTGAACCATTCCATTCGCCCATCGTGTATTCGTTTGCGTTCTTATTTATAGTTATTTCTGTGTTTTCTGTATTTTCAATATTTTCTGGAATTGCTGGAGTATCATTATTTTCTGTATTTTCAACATTTTCAATTGTTTCTTCTTTTTGTATATTTCTTTCTTTTTCATTGCCATTATCACATGCAACAAGAAGCGTTGCAATTAATGCTATAACAAGTAAAATCCATGCTTTTTTAATCATAATTTTCCCCTTTTTACTTTAAAATCTTAATTGAGCCAATAACAGGAAGCTCTTTCATTTCACCGTTTACAGCATTAACAATACCAAGGATTGCTAAAACAAGTGCAAATATTCCACCAGCAAATGATACTAACCATCCTAAAATTGGAACAATACCCAAAGCCATACATATTATTTCAAAAATAAATAGTACTAAACCTTGGTTTGAATGGTATTTAGCAAATTCAGATTTTGGTGCTGCCAAAATTGGAATTAAAACTAAAAATCCAAAATATGCTAAAACAGCATATATTTTATTTGTATTAACATCATTTGCATCTGCTGAAGTATTTCCTCCAACAGGATTAACATCTGGATTTGCGTTTGCATTAGGATTTGCTCCTGCAACTGGTGTTCCACAGTTTGGACATACATTTGCTCCATCTTCTAATTGTGCTCCACAATTACTACAAAATGCCATAATTATTCACCTCCATTTTCTTTATTTTGTGTTTTATTAGTAATCTCTTCTAATTCTAGAAGTCTTTGCCATCTCTCATCTACTTCTTTTTGCAATTCTTCTATCATCCATTCATTTCCAGGTGCAAAAATATGTTTAAATCTTCTTTGTGGTTTTAAGAATTCTGCAACTGGTAATTTGTTAGCTGGTTTGTATGTAATATGATACACTCCATCTACAACTTCGTAAAGAGGCCAATAACACGTATCTACAGCCAATTTATTGATTTGCATTAAATCTTCAGTATTATATCCCCAACCTCTTGGGCAAGGAGCAAGCACGTTTAAGAACGCTCCTCCTTCTGTATAAATTGCTTTTTCAGCTTTAGTTGTAATATCACTAAAATTGTTGATTGCTGCAGTTTGTGCAACATAAGGAATGTGGTGATTTGCAATAACTTCTGTTAAATCTTTTCTTTTTTGTTGTTTTCCTGGTACAACTTTTCCAGCAGGAGAAGTTGTAGTATCTGCAAACCTTGGAGTTGCAGAAGATCTTTGAATACCTGTGTTCATATATGCTCCATTATCATAGCATACATATACCATATCATGCCCTCTTTCCATAGCTCCTGACAAAGATTGAAGACCTATATCATAAGTTCCGCCATCTCCACCAAATGCTATGAATTTTGTATTGTAATCTTCTGGAAGTTTTCCTTGTTTCTTTAAAGATTTATATGCAGCTTCTGCACCAGCAACAGTAGCACCAGCACATTCAAAAGCTGTATGAATAAAACTATCTTTCCAAGCTGTGTATGGATACATAAAAGTAGAAACTTCTAAGCATCCTGTTGCAGCACCAATTACTGCATGATCTCCTTCATGAAGTCCACGAAGTACTGCATTTACAGCTACTGGAGCACCACAACCGGCGCACATTCTATGACCAGAAGCAAGACGATTTTGCTTTTTCATTTCTTCTTTAAAATTGTAAGCCATTAGTCTCTACCTCCTTTTAGTCCTAGATATCTATAAACATCTGTAACTTTGTCTTCATTTGCAACTTCTTGTAGATCTTTATATACAGCTTCAATATCTTCTACTCTAACATCTCTACCACCAATACCATAAATGTAACTAACAGCTTTTGGTGATGTTATATTGTTAACTAACATAGCTGATGTTGTATCAGTAAATAAAGGTCCACCAACTGCATTTAAGCCATCTGCTTTATCTAAAACAGCAACAGCTTTTACATTTTTAAGAGCATTTGCAATTTCTTCTCCTGGAAATGGTCTATAAACTCTAGGCTTGATTAAACCTGCTTTAATACCTTGCTCTCTTAATCTATCTACTGCTTCTTTAGAAGTTCCTGCAGTAGAGTTTAGAACTACAATTGCATATTCAGCATCTTCCATTTTATATTCTTCTATTAAATCATACTTTCTTCCAGTCATTTCATAAAATTCTTTTTGAACTTCACGAATAACTTCTTTTGCTTTTCTCATAGCACGTGCTTGTTGGAATTTATGTTCAAACAAGAATGGTTGAACATCTAATGGACCAACAGCGATTTGCTCATCTTTATTTAATAAATAGTGTTCTGGCTTACGTGTTCCAACAAAAGCTTTAACTTTATCATCTTCAATTAACTCAATATTTTCGATTGAGTGTGAAGTAATGAATCCGTCGTAGCAATTCATTACAGGAAGCTGAATATCTTTATGCTCTGCAATTCTAATTGCCATTAAAATATTGTCGTAAGCTTCTTGGTTTGTTTCTCCATAAAGTTGTATCCAACCAGAATCTCTAGCTCCCATAGAATCTGAATGATCATTATGAATATTTAAAGGTCCTGATACAGCTCTGTTTACACAGCTCATAACAATTGGAAGTCTTAATGATGATGCAATATAAAGCATCTCCCACATTAAAGATAGTCCATTTGCAGAAGTTGCTGTCATTACTCTTGCACCTGCAGATGATGCACCAATACAAGCACTCATTGCACTATGTTCACTTTCAACAGGAACAAATTCTGTATCTACTTGTCCATTATTAACAAATGTTGAAAAGTATTGTGGAATTTCTGTTGAAGGTGTAATTGGAAATGCTGCAACAACATCTGGATTGATTTGTCTCATAGCATTGGCAACTGCCTCATTACCACTTAATCTTTCTCTTATACTCATTAATGGCACCTCCTATTCCATCTCTATAGCATGGAATGGGCATGCTTTTGCACATACGCCGCATCCTTTGCAATAGTCATAATTAAAGTCTTCTCTTTCGCCATTTTCATTTACAGGAATTGCACTATCAGGGCAACAAGGTACACATAGTAAACATTGTTTGCATTTTTCTCTATCAAAAACTGGTTTTTTAGAACGCCAGTCTCCTGTTTTAAAATCAACTGAATTTCCTGCATCATATATTGTTCCACCTGGAGTCATTTCTTCCCAAGTTGATTTTGCATTTATTTTACTTGATTCGTACATTTTATATTCTCCTTTCTTACTCCTTAACTTCATGCATACTTCTACGAAGCGCTTCCATATTTCCAGGAATTACTTCTGGTTTCTTTGCAAATTTATGTGCAAAAGAACTTTCCATATCATTTAAGAAATCTTCCTCAGACATAACACCTGTTACTTTAACAACAGCTGCAAGCATAGGAGTATTTGGAAAATATTTTCCAAGAGTATCTATTGAAATAGTTTTAGCATCAATAGTGCAAACCCTTCCTTCATAGCCTCTTAATAATGGTCGAACTTCGTCAGGAGTCTTTGTTGTATTTACTATAATTGCTCCTTCTTTTTTTAGTCCTGCTGTAACATCTACTGCTTCCAATAAAGTGTCATCCACTACTACAACGTAATCTGGCTCATAGATATTGCTATGAATTCTTATTGGTTCATCAGAAATTCTGTTGTAACAAGTTATTGGAGCACCCATTCTTTCTGGACCATATTCAGGAAAGCCTTGAATATATTTGCCAGTGTTAAATGCTGCATCAGCAAGTAATAATGAAGCGGTCTTTGCACCTTGTCCGCCTCTACCATGCCATCTAATTTCTAACATTTTTCTTCCCTTTCCTTTCTTAAATTTTATATAAATTTTTTTAAAATTTCTTTATTATAAGCTTTTCAAAATCGTTGATACACTCAAAAAATAGTCTACTCTTTTTCGCTTTTTTAGTCAATTTTATATGAAATTAGTAACATCTTTTTAATATAAATAATTTTCTTTTTTACATAATTAAATGTTACGTTTTATTAATATTTTTTTTATTTTATTGACTAATCTAATCGTTAATGTATACTTTACTTGTTTATAAAAAAGTAATTTGTTGAAAGGACTATTTAATGGCTACAATTTATTATTACGTTGATAGTTCTAAAATAGACAAAATCAGAAGTTTCGGTTTAAAATTATCGGAAAACTACACACATACAATTCCAATTGGAGACTTGCCTAAAAGAGTCTTTGTAGGATTATTAAATCCAAGGGATGATATGTTTAAATATAATTCAAATGAATACACTTGCATTAAAGTTGATTTGTATCCAGAGCAATGCTACGTATTAAACGAAGTATCTCTAATAATAACCCCAAAAGATGGAGACTATGGCTTAATACCACTTGGCGAATATCTTTATGGTTATTATGAAAAACCAAGAGTTGTTTTTAACACATCTATACTTCCTGAACAAATTGAAATATTAGATGATGTTATGGATGAACCAATTTTGTTTGAGAGTTCAAAAGATTTGTTTTATCAAATTAGAGTAAATAAATTGATAGATGAAATGGATCCTCAAGAAGCGTATTCTGCTTTGTGTGAATATTTAGATTACAAAGAGGGAAAGGTTTTGTCTAATTTAGATAATCACAGTGTTACGAAAGAAAATTAAACGGTTTATTAAACTAATTTTTAGTTTAAGAAAGGGGCAAACTGTTGAAGATAGAAAAACTTAACGAAAACAAATTAAAAATAACTTTAGATAGTAATGATTTAAAAACAAGAAACATAGATTTAAAATCTTTTATTTCAAATACTCCTGAATCTCAGGATTTGTTTTGGGACATTATGCAAGATGCAGAAAAAGAATTTGGTTTTAATGTAGATGAATCCATGGTTTATGTAGAAGCACATGTTAATCCAACAGGAAATTTTACACTTACAATTACAAAGTCTAATCAAAACACTAAAGCTATGCCAAAACCAAAAGAAAAATCTAAAAATTTTAAGCTTAAAAGAAAAGAAGAAAGCGAATCTTTAGATAATTCTGTTTTTGAATTTACAAGCATAGATAATTTGCGCTCTTTTAGCAAAATAGCAAACGAAGATGATTTTTCAAACACAAGTCTTTATGAATACAATAAAAATTATTATTTGTATGTTGAAAAATGTTTTGATAATACGATTTTGGAATATTCAAACAAGATGTATAACAAATCATTGTGTATGGCCAAAATTGAAGAATATGGAAAAACCATTATACCAAATGATGCGTTAAATCAAATTAAATCAAATTTAAGATAATAAAAAAGTCGAAAGCAAAAACTTTCGACTTTTATTTTTATAATTTAAAACTATGTGGCAATAGATCATCTATTGTATATTCGTTTATTTTACCATTATCATATATTCCTATAATAAAATCTTTATCAACAAATTCACTCATAAATTGTCTGCAATATCCACATGGCATACATTCATTTGTTGGTTCTTCACCATTTGGTGCTCCTGTAATAATGATACTTTCAAACTCTCTTTCTCCCTCTGAAAGTGCCTTAACAAATGCTGTTCTTTCTCCACATATACCTTGAATACCATGATTTTCAACATTACTTCCCATATATACCTTACCATTTTTGCACCTTAAAGCTACTCCAACTCTAAAATTACTATATGGTGAATGAGCAAATTCTCTAGCTTTTTTAGCTATTTCAACATCTTCTATATGTATCATAAAATCCTCCTTTTTGTACTTTTCACAAATAATTTACCATAAATAATTAATAAATAAAATAAAAGTATTGCAAAAAGTATAAAATTGCGTTATTATAAATAAGCGTTTTGAGAAATCGGGGTGTGGCTCAGTTGGTAGAGCGCGTGGTTTGGGACCATGAGGTCGCACGTTCGAACCGTGTCACCCCGACCATCTTTCAAAACAAAACAGGCTTTTCAATAAATGAAAAGCCTGTTTTTTGTTAGTCGAAAAATTTCGTTTCTTTAAGCCATGACTTGTGGATATAGCCTACATTTCCCTCTGCATCATACATAACCTTGCACCAGTCATTATCTTCATCCAAAATTCTCACAAAATATCCTGTTTTTATGAAGGACTCTCTATAATTTTTAAATGGACTATCCCAAATAGGTGCTTTTTCAGCAGAATTTTTAGGAATTACAACCCTAACCGGTTCTTCGCCTGGAATATTTGGAGCCGTTATTTTAACTTTTGAAGTTTGTACATAACCAAGCTCTTTATTATTCCAAATCACCTTATACCAGTATTTTCCCGTTTGCCGAATGTAAATTGTCGTACCCGCTTCAAGTTCTCCCAAAACTCTACCATTTGCAGTTTTATAGATTTTTGAGTCTTCCTTAAGGGTTCCTACAAGGTAAGCATCTACATTTTCAAGTGTAATACCGAGCTTTTTCTTGCGTTCCCACTCTTCAATTTCTTCAGCGTGGGCAATATGCAAGTATTGCTTATAAACATACCCGATATTTCCGCCATCCATGTAAAATCCTACCCAGCGGCTGTCTTCTTCAACTACTTTGATGATTTCTCCTCGCCGTAAAAAGCCAACAACATTACCGTTTTTCTTTGCGTCCCGAACATTGACGCCAGATCCTGCGTCCACCATCCAAAGGTATCCGCCTTCTCCATAGGAAACCGAAAAAATGGAACAAAGTACACACACTACAAAAAGAATACATGCTACCTTTTTCACCCAAGATTTCCTCCTTATAATTTTTTTGGTTACCGCTCAATATTATATCTCATTTTTTGCATTATGTCAACTTTTGCTTTTTTATATGCTTTTCCTTTTATCTGCTCAAACATTGACAAATGGCGTATTTTAGTGTATTTTTATTGAGGATTTAAGATTTTTTCCAAAGTGCGAATTGCATTTTCTATGATAAAAGGAGGAATTATCGTGTTTTTGTTAATTGCTTGTTTTATCGTTTGTTTGATTCAATATCTTTATAGAAACCTTGAACTTTTTTACAATAAGCGGTCTGGCAAAACGCCTACTTATTTATCTATAGGAGTTTTTACTATTGGTGTTATTCTTCAAATCTTGTCATTTTATTTAAAATCTAGATAAAGGAGGGTTGACACATGATAACCTTTGCTAGATCAGACAATACTAGTAATAGGTTTTCTACTATTCCAAAGCAAGTAGATTCTCGATTTACGTATTTTATGTACTGTAATGATGTTTTTGTCGGAACTACTTATGGTATAGCTGTGAAAAGGTTAGAAGTGAAAACACCTCTTCATGAGATTTACCAATTTGATGTTGATTTGCTTAAGAGAATTCAAAAGAGAAATATATCTGCAAAAGATATTTTGAAATTTGCTACGAAAGTATAAAAAAGACTCGGCTAAGTTTGCCGAGTCTTTATTTTTATCTTTTTAATCCTACAATTTCTTTTAATTCTTCATATTTTTTCTTTGCAATTTCTAATGTTTTATCTCTGCCTGCATCTAATATCTTATCTAATTCTTCGCTATTAATTAACTCTTCATATCTTTGTCTAATTGGATTTAATGTTGCTACTACGCAGTCAGCAACAGCTGTTTTAAAAGTTCCATAATTAGCATCTTTAAATTTTTCTTCAATTTCTTTTACAGATAAACCAGATAATTCATGATAAATAGTAATTAAATTACTAATTCCTGGTTTATTTTCTGGATCATATCTAACGCACATTTCAGAATCTGTTGTTGCACCCATTATTTTCTTTCTAATGTCTTTTTCAGAATCCAAAAGAAGTATAACTCCCTTTGGGTTTTCTGCAGATTTACTCATCTTTTTAGTTGGATCTAGTAGATCCCCAATTTTAGCTCCCTCTTCTGGAATCAATGGCTCTGGAACCTTAAAGAAATCCTTTCCAAACCTTTTATTAAAGCTTTCTGCGATATCTCTTGCTAACTCTACATGTTGTTTTTGATCTTTTCCAACTGGAACACAATCAGTATCATAAATCAAAATATCTGCTGCCATCAAAATAGGATAAGTTAAAAGACCTGCCATAAAATTCTCATGCTTTTGACTTTTGTCTTTGAATTGTGTCATTCTTCCTAATTGACCATATGGTGTATTACATTCCAAAATCCAAGAAACATTTGCATGATAAATGTTTTCTGATTGAATAAATATCGTGTTTTTGTTTGGATCAATTCCACAAGCTAAATAAATTGCAACTAAATCTCTAACATCTTTTCTTAGCTTTTCAGGATCTTTTGGAATTGTAATTGCATGCATATCTGCAATAAAAATAAATGAATCAAACTCTTCTTGATACTTTACCATTTGCTTTATTGCACCTATATAATTTCCAAGTGTTAAACAACCTGTTGGTTGTAACCCCGTTAAAAATCTTTTCATATAAATTCTCCTCTCGATTTTATAATTGTATTTATCAACCACGCCATCGAGTGTTTTTTATTAACATTATAATCACCTTTTGCCTTCAAATTAGTACAAAATATACCATAAAAAGTGCTTAAAGTCAATTATGTGAAACGTCCTTGAAGTCTATTTTTTGTTACAAGAATTTAATCTTAATAAAGTTGAAAAAATCATTCAAAATACGATAAAATATTATAGGTTAAGTTGTATAAATAACTTGTTTTTTAGGAGGATTTTTTATGAACTGCGGAGATTTAAAAATTGTTGAAGAAACAAAAAAGATTTTAGAGAATTATCCAAGAGAAAAAGATAGATTAATTGGAGTATTAAATGATGTGCAAGAAAGATTTGGATATGTGCCAAAAGAAGCACAAGTTGAAATTTCAAATTATCTAGGTTTATCCCTTGCAGAAATATATGGAGTTATCACTTTTTATTCTAGATTCACATTAGAACCAAAAGGAAAATATAAAATTTCAGTTTGTTTAGGAACTGCATGTTTTGTTAAAGGTTCACAAGCAATTTTAGACAGAGTAAAAGAAAGATTAAAAATAGAACCTGGTAAAACAACTGAAGATGGTATGTTTAGTTTAGATGATGTTCGTTGTGTTGGAGCATGCGGACTTGCTCCAGTATTTATGATAAACGATGAGGTTTATGGAAATGCTACAGTTAAACAATTGGATGAAGTTTTAGATAAAATAATTGCAGAAGAAAAATAATATGATGTTTTGAAAGGATAAGTTCAAATGAAAACTAGAGAAGAGATTGATCAAATTAGAGAAACAAAAAGAAAAGAACTAGAATTAAGGGTTAATTCTGATTCACCTACAATCGAAAAACACATTCTAGTATGTCGTGGTACAGGGTGTACTTCTTCAAAATCTCCAAAAATAATTGAAGAAATGCGAAGAATTATTGAAGAAAAAGGAATAACAAATATTAGAGTAATTCAAACCGGATGTTTTGGTCTATGTTCCAAAGGTCCTATAATAGTAGTTCGTCCAGAAGACACATTTTATAGTCATGTAAAAATTGAAGATTGCGAAGATATTATAAATGCAGTTGCATCTGGAGAAAAAGTTGAAAGACTTTTGGCTAAAGATGTAGATGGAAGTGTTGTTAACAAATTAGATGAACTAACTTTTTATAAAAAACAAAAAAGAATTGCTCTTAAAAATTGCGGTGTAATAGATCCAGAAAATATCGATGAATATATTGCTTTTGATGGATATAAAGCTTTAGAAAAATGTCTTTTTGAAATGACTCCTGATCAAGTAATTGATGAAGTATCTAAATCAGGTCTTCGCGGTCGTGGCGGTGCAGGTTTCCCAACAGGTAAAAAGTGGAGCTTTGTAAAAGCTGCTCAAGGAGATGTTAAGTATATAGTATGTAATGCTGATGAAGGCGATCCTGGCGCATTTATGGATAGAAGTATTCTTGAAGGTGATCCAAACTGCGTATTAGAAGCAATGACAATTGCTGGTTATGCAACAGGAGCATGTAGAGGATTTATCTATGTAAGAGCAGAATATCCTATTGCTGTTCATCGTTTAAAAATTGCGATAGAAGAATCAAGAAATTATGGATTCTTAGGAGAAAATATTTTAGGTTCAAACTTTTCATTTGATATAGAAATAAGATTAGGCGCAGGGGCATTCGTTTGTGGTGAAGAAACTGCATTATTAGAATCAATTGAAGGAAAGCGTGGTCAACCAAGAGTAAAACCTCCTTTCCCTGCAAATGTAGGTTTATTTGGAAAGCCAACACTAATAAACAATGTAGAAACATATGCAAACATTACTAAAATTATTTTAAATGGTGCTGATTGGTATTCATCAATTGGAACAGAAACTTCTAAAGGTACAAAAGTATTTGCTTTAGGTGGAAATGTAGTAAATGTCGGATTAGTAGAAGTTCCAATGGGAACAACTTTAAGAGAGATTATTTATGATATAGGTGGAGGAATTCCAAATGGAAGAGAATTTAAAGCTGCTCAAACAGGTGGTCCTTCTGGTGGTTGTATTCCAACCCAAAACTTAGATACTCCTATCGATTATGAGAGTTTGCAATCTATCGGTTCTATGATGGGTTCTGGTGGATTAATAGTAATGGATAATACAAAATGTATGGTAGACATAGCTAGATTTTATTTAGATTTCACTGTTTCTGAAAGTTGCGGAAAATGTAATCCATGTAGAATTGGAACAAAGAGATTATTAGAAATCCTTACAAAGATTTGTGATGGAAAAGGTGAAGAAGAAGATTTAGAAAAATTAGAGCATTTAGCTAAAGAAGTTAAAGCTGCTTCTGTTTGTGGTCTTGGTCAGACAGCGCCAAATCCAGTTTTATCTACAATGAATTTCTTTAGAGATGAATATGTAGAGCATGTTAAAGATCATAAATGTAGAGCAGGTAGCTGTAAATCAATGGCAAATATAACAATTGATCCTGCTAAATGCAAAGGTTGCGGTCTATGTAAGAGAAATTGTCCAGTAAATGCTATTACAGGCGAAGTTAAAGAACCACACCATATCGATCCAAACATTTGTATTAAATGTGGTACTTGTGCGGATAAGTGTCCATTCCATGCAATTTCAAAATAGTTTTGAATCTTTATTCTTGTTATTTAAGAATAAATTCAACAAAGGAGATTAAAAATGATTAATTTAACGATTGACGGAAAACAAATACAATGTGAAGAAGGTCTTACAATTTTAGAAGCGGCCATGAAAAATGGAATAGATATTCCTACACTTTGTTTTCTTAAAGAAATAAATGAAGTTGGCGATTGTAGAATGTGTATTGTCGAAGTAGAAGGCCGAAGAGGTTTTACTACTTCATGTATTACAAAAGCCGAAGAAGGGATGGTTGTTCATACTAATTCAAAAGCCGTTTTAGATGCTAGAAAAACAACTCTTGATTTAATTTTATCTAATCATCATATTGAATGTTTAACTTGTATTAGAAATGGTAATTGTGAACTTCAAAAACTAGCTGAAAAATTTAATATGGATAAAATAACTTTTGAAGGAGAAAAGAAAGAATACGAAATAGATGACAAATCTCCTTCAATAGTTAGAGATTCAAACAAGTGTGTTCTATGCAGTAGATGTACAGCAACTTGTAAAAAAGTACAAGAAATTGGAGCTATTGAAAAATCTAATAGAGGTTTTGATTCTTGTATTTCAACAGTAAATGGTTGCAGTTTAGCAGATTCTAACTGCACATTCTGCGGTCAATGTATTGAAAGCTGTCCTGTTGGTGCACTTCATGAAAAAGAAAATATTGATGATGTTTGGAATTTACTTCATGATGAAGAAAAATATGTAGTTGTTCAAACTGCTCCTGCTGTTCGAGTTGCAATAGGAGAAGAATTTGGAATGCCTATTGGCACAAATGCAACAGGAAAAATGGTTACAGCACTTCATAATCTTGGATTTGATAAAGTATTTGACACTAATACTGGTGCAGACCTTACAATTATGGAAGAAGCTAATGAATTTTTAGATAGAGTAACAAATGGTGGAGTTCTTCCTATGATTACTTCTTGTAGTCCAGGATGGGTTAGATTTTGTGAAAAGAATTTTCCAAATCAATTATCTCACCTATCTTCTTGTAAATCACCTCATACAATGTTTGGAGCATTAATAAAATCTTACTTTGCTCAAAAAATAGGTGTGGAAAAAGAAAAAATTGCTGTTATATCTATTATGCCATGTATTGCTAAAAAATATGAATGTTCTAGACCAGAAATGGAAGTTGACGGTATAAGAGATGTTGATTATGTTTTAACAACAAGAGAACTTGCTAGAATGATTAAACAGGCAAATATTGATTTTGTTAATCTAGAAGATGGCAAATTTGATGATCCTATGGGAGAAGCATCAGGTGCCGGAGCAATATTTGGTACTACTGGTGGAGTTATGGAAGCAGCTGTAAGAACTGCTGTTGAAACTTTAGAAGGTCATAGCGTTGATCAAATTACATACGAAGCTGTAAGAGGAGAAAAAGATATTAAAGAGGCAACTTTAAATGTTGCTGGTAAAGAAATAAAAATCGCTGTTGCATCTGGCTTAGCAAATGCTAGAAAATTATTAGAACAAATTGAAAAGGGCGAATCACCATATCACTTTATAGAAATAATGGCTTGTCCTGGTGGTTGTATTATGGGTGGAGGACAACCAATTAAATCTGCAAAAACTCGTATGAGTGTTGATGTTGCGGGACTTCGTAGAAAAGCCATTTATTCAATAGATGAAGCATCAACAATTAGAAAATCTCACGAAAATCCTGTTATGAAAGTATTATATGATGAATTTTTAGAAAAACCTGGTAGTCATATAGCACATAAATATTTACATACAGAATATAGTGAAAAACCCTTATATGAATAAAATTAAAGACTTGGGAATAATTCTTTCCCAAGTCTTTTTTATTATAACGCTTTTTTATATTCGTATGATAATTCACCATTTTTTACAGATATTAACAAAAATCTAGCGTCATGAATTAAACTATCAGATCTATTAGTATCTTTTATACTTAAGAACTTTACCCCTCTTTCCATTGAATAGTCTTGATTTGAACCATCATGTACAACCACAATTTCTTTTTTTGTTTCCCTTTTTAATTCGCAAAGTATATCTACAAATAGTTTTTTCTCTCTTTCATCTTCAAAATCATCTATCGATCCATTAAGAACGAGAATTACAACTCCCGTGTCATCATCTTTTATATCTGATTCAAGATTGCTATATTGCGTTTCATCAGATTTTCTTATTCCTTTTTGAGAAATATCCATCGTTATTATGGTACATTCGTTGTTTGAAAGAAGATCATACTGTTCATTTATAAACACTTGATGATTGATTTTCTCTATTTCAAAAGAACCAATAATTTGTTTATCTTGGTTTAAAACAGCCCCTACATATGCATTTTTGAATTCGTCTGAAACATTTTTAGTAAAAATAGTTAAATCTGATGACTCATTGACATGTTGTATCAACTTTTGTGTTTTTAATACTTCTATCATTTTATTTGGAGTCTCAAATTCATCTAAAAACGAAATATCAAACGATTTTTCGCTTTTTATAGAAATGTTATTTTGATCTTCTATTTTTTCATCTTTTGGTACATAAATTCCATCATAATATGCAGAAGAAGAGTTTTCATAATAGCCTAATCTATCTACATATATAAATCCTTTTGTTCTAATATTAAGATCGTCTTGTGCTAAATAAATATCAGATATCCTTAGTGGTTTTGCTAAATTAGATACATCATATCTTATTTCTTTCCATCCTTCATGCGAGATATTATCTTGAATTACTATTAGTTTTGTTGCATTATTGGCATCTTTAAGCTTTATTTTTAGCTTTTCATCTTTATATTCTTCGTTATATACACAAAAAGAAATTGCTGTGGCGCTTTCAGGAATTATAGCATCATTATCTAATACTATGTATGCTCCTCTTACTTTGGCTTCTTTATCAAAATCATAATCAAGCCTTACACTACATGTTCCACTATATTTTTTCTCATCAGATAGTTTTGTGCTTCCTCCGACTTCATCAGGATATGGATCAAAACTAAATGTTGTTTTTTCAAAATCATCAATTAAAACAAATTTATCTTGTCCAACTTGAACTTTGGCATATGACTTACAATTTCCTTTTGAAAAGCAAAGAATATAGGTTCCCGATATTGTTGTTGTAAAAGTGTTATTTTCTATGGTAGCTTCACTAGGTATGTCATTTAACTCTCCGTTTTTATAATAACTATCAATTTTTATTTTAAATGTATCTAAATTTGTACTAGCATAATACCCATTTTTGTTTTTGGCTTTTAATAAATATGTTACTTTTTCGCCTGGATTTATAAACTTCTCTTTTGGTGAAATAGAAATTTCATTTGCTTCTGATAATATATTAATCTCACATCTTGCTTGGATTTTACCAATTTTTGCTATTAATTCTGCACTTCCAACCGTTTTGCCACTTATATATCCATCTTCATATTCAATTTCTACTCCATCATAGTCCCATTTTATTTTACTTTCATCAATTTCTACCGGATTATAATATTTATCATATCCTACTACATTAACTTTTCTTTTTTCGCCAACAAATACATTGTGATCTTCAACAATAATATCTAATCCTGCCAACTTATCAAGTGATGGTGCATTACTAAATATTCCTACTCCATTTGCAACTAGTCTTTCAGTTCCACCGCTTGGATGATTTATTTCTGATATATTTTCTTCTCCCAATTTTCTTGCAACCATAGTGGTTGATCCACCACCATCTAAATTTATTGCAGAATAAACTCCTATTTCTTTTAAAAATTCAGATACTTCATCTAAAGTCATTCCTATGCTTGTTTTTGATCTTCCATCTATCGTAATTAAATACACTTTGTCCTTTTTCTTGTTCGTACCAATTACTGTTCTTGGATTTTTTCCAGAAACAACATGAGAATAACTTTCAGGAATTATTCCATTTTCAATTAATTTTGTACCACCAGTAATTATAAAATTGATTTTATCTATATTTGGTGTGTAATTAACCTCATAATATGCTTTGGATTTAATTCTAAGATTTTCTTTAAGTTTATTTGCGTTTTCACCAGTGCACATTATAACAAATCCATTTTCAGGTATTTCTACTGGTTCTTCGTTATCTCTAATCTCAATTACTTTACCATTTTCGACAACGATTTCTGTTATATAAAGATTATCTTTTTTTCCTATAGATAGTTCTCCCCATTCTCGAGTATAGATGGTTGGAATATCTGTATTATCTGTATATTTGTTTACATATCTTGCATTCATAGAAAAGCCATTATCATTATATATTTTAATCTCATCTGTTAAATATTCATAAAATATTTTTCCATCATCGCTCATTATAAAAGATGTAAATGTATCTTTTGTTTTATTTTCTTCGGAAGAAGATGAATAAATCTTTGAATTATCTATTGCTGTTCCTATGCTACTTCCTATTCCACTACTTCCAGCAAAATAATCTCCATTTATTCCAGCGATAGCTTTAAGTCCCATAACCATATTTTTGACACTATCTAATTTTTTGGTTCCTTCGCTAGAATATAAAAGTCCTAATTTTGTATTTTCATCATCTAAATCTACTTCCAAAACTTGTGCTTCAACCCATCCATCGCTAGTTAGAATTTCATATTTTATTAAATTAGTTCCAGTTGAAATTATAGATTCTTCTTTTTTTGTATGTAAAAAAGTGTTTGCATAAGAATATGAAATCATAGCAAAAACTAGTAAAACACTTACAAAAATTACTTTTTTCATTATTGCTCCTTATCATCATTATCTTTTTCTTTATATATCTTTAAATTTCTTAATGTTTTTAATTTTGCATATTTTATAGTCTTTTTAGTTCTCTCTTTGGCGTTATTTATGTTTTCTATGGTTTTTTCTTTAGCATTATTAAAGTTTTCTTTTGTTCTTTCTCTAGCATTATTGAAATTTTCTTTTGTTCTTTCTTTAGCATTATTTAAATTGTCTTTAACATTATTAATATTTTCTATTGTCTTTTCTTTTGCTTTTGTTGCAGTATTTACTATTTTTTGTTTTCCTTCTTTTACTTTATCTGCAAAAACATGTGGGAATGCTTCTAATACTCTTCGATATGGCATTGATTTTTCCATGATTATTTCTCTTACTTTTTTAGAAATATCTTCTGTATTGTCTTTGTTTTCTTTTTGAGCAATAGTAGAAATATCTTTAATCTTATTTATAATAATAAATGAAAATACAATATCCAAAGTTAAAATTATTCCGAATACTATACAAATAATATTCAAAACATCGTTTGAAATATTATTAAATATTAAATAATCAAATAATGGATTAGTTAATTTAAAAATAAGAATTCCTGCAATACCAAATAAAACTAAAGTATTAAGGCATATTCTACCGTTTATGTTGTATTTGAAATTTGAATAATCCCACCATCTTGCATGAAAAATCTTTTCCATTAAATAACTAGTAAAATATTCTAGGCATCCACACATAAGTACTGACAATCCAAATATTACAAGAAAATCATTTGAATATCTGTATAATACTCCTGTAATTATAATCGCTCCAACTCCATAAACAGGACAGATTGGTCCAATTAAAAAGCCTCTATTTACAAACTTTTTTGATTCAATTAAGGTTAGTGTAGTTTCAATAATCCAACCTATAAATGAATATAATATAAACAATATAAATGCTTTTTCTATTAAATATAAATTAATCATTTTTCACATCCACTTTTTATACATAAAAATAGGTGTGTTAATGTAACTTTATTACATTGTCACACCCTTTTTCTTAATCTCCGCTTCTTTTATATAAATGTAGCTCATCTGCCCATGCTTGTTCAGTAAGATATTTATCTCTAACTTTTAATTCGCCATTTTCTATATAGACTTTATCATCTAAACTCTTAGTATAATATCCTTTTAATAAAAACTCTATTGTATCTTCTTGATCTTTGTTTTCAATTCTTGCAGAGTTTTCTAAATATTCACTTTTTCCATCCCAATTTAACTCATCAGGGTCATAATCATCTACTTGTTGTCTTAATATTGCTTCTAAATTATATGTTTTAATTTGTTGAACATAGTTTTTAAAATCTTCCTGGAATACTGCTTTTGCAGTATTATCTACTGTTACTAAACTATTAGAAATACCAATTGAAGCTAATATTATTATTACTATTATTGTAACAACAACTGTTATTATTGATATACCTTTATTATTTTTCATAATCATTTATCCTCTCTTATGAATAAACTCTTTATACAAACATTTTTATTGCTTCTTCAATTTCAGCCATTATATCATTGCATTTTTCTTCAGTAATAGCTTCTGCTTTTATTGTTAAATTTGGTCCTGTATTAGATGCTCTAACTAGTCCCCAACCACCATCATAAACTACTCTCGAACCATCAACATCTATTACATTATAACCTTTTTCTTTGAAATAATTTGTACATTTGTTAACTATGTCAAATTTTGTTTCATCAGTAACTTTAACTATTTTTTCTGGAGTTCCTACATATCTTGTAATTCCATCTAATAGTTCAGAATATTTTTTATCTGTATTTGATAAAATTTTTAAAATTCTAGCTGTTGAATAAAAACTATCATCAAATCCAAAATATTCATCATTAAAATAAATGTGGCCTGCATATTCTCCCGCAAATATTAAATTGTTCTCTCTAATATCGGCCTTTATATATGAACTACCTACTTTAACAAATCTTGGTTTAGCGCCAATTCTTTCTAAATCTTCATATAGGCTTTGTGTACATTTAACATCTAATATCGCATCAGCACCTGGATGATTTTTTATTAAATCTCTCCAAATGATAATCATGAATTCATCGCCAAAATTAATTCTTCCATTTTCATCAAAACAGATTATTCTATCTGCATCACCATCATAAGCAATGCCAATATCGCACTTATTTTCTCTTATAAATTCTTCAAATTTAAGCATATGCTTTTCTTGAGATGGATCAGGATGATGAATTGGAAAATTACCGTCTGGTTCTTCACACTCTATAAAAAATTCGCTTACACCTAATCTTGAATAGAATTCTCTTGCAAACCATCCTGCACTTCCACTTCCACAATCAACTGCAACTTTTAATTTTCTATCTCCTAATTTTACTCTATCTACAATATACGAAATATATGTCTCTCTTAAATCATGATCAATTATTTTTCCTGGAATTTCCGATACTTCAAAATCTTCTTTTTCTAAAAATCTTCTAAATTCTTGTATTTCTTCACCAAATATAGTATCTCTACCCATAGCACACATTTTAAATCCATTATATTCTTTTGGATTATGGCTTGCTGTAATCATAATAGATGGTTTTATATTTAGTATTTCTCTTGCAAAATAAGTCATTGGAGTCATACAATGACCTATATTAACAACATCCATACCAGTAGATGTAATTCCTTCGCAAAGAGCATTAAATAAACTGTCACCTGAAAGCCTAGCATCTCTACCGACAATTATTTTTGTATTTCCTTCTCTTTTCATTAATGTTGCAAAACCTTTTCCTATTTCTTTTGCTACATTTTCATCTATTTCATCTGGAACTATTCCTCTAATATCATATCCTCTAAAAATATTTTTCGAAATTTCCATATTATTTTCCTTTCTATTTAAAAAATCTACTATAATATTTTACATTAACAAAAGTCTTTTTTCTACATTTATATAAATTTTATTTACTAAAAAAGCAACCATAAAAAATGGTTGCTTAAATTTTTTAAACATCTAGGTTTTCTACTTCATGAGCATGTGCTTGAATAAAATCTCTACGAGGTTCAACTTCATCACCCATAAGTACTGTAAATATTGCATCTGCTCTTGCAGCATCTTCTAGTTCAATTTTTACAAGTGTACGATTAGCAGGATCCATTGTTGTTTCCCAAAGTTGTTCAGGATTCATTTCACCAAGACCTTTATAACGTTGAATCGTAGCACCATCTTTACCAACTTTTTCAAGATTTTGTGTTAATTCATCATCAGTATAACAATAAATATCTTCTTTTAATCCTTTTTTAGAAATCTTATATAATGGTGGTTGAGCAGCAAACACTCTTCCTGCTTCAAGTAATGGTCTCATATATCTAAAGAAAAATGTTAAAAGTAGTGTACGAATGTGCGCTCCATCAACATCTGCATCAGCCATCATTATTATCTTTCCATATCTTATTTTCGTGATATCAAAATCAGAACCTATTCCAGCTCCTATTGCTGTAATAACAGGATTTAATTTATCATTATTATATATTTTATCTATTCTGGTTTTTTCAACATTTAGCATTTTTCCCCACATTGAAAGAATAGCTTGGAATTTTCTATCCCTTCCTTGTTTTGCAGAACCACCTGCTGAATCACCCTCGACTAAATATAATTCACACTCTTCAGGATCCTTTGAACTACAATCAGCCAATTTTCCTGGAAGTTTAGCACTGTCTAGTGCAGATTTTCTTCTAGCTGATTCTCTAGCTTTTCTTGCAGCCTCTCTTGCTCTAGCAGCACCAACACATTTTTCTAAAATTGCTTTTGCTACTGAAGGATTTTCTTCTAGGTATTCTGAAAACTTTTCATTCATTATCGAAAGAACAACACCTTTAACGTTTGAATTACCTAATTTTTGTTTTGTTTGTCCTTCAAATTGTGGATCTGTAACTTTTACTGAAACAACTGCTGTTAAACCTTCTCTAAAATCTTCACCCAAAAGATTGTTGTCTTTTTCTTTTAGTATTTTATGAGATCGAGCATAATCATTTAAACATTTAGTAAGTGATGTTTTAAATCCTTCTATATGAGTTCCACCTTCAGGTGTTAAAATGTTATTTACAAAACCTAATATATTTTCACTATAAGTATCTGTATATTGAAGTGCTATTTCAACTGGAACTTCATTTCCACCTTCAAAATAAATTGGCTTTGGATGAGTAGGTGTTTTGTTTAAATTTAGAAAATCTACGAATGAAATTAAACCACCTTCATACCTATGTTCTCCTACAATAGGTTCGTCGCCTCTATCATCTGTAATTATAATTTTTAGTCCTTTATTTAAGAAAGCCATCTCTCTTAAACGTGTCTCTAACACTTCATAGTCATATTCTAATGTTTCAAAAATTGTATCATCAGCTAAGAAAGTAACTTTTGTACCTGTCTTTTTAGTATCACCAATTCTTTCTAATTTTGATACAGTTTTACCTCTTTCATATCTTTGTTTATAAATACCTTCGCCGTTTGATACTTCTACTTCAAGCCATGTAGAAAGAGCATTAACTACAGATGCACCAACACCATGAAGTCCTCCAGATACTTTGTATCCGCCACCGCCAAATTTACCGCCGGCATGTAAAACTGTAAATACAACTTCAACAGTAGGTATGCCCATTTTGTGGTGAATTCCTATTGGAACACCACGTCCATTATCTTCTACTGTAACAGTTTTATCTTTATTTAAAGTAACTTTAATTTCTGTACAAAAGCCTGCCAAAGCTTCATCTACAGAGTTATCTACAATTTCATAAACCAAGTGATGAAGTCCTCTTTGTGATACTGTACCAATATACATACCTGGTCTTTTACGAACAGCTTCAAGTCCTTCTAAAACCTGAATACTATCCTCATTGTATTCATTTGTAACTTTTGTGTCTGCCATTTAAAATCTAATCTCCTTTGTTGGATTTATTCCAAAATATTACCACTATTAATATTAAACAATTTGATGTTTTTTGTCAAACAATCATACTTAAGGATTTGTGCTAAATCAGTACATGTAATAAGTATTTGATAATCTTTTACAACATCAAAAATCGATAATACTCTTTGTTCATCAAGTTCAGATGTAACATCATCTAAAAGAAGTACTGGATTTTCTTCAATTTCTTCTTTAATTATTTTTAATTCAGCAATTTTAAGAGATAAAATAGCTGTTCTATGTTGTCCTTGTGAACCATATAAATTTAGACTTTTATTATTTATTAATATTTCAAAATCTTCTCTATGTGCTCCCTCTGTTGTAAATCCTTTAAATAAATCATTTTGTTCATTTTTCTTTAATAATTCTAAAAATGATTCTTTATCTTTAAAATTTGTTTTATATATGATAGTTATTTCTTCTTTGTTATTTGTAAGTCCAGGATGAATTACTTTTAATTTTTCTTGTATTTTATCTATATATTCTTTTCTATACTTATGTATTATTTCCATTTTAGAAGCTAATTGTTCATTCCAAATATCTAATGTTTCTATACTTCTATTTTTTAAACTAGCATTTCGACTTTCTAAAATTTTATTATATTCTGTAAGTTCGAACATATACTTAGGTTTTAGTTGAGATATTAGCACATCTAAAAATTTTCTTCTTTGTTGAGGTCCTTGTTTTAAAATCGTAATGTCATCTGGTGAAAATATTACTAAATTTATGTTTCCAACTAATTCACTATTTTTATTAATCTTAATTCCATTTACTTTAATAATTTTACTATTCTTTTTATTTAAGCTTATTTCTATTTTGTTTTCTTTGTTGTCTTTAACATATGTAATTAAAATATTAGAATATTCATTATTAAAGTTAATTAATTCTGATTCTTTATATGTTCTAAATGATCTTCCTAAAGCTGCAAAATATAATGCTTCTAATATATTTGTCTTACCTTGAGCATTGTTTCCATAAAAAACATTTGCGTTTTCATTTAAATTAATTATTTGTTCTTTATAATTTCTAAAGTTCTTTAAATAAACTTCTTTAATATACATATTATTTATTCCTTTGTGTTATTATTACAATCTCATTGGTAATACCATGTATGTAAATTTTTCATCTGTAATAGGTCTAATTACACAAGGAGAAATATTTGATCCAAAATCTAAACATACTTCATCATCTTCAATTGCTTTTAAAGTATCTAATAAATATTTTGGATTAAAACCTATCTCAAGTTCTTTTCCTTCTGTATTTATATTTACTTCCTCTTTTGCGTCACCAATTTGTGATGTACATGAAATAATAACATTGTCTAGATTAATATTTAATTTAATTGGATATTTCTTTTCTTTTTCTTGTGAAGAAATAGAAAAAATTGATGCTCTCTCTATAGCTCCTTGTAAATCACTCTTACTAATTGTAATTCTTGTTTCTTTATCTGATGGAATAACTTTATTATAATCTAAGAAATCACCTTCTAGTAATCTAGTAACAATTTTGCAATCCGAAATTTCAAATAAAGCTTGATTTTTAGATATTCCTATTTTTATATGATCATTTATTTCCATTAAATTTTTAGAAACTTCATTTAGATACTTTCCTGGTACAATTGCTTTAAAATCTTCTGAATCAGAAAATACTGGTGCAACTCTTTGTGCTAATCTAAAACCATCAATAGCTACCATATTTAGACTGTTTTTCTTAACATCTAATAAACATCCTGTAAATACTGGTCTATTTTCATCCATACTTACAGCAAATGATGTTCTTTTTATCATATCTTTAAAAGTTTTTTGAGGTAATGAAATTGATTTTTCAACATTTATTGTTGGTAATGTTGGGAAATCATCTGCGTTCATAGTAGAAAGTTTATATTGAGAATCTTCACATTCAATTAATAATAGATTTTTATTATTTATTGAAATAGTAATATCTGTATCTGGAAGTTTTCTAATTATATCTGAAAACATTTTTGAATCTACAACTGTTTTTCCTTCCTCAACTATTTCTACATTTTTTATTACATATTCCATACCAATTTCTAAATCATTAGTTGTTAATGTAACTTCATTATTCTTTAATGTGATAAGTACTCCTTCTAATATTGGATTTGTTGTTCTTCCTACGGAACTTCTAATTACATGATTTAATCCTAATAATAATTTTTCTTTTTCGCAAATTAATTTCATTTTTTTTACCTCATCTTTCTTTTTTAAATAAAAGAATATTTTTTAATAGTAATAATAATAATTTATGTTAGTTGTGTTGATAAGTTTGTTAAAGTATTTAAATTAACACAAAAATTAAAGTTGATAATTTGTTTATTTGAAACAAAATTTATTAACATTATTAACAATCACATTTTACAAAACAATAAAATAACACATTAATAACATGATTTTCACAAATATATGTTAGTAACGAATCAAGCTCTTCCGTAAGTAAAGATAAAAGATTTGTAACTAAAATTTGTTTTATGTTACTTTTTTTAAATACCAACATTTTTATTAATAATTGTCTTTTTAATGTTATCCACAATTGTTTTTGTATTTGGATTTAATTTCATTTCATCTTCAACTTTTTTTATTGCATAAATAACAGTTGAATGATCTTTACCTCCAAATTCATTTCCTATTTCTTTTAAAGATAATCCTGTTAATTGTTTTGATAAGTACATTGCTATTTGACGAGGAAATGCTATATCTGAAGTTTTTCTTTGAATTTTAAAATCATTTTGATCTAAATTATAATAATTTGCTACTGCATATTGTATATAATCTACTGTAATTATTTTATCTGATGATCTTTCTAAGTCTCCTATCGCCTTTTCAGCAATTGACATTGTTATTTCACTATTAGTTAAAGATGCTATAGCAACTATTTTATTAAATATGCCTTCTAATTCTCTAATATTAGATTCAACTTTTGATGCAATTAATTGAATTATTTCATCATCTATAATTCTATTTTCTAATTCACATTTCTTTTTTAGTATTGCACATCTAGTTTCATAATCTGGTTTTCCTATATCTGCAACTAATCCCCACGCAAAACGTGATTTCAATCTATCTTCCAAAGGATTTAAATCTTTTGGTGGTTTATCAGATGAAATTATTATTTGTTTTTTATTTTCATATAGATCATTAAAAGTATTAAAGAATTCTTCTTGACATCTTTCTTTTCCAATTAAAAACTGAATATCATCTATTAATAATACATCTATGTTTCTATATTTATTTCTAAATTCTTCTGTTGTGTTATTTTGAATTGCATTTATTAGTTCATTAGTAAATTTCTCTGATGTTATATACATTATTTTTGCTTGTGGATTTTGTTGTAAAACAAAATTTCCTATAGCATGCATAAGGTGAGTTTTACCTAAACCTACTCCACTATATAAAAATAATGGGTTCCATGCTTCACCTAAACTCTCTGCCACAGCAAGAGAAGCTGCATGAGCAAATTTATTATTTTCACCAATAACAAAAGTATCAAAAGTATATTTTGGATTAAGTGGCGAATTTAATGTCATTGTTACAGTATTTTCTTTAATTGTAGGTTTAGTATTCTCTGATAAAATGATACTAATATCACATTCTTTATTAGTTACTTGCCTAAATGCATTTTTTATTAGATCTTTATATCTTGTTTCTACATATGTTTTGTAATATTCAGAATTTGCTTTTAGATAAATAACATTATCTTCCATTGAAACTGGTTTTAGTGGTACTACCCATGTATTAAAACTAATGGTTGGTATTTCTGGTTTTATAAGTTCTAGTACTTTATTCCAATACTCGTTTAGAGAATCCATTATTTTCCTCCTGTTAAATTACCATAGTTATCAACAATTTATTAACAAATGTTGATAATTTTGTGGAAAACTATTATTAAATAAGCAGAAAACGCACATATATAAGTATTTTCCTCATATAGCTATTTGTTAATAATATAATTCCCAGTTTTAAGCTATTTTTTTGTAAAATTACTGAAAAATTAACAAAAAAAATACGAACATAATTTCTAAAAAATATTAAAAAATTATGTTGAATTAACGTAATTTTTTATTATGTATTTTTATATTCAAAGTATATTAAAATAGCCACTTTGTTAAGTTATCAACATTATAATATTTACTTCATTTTTTTGCAACAAATATTACTAAAAAATTAAGTTCGCATTTCTCTATAATTAAAACTAACGCACATTTAATAAACATAATCATTTTACTAACAATTATTAGTAATTTGTGAATAAATTAATTCTTGACTCTAAGCCAAGCGCGTTGTATAATACAATAGCTGTAAAAAAGCAGATTTGATAATTTTTTGTTTATAATAAAATTTATATATATATTTAGGAGGTGCTTTTAGATGAAAAGAACATATCAACCAAAGAACAGACAAGAGAAAAAAGAACATGGTTTTAGAAAAAGAATGTCAACTGCTAATGGCAGAAACGTTTTAAAAAGAAGAATGCTAAAAGGAAGAAAAAAACTTTCTGCATAGTCAATAGTCTGTATGCCCCATTTAAGGGGCTTTTTTATATTTAGAAAACATAATATTGCACAAAATTTTTAAAAAGGAGGAATCATCATGAAAAATACTACTTCTATTAAAGATAATAATCTTTATAAAAAAGTTATGGATAATGGCACATGGTTTGGCGGCGATTTTTTATGTTCATATATTCTTCCTAATAATTTAGATTGTAATATGATTGGTCTTGCTATAGGTAAAAAAGTCGGTAAAGCTTACAAACGCAATAAAGTTAAAAGATGGATTAAAGAATCTTATACAAAATTAGAAACTAATATCAAATTTGGTTATTATATTATTTTTGTGTGGAAATCAAAAGCTGAATATGATAATGTTGATTACAACAGTATAGATAAAGATATAAATAAGATGTTTTCTAAGGCAGGATTAATATAGTATGAAAAGAATATTTATTTTTTTTATTAAACTTTATAAAAAGTTTATTTCTCCTGGATTAAACAGTCACTGTATTTATACGCCTACATGTTCAGAATATGCTATCGATGCTATAAATGAATATGGTGCTATAAAAGGCAGTATTATGGGATTTAAACGCATTTTAAGATGTAATCCTTTATCTAAAGGCGGTTATGATCCAGTACCTAAAAAAATATCGCAAATTAAGGAGGACTATAAATGGGAGTAATAGCATTTATATTTGGCTACATATTGAAATTTTGGTTTAATTTAGTTGGAAATTATGGATGGGCTCTTGTATTGTTTTCATTAACAATCAAGGTGGTTTTGTTTCCATTAACTTTGAAACAACATAAATCTACAAAACAAATGCAGGAGTTACAACCTAAGTTAAATGAACTTCAAGAAAAATATAAAGATGACCAACAAAAAATGTCTATCGAATATCAAAAATTTATGAAAGAAAATAAGTACAATCCATTTGGCGGATGTTTACTTATGATTTTGCAATTATTTGTATTACTTGGAGTTTTATATGTTGTAACAAATCCTATGAGATATATGGATAAATTAAATGATCAAGAAATTGATTTAGCTTTAAAAGAAGCAATAATTTCTCAAGAATATAGCGGTGACACAGTTGCTTTTACAAAATTTGAAAATGAGTTTGTTAACAGCAATTCAGGTGATGACAAATATAAGAAAGTGCTTGAACAGCTTGATTCTGACGATGTTGAGGCAAAATTTATTGCCATGTATAAATTTGATAATAGGTACCATGAATTAAAGATTTTAAATGAAAAGTATGATTTAAACTTTTTAGGAATAGATCTAGGTGATATTACTATGAATAATCCTAGTGACATTAGACTATGGATTTTCCCTGTTCTTACAACAATTTTCTATTATTTATCTTTATGGATGGTTTCTAGAAATCAAAAGAAAAACACTCAAAAAATGAAAGATGCTGATGGTAATGAAATTGAGATGCCAAACATGATGATGATGAATATTACTATGCCATTATTATCTGGCTGGATCAGTGCCAGTGTTCCTCAAGGAATGGGTTTATATTGGTTTATGAATAGCTTTTTACAAGTTATAATTCAATTTTTTACTGATAAATTCTTAAGATCTAAAGATAACAATAATAAAAATGATGTTGTTATTGAAGCTAAAAATTTAGAAGTAGAAAATAATGAAAATTTAGATGATATAAATGCTGAAAGTACTGATAATACTATAAAAAATGAAAGCAATAAAAAGAAAAATCAAGGAAAAAATAAGAATAAAAAGAAGAAAAAATAATTGTTAAATATTAGAAAACTGGCACAATATTTTGCCAGTTTTCTTTTTTACTTGTATTTATTTATAAATTATTGTATTATGTACCTAATCAAAAAGAATAAAGTATGAATATTGTAGGATTATAATCCTATTTAATATATAGCTTTTTAGCTATTCTTATATAAAAAGGAGGCAACAAATATAATGGCAAAAGTCGTTGAAAGCATTGGAAAAACTTATGATGAAGCACTAAAAAACGGTCTTTCACAAATTGGACTTACTGAAGATGATGTAACTATAGAAATAATTAAAGATGCATCACAAGCAAAGAAATCATTTTTTAGCATTTTAGAGCCTAGACAAGTTAAACTTTTAATTACAGAAAAAACCTCTAATAAACAACATGAAGAGGTAAAAAAAGAAAGAGAAATCGAGGAATTAGATGAAAATACTGTAAATGAAGCAAAGAAAAAAATCGATGATTTCTTAAAAGAGTATTTTGAAGCAATGGGAGTTACACTTGAAGCAACTTCAAAATATGAAAAAGGATATATTTTTGTTACTATTAGCGGTGAAAGCTCTGGACTAATTATTGGACATAGAGGTGAAACCTTAGAGGCACTTCAAGTACTTCTTACAGCTGTTTTGAACAAAAATAGTAATCAAAGAATTAGAGTAATAATTGATTCTGAAAATTACAGAGAAAAAAGATCAAATAGCTTAAAAGGTCTTGCCTTAAAAGAAGCAGATTTGGTTGTAAAAAAGAAGAAAAACTTTACTTTTGAGCCTATGACAGCATTTGAAAGAAAAGCAATTCATACAGCTCTTCAAAATCATTCAAAGGTTACAACGTATAGCGTTGGAGAAGAACCATATAGAAAAGTAGTAATTGCGCTTAAATAATCTTAAAACCCTCATTTTAGAGGGTTTTTTCATGTCTAAATAATAGCAAATATAGATTAATTATTTAGAGTATTTATTATAATAAAATATTGATAAAAATAGTATTTATGATATAATTATGTAACGTAATTTTGTAAATTTAGAAAGGAGTGAGAAAATGGATACAATAGCTGCTATATCAACACCTATAGGCCAAGGTGGTATAGGAATAATTAGAATTAGTGGGCCTAAATCATTAGATATTATAAAAAGAATTTTTAAATCAAAACAAGCTAAATATACTCCAAATACTATTGTTTTAGGGAAAATCTATGATAATGAAGAATTAATTGATGAAGTATTAGTATCTTATTTTAAAGCTCCTTTTTCATATACTGGCGAAGATGTTATTGAAGTTAACTCACACGGCGGAACACTTGTGGTTCAAAGGATTCTAGAGATTATTCTAAATAATGGTGCAAAACTAGCTGAGCCAGGTGAATTTACCAAACGTGCATTTTTAAATGGAAAATTGGACTTATCTCAAGCAGAGGCTGTAATAGATCTTATAAATAGCAAAACAAAATCTGAAAATGACAATTCTATTAAGCAACTAGATGGTATTTTAGGAGATAAAATAAGAAATATTAAAAAAGATATTATCGATGTATTGGTTGATTTAGAGGCAAATGTTGATTATCCTGAATATGATATAGAAGAAATTAGTAGAGAAAAAGTTATTAAACAAATTTCAAAATCGCTTTCTGATTTAGAACAACTTTCTCATTCTTTTGAAGAAGGAAAAGTGCTTAAAAACGGCATAAATACTGCAATTATTGGAAAACCTAATGTCGGAAAGTCTTCAATTTTGAATAGATTTTTAAAAGAAGAAAGAGCTATTGTAACTGATGTCGCTGGAACAACTAGAGACACTATTGAGGAAGCAATAATACATAATGGAATTTTAATTAATTTTATTGATACTGCAGGAATACACGAAACCACTGATATTGTTGAAGAAATTGGTGTAGAAAAAAGTAAAAAAGCTATTGAAGATAGTGATTTAGTTCTAGTTGTTTTAGATAATTCATCAAAATTGTCTAAAGAAGATGAAGAATTGATAGATTTAGTAAAAGATAAAAAGAGAATTATTGTTTTAAATAAAATTGATAAACAAGAAAAAATTAGTGCAGAATTTAGAGATTTGTTCAAAAATGATGAAATTGTTATGATTTCTGCCAAAGAAAATTGCGGAATTGAAGAACTTTTAGATATGATAACCATCAATTATATTAATAATAAAGTCTCTGGAAAAACAGATATAGTTATTACAAACATAAGACATAAAGATGCTATTGATAAGACCATACTAAGCTTAAATAATGTGTTAAATGCTGCTAAGTCTGGTGTTCCACTTGATATGATTTCTATAGATATTCAAAATTCTATATCTTTTTTAGGTGAAATTCTTGGAGATAACGTTTCTGAAGATATTATTAATGGCATTTTTAGCAAATTCTGTTTAGGAAAATAAAAAATGTTTCACGTGAAACATTCAAAAAAAGAAGGTGAAAAAATGATATATAACGCAGGCGAATATGATGTAATTGTAATTGGAGCAGGACATGCTGGTTGTGAAGCAGCACTAGCTAGTAGTCGTTTAGGGATGAAAACATGTCTATTTACTATAAACATGGATACTGTAGCAAATATGCCTTGTAACCCACATATAGGAGGCACTTCAAAAGGTCACCTTGTAAAAGAAATAGATGCTCTTGGTGGTGAAATGGGCAAAAATATAGATAAAACTTTCGTTCAAATGAAAATGTTGAATGTATCTAAAGGCCCTGCAGTATATTCATTAAGAGCTCAAGCAGATCGAAAAAAATATTCTGCAGAAATGAAACATACACTTGAATTACAAGATAATTTAGATATTAAACAAGCAGAAGTTATAAAATATAATCTAGATGAAAATAGAATAAAATCTGTTATTACAAAAACTGGCGGAGAATATTTTTGTAAGTGCGTAATTCTATGCAGTGGAACTTATTTAAAAGGTAAAATATTTATTGGTGAAACAAGCTTTGAAAGCGGACCTGATGGTGTTTTTCCTGCAAATCAGCTTTCAAATAGTTTGCATGAAATTGGTATTGAAACTAGAAGGTTTAAAACAGGAACTCCAGCAAGAATAAATAGAAGAAGCATTGATTTTTCAAAAATGGAAATTCAACCTGGAGACGATAGAATTGAACATTTTTCTTTTGAAAATGATATTAAAGAAGAAAAAGATCAAATGCCTTGTTATTTAACTTACACAAATGAAAAAACACACGATATTATTAGGAAAAATATTCACAGATCTCCATTATATGGCGGTGAAATTGTTGGTGTTGGTCCAAGATATTGCCCTTCAATAGAAGATAAGGTTATGAGGTTTAAAGATAAAGAAAGACATCAAATATTTGTTGAACCTTTGGGTGATAATACAGAAGAAATGTATATTCAAGGAATGTCAAGCTCTCTTCCAGAAGATGTTCAAATTGCGTTATATAGAACTGTTCCTGGTTTAGAAAATTGTGAATTTACAAGACCTGCATATGCTATCGAATACGACTGCATTGATTCTACTAATTTAAAGTTAAGTCTTGAATATAAGGATATTGATGGTTTATTTTTTGCTGGACAAGTAAATGGATCTTCTGGATATGAAGAAGCAGCTGCTCAAGGTCTTATAGCTGGTATAAATGCAGCTATGAAAATAAAAGGCAAATCTCCACTAATTTTAGATAGATCAGAAGCTTATATTGGAGTTTTAATTGATGATTTGGTAACTAAAGGAACAAATGAACCATATAGAATGATGACATCAAGGGCTGAATATAGACTTTTATTAAGGCAAGATAATGCTGATAGAAGACTCACTCCTAAAGGTTATCAAATTGGACTTATTTCCGACGATAGGTATAATAAATTTATACAAAAATATGATAGAATTGATAATGAGATTAATAGAGTAAAACAAACTAATATAAAGCCAAATGAAGAAACAAACAGTCTTTTAAGAAAGTATAATACTACAGAGATTTCTAATGGAGTAAAATTATCTGATTTGATAAAAAGAACTGAATTAGATTATGAAAAATTGGCTCCGATTGATAAAGATAGGCCTAGTCTTTCTGAACTGGAATCCGAAGAAGTTAACATTGAGATCAAATACGAAGGATATATTAAATTACAGCAAGAACAGATAGATGCATTTAAAAAATTAGAAGAAAAGAAATTACCAATCGATATCAACTATGAAGATATTTCTGGAATAAGAATTGAAGCTAGACAAAAGCTAAACAAATTTAAACCTGAATCTATTGGCCAAGCATCAAGAATTTCTGGAATTTCTCCTGCCGATATTTCAGTATTATTAATTTATCTTCATGAAAAAGAAAAAAGCAAAAACGATTAAAATGTTTCACGTGAAACATTTTAATTTTTTATCATGAATAAAAATAGGATTTATAAGGAGATAAATATGATTTGTTCTGAATCAAAAGAATTATTTAAAAAAATAAATATCGAAATAACTGATGAACAATTTAATAAATTTTCTTTGTATGAAAATTTGTTATTAGAATGGAATGAGAGAATAAATTTAACGGCAATTACTGAAGATAAAGAAATATGGATTAAGCATTTTATTGATTCTTGTGTAATCAATCAATATATAAAAGATTCATCTAAAGTAATTGATGTAGGAACAGGAGCCGGATTTCCTGGCATTCCAATTAAAATAATAAATGATTCAGTAGAATTAACATTACTGGATTCTCTTAATAAAAGAATAAGTTTTTTAACTACAATTTGTAATAGTTTGGATTTGAAAAACATTTATGCAATACATAGTCGAGCTGAAGATTGCGCTAACAATATTAAATATAGGGAAACTTTTGATGTTGCAACAGCTCGCGCTGTTTCAAATTTAGCCACTTTATCAGAATATTGTATTCCTTTTGTAAAAGTAGGTGGATATTTTATAGCGATGAAATCAGGAAACATTGATGATGAAATAAAAGAAGCACAAAATTCAATTAGTATTCTTGGTGGAGAAGTTGAAGATGTTATTAAATACGATTTGCTGGATTTAGGAATTTCAAGAAGCATAGTATTAATTAAAAAGGTTAAAAAAACACCATCAAAATATCCTAGAAAAGCCGGAATGCCGCTTAAAGAGCCAATTAAATAATATTTTTTATAATAATTTACATTTCATTTGTAAATATATATAATATTAAAGGAATATTAGTTTGATATTATTCACGGAGGAAAAAATGGGAAAAGTTATTTCTATCGCAAATCAAAAAGGTGGGGTTGGAAAGACTACTACTGCAGTAAATTTAAGTGCGTGCCTTGCTCTTCAAAAAAAGAAAGTGCTTTTAATTGATGCTGACCCACAAGGAAATGCAACATCTGGAGTTGGAGCAAGTAAAGATGTTGAAAAATCAACATATGATGTTTTGATGGCGGGCAACGACATTAAAGAAGCTGTTCAAAATAGTTCGGTACCTAATCTTTTTGTTTGTGCATCAAATATAAATTTAGCAGGTGCTGAAATTCAGTTAGTATCAGTGATGTCGAGAGAATATAAACTTAAAGAAGCTATTAAATCAATTAGAGATGAATACGATTTTATATTAATTGATTGTCCGCCTTCTTTGGGCTTAGTTACATTAAATGCTTTAACAGCATCAGATAGCGTTTTAGTGCCAATTCAATGTGAGTACTATGCACTAGAAGGATTAGGTCAGTTAATGAGTACAATTGATCTGGTACAAAAACATTTAAATAAAGATTTAGAAGTTGAAGGTGTTGCTCTTACAATGTTTGATGCAAGAACAAAGCTTTCAATCCAAGTAATAGAAGAAGTAAAGAAATATTTTAAAAATAAAGTGTATCGCACAATTATTCCTAGAAATGTTAAACTTTCAGAAGCACCAAGTTATGGACTTCCAATTGCAATGTATGATAGAGGCTCAAAAGGTGCTAAAGCTTATGAAGATTTGGCAAAGGAAGTTATTAAGAACAACAAAAAATAAAAAATATTATTAATGGAAAGTTATTTAAATATACAAAATAACACGATATTTAGGAGGTTAAAATGGCAGGAATTAAAGGTGGGTTAGGAAAAGGCCTTGATGCACTATTTCCATCAAATGTTAATCTTGAAGTATTATCAACAGATTCAAAAGATGCAATTGTAGAACTTAAAATAAATGATGTTGAGCCAAATGAAAATCAGCCTAGAAAATCTTTTGATAATGAGAAATTAAATGAATTAGCAGATTCAATTAAAGAGCACGGAGTAATACAACCAATTATAGTTACAAAAAAAGATGATTATTATCAAATAATAGCTGGAGAAAGAAGATGGAGAGCCTCTAAAAAGTTAGGATTAAAGACAATTCCAGCAATTGTTCGTACATATGACGATAAAAAAACAAGAGAAGTCTCTCTAATAGAGAATTTACAAAGAGAAAATTTAAATCCAATTGAAACAGCAAAAGCAATTAAAGAGCTTATGGAAGAACACAAGATGACACAAGATGCTATTTCTAAAACTTTAGGTAAAAGTAGAAGTAGTGTTGCAAACACTCTAAGAATTCTTAATCTTGACGAAAAAGTTCAAGAAATGATAGAAATGGGCAAAATTTCTGAAGGACATGCAAGAACGATAGCTTCAGTAGATACTGAAAAGCAATATAAGTTTGCTTTAGACATTGTTAATATGGATATGAATGTTAGACAAGCTGAAAATTATGCAAAAGAGGTCCAAGGAACAAAAGGTGGCAGAAAAAAGAATACTTCTACAAAAAGCCCTAAAGGAAAGTTAGAAATAATTGCTAAAGATTTAGAAAATCAAATGAAAAAAGCACTTGGAACAAAAGTTACTTTTGATGCCAAAACAAAGAGTAAAGGTAGAATTATTATTGAATACTATTCAGAAGATGAATTAGAGAGAATATTAGATATATTCAATATTACAAGATAAAATAATCAAAAATAATTGACAAAACTATTGGTAAATGTTACACTAACAAAGCGTGACACGGAGAGGTGGTCGAGTTGGTTTAAGGCACCAGTCTTGAAAATTGGCGTACGTGCGAGCGTACCGTGGGTTCGAATCCCACCCTCTCCGCCACATATAAATTTGTAACGGCGACCATAGGTCGCCATTATAGTATATAGGATTTATTCGGAGACATACCCAAGTTGGCCGAAGGGGGCAGTTTGCTAAACTGTTAGGTCGGGTAACCGGCGCGGGAGTTCGAATCTCCCTGTCTCCGCCAAACACCAGATATATAATCTGGTGTTTTTTATATGCCAAAAAATAATGAATAGCAAAAAGCTAGGGCCATAAGGAATTTACAAAATCAAAATCAATTGTTAAGAAAAAATTACACATATTTCAATGGTAAGAAATAAAAATGAAACAAAAACTTAATATAAGTAAGTGCTAGGATAAAAAGCTGATATATCAAGGGTTTCATAACGATAATAAGCCACAAAAGCAGTAGCAGCGAATTTTCATCTTTACTTTTTTATCTGCAAAATTGATAATTATAATAGATAAAAATAATGGGGATATTGTATCCTTTTGTAAGTTTTGTTTATGAAATTATTATATAAATACTTTTTGTGAAAGGGATTCAAATGAAAAGATTAAAAATCAAGTTATTTACAATTTTAGGAATTATGATCTTGCTACTATTAGCATGTAGCTCTGTTTCATATGCAGCTTGCGCTGCATGTACGAGCGGAAACCATCAAGGCTGTACAGGATCAATAACATTTAAATATCAAAATGAATCTTGTGACTGGGTATATTGTTGCGATGGTCAAAAAGCACTATATTATGCTAACCATGACTGGGGAGATCCATACACTATTACAAAATATGCTACATGTACTGCAACAGGAACAAAAACATCAAAAGCATGTAGTCATTGTGGTAGGTCAAAAACAATATCTTATGGTCCTTTAGGTCACAATATGGGATCTTGGTATGTTAGTAAAAACGAGACATGTACAGCAAATGGTGAAAATAGAAGAGACTGTCAAAGAAGCGGATGTAATTATTCTGAAACATCTGTAAGACCAGCACTTGGCCATAATTTCTCGACATCTTGGACATATGATTCTTCAAATCACTGGCATGTTTGCTTAAGATCTGGTTGTAATGCAACAAGTGATAAAGGAGCACATAGCGATACCAATAAAGATGGATATTGTAACACTTGTAGATATCAAATGTATGTATTGGTGCCAGTTCCTAATATAGATAGAAACACATTTGTATATAATGGACACGAGCAAAGTCCAACTTTCACAAATTATGATACTGGAAAAACAACAATTTCTGATAATGTTAAAATTCATGTTGGAAACTATACAGCAAAAATTAGTTTGGCACAAAATAGCTCTGTTCCTCAAAGATGGAAAGAAAGATATCAAGGTACTGGTAATACCACAGAGGCGATTTCATACAATTGGAGCATAACTAAAAAGAGAGTTGTCTGCGTATGGGGAACGTCAAGAGTGTTTGAGTGCGACAAAAATAGGACACAAATAGTATCGGCTACAATTCCATCTGGCGTTGATGTAGATACAATCAATCCTACAGTTGTAACTGCAAAGACATTTGTGGGTGATTATACAGCGGAATGTACTATTGGTTCTGTAACTGGAGTTGGAAACACAGGAGATTATTATTTAGATCCTAACCCAACAAAGACTACATTTAAAATTGTAGATACAACGATTCCTACAATAACAGTTTCTCAAAACTATTCAGATTGGACAAATCAAGATGTAGTCTTTACTTTAACTGCAGATGATTCAGGTCAAGGTGTTGACCATATGGAATATAGTATGGACGGAATTACTTGGAGAAGGGATTTAGATACCGGAGCTACAGCAACAAGTGCTAAAAAAACATTTACAACATCACAAGATAATTTAATTTATTTTAGATCAATCGATAAATGTGATAACATAAGTAAAACAGCAGGTCCATACAAAATAAAAATAGATAAAATTCCACCTACATTTACTTATACAAAAAATCCAGAAAGAGACTGGACAAACCAAGACGTATTATTAACGATATTAGCAAACGATAATTTAGGTGTTAAATCAATAAAAGTACAAAATGTTCAAATTCCAGAAGCTGATTTAAGCTATCGTGGAATGGAAAATGATAGAATAACAACTATAGAAGGCAAAAAGAAAGTATCTTCAAATGGCACATATACTGTTTTAATAACAGACGTTGCCGGAAATACTACAACTGGAAATATTACAGTTTCAAATATTGATAAAACCAAACCTACTATAGTATCATTCCCAACACAAATTCACGAAAATGAGCAAACAATCACTGCAAGAGATGAACAATCAAAAATGAGATATGTTGCCGTATGTACAACTAACACAGAACCAGTTGTGTTTGGAGATGGTTCGGCTACAGAGGGAACACAATATAATTACTATTATCAAGTTACAAATGATACACAAGTAAGCTTTAAATTTAATTTTAGTAGTGAAGGTACATTCTATGTTTTTGCTAGAGATTTAGCCGGAAACTCAATTAGCCAACAAACAGTAATGACATATAGGTCTATCGATGATCCAAATTCAATTAGCGTAACAATAACGCCAACAGAATACACTTATGATGGATTGCCACATGTGCCAACATATACTTTAGTAGACAAGACAAAGACACCAAACAAAACAATGGTAGAAGGCACTGATTATACAATGTCTGTGGTTAATAATATAGATTATGGTACAGCAACAATGACATTTACAGGTAAAGGAAACTACAAAGGAACAATTACAAAAACTTTCCAAATTAAAAAGAGAAAATTAAATATTGTGCCAGATTCTGGTCAAAGTAAACTTACACTAGTAAATGATCCTGTGTTTACATACACATATAATAACCAAGTACCAGGTGAGGTTCCAAAGTTCCAAGGTAAACTTTCAAGAGATGCTGGTGAAGGAGTTGGACTTTATAATATAACCATTGGTTCTTTAACACATGTAGATAACTTACCTGAAAAATTCAAGAAAAATAATTATGAAATTAATTTCCAAACAGGAGTTAAATTTGAAATAAGTAACTTTAACGCATTAACAACAAAATGGAGAGTAAGTTCAAATGGCGGCTCAATAGAACTACCAATTCCAGGATATGCTTCAAATGATTACATCATTTCTTGGGGCGATGGCAAGATGGACAAAGTTACTCAAGCAGGATTTCCAAAACATACATATGCAACAGCAGGGGACTATGTAGTTAGAGTAGCAGGAACAATAAATACATTTGGTTATGTTGGCGACAATAAACCAACAGCAAGCAATGCATATAAAAACTATTATTCAGCGAGCCAAAATTTGATTCAAATTATAGAGTTTGGTAATGTAAAAGCAAAACAAATTGGATTTAGTTATTGTTCAAATTTAGCAGGAACAATTCCAGCAAGAAGTGGATTTGATGGTTTAACTAGTGTTGAAAATATGTTTAATGAGTGTGTAAACCTAGTAGGACCAATACCATCTAGTTTCTTTGCAAATATTCCTTCTTTAGCATCTGCTAGAAAAGTATTTAATAATTGTAAGAAATTAACAGGTGGTTTAGATCCAACAGTATTTAGTAATAGTGCAAACATTAAAACATTTGAAGATGCATATAATGGATGTATTGCATTATCCGGAGCAATCCCTCAAGATATGTTTGCTACCAATATAAATGTTATTAACTTTGCACGTGTGTTTGCTAATATGAATAATATTTCAGGAGCAATACCAGAAAAACTATTTGAGAAAAATACAAAGGCAGAGTCTTTTGCAGAAGCCTTTTCAAATGACACTAAATTAAATAGTATTCCGGAAAAATTATTTGAAAAGAATTTAATTGCCAACAATTATTATAGAACATTCTATAATTGTACTAGAATAACAGAAGTTCCAACAAAACTATTTACAAATAATGTTGTCGGAACAATTTCAAATGAATCAAATTGTTACAAGGACTATAGAGGCACATTTGAACGTTGTACAGGATTAACATATGTTGACATTGATCCTTTAATGATAGGAAAAGAAATGTTTAAAGGATGTACAGCAATTCAAAAGATTGTTCTTTTAAATGTTGTTGAATTGGGAGAAGGTGCATTCTATGGATGTAACAACCTAACTCATATTAAAATAAACAAAGACAATCTTGCAAAAATTGGAAAAGATGCATTTGAATATACTGGTGCTAACCCACCACTTTTAACATATGTTAATACAGATAATGATATTTTGTTTAATTACAATTGGGCAGATGATAAGAGAACACTAGATTCTAATGCACCAAAAGGAACCGTTGAAATTGTATCAGACAAGTATCCATTTACGAAAGTTGAACAAATAAGATTAAGAATTACTGTAACAGATGATATTTCTAGACCTGAAAATTGCAAGATTGCAATCTTAAATGATGCAGATTTAAAAGACTTTACACCTGAACAGATTGCAGCGTATAGGCAAATTGATAGCGAATCAACAGGAGAAGAAAGCGTATTTAAGATATTTGATTGGCAATCATATGTTGCAAATAAAGATTGGACATTAACTAATGGTGAAGGAATTAAGAAAGTGTACGTATACTTTATGGATGAAGTTGGAAATATTAGTTTTGTTACACAAGATCTAGAATTAGTTAAATAATATACAAAAAGAAACCGATTTCAATTTAGAAATCGGTTTTTTAATTGCATAAATATAGACATTCTAAAAAACGTATGAAATAATAAGAACATATTAAAGAAAAAGAGGGAAAGAATTGAAAAAAATAGGATTAATAATCACAAGTATAGTAATAATGCTGGTACTAGCAATAACTATCTTTGCATATATAGATGGTCAGCAATCGAAAATATCTTTAAAAGATAAAAAAATGATTAATATTAGTGAAGAACTTGCGATGCTAAATGAAATTAAAGAATTGAAAATAATAAACATGAATGAATTACAAGAAAAAACAAAAGAAGCTAAGTTAGATGCTATAGAAGGATTTGGCTATGTTGATAGAGAATCTGGTAATCTAAGAATCGCAATAATAGAAAATAAAAGTGAAGAAGATGCAGATAAGGTATTTGTTGCACTTTTAAATGTTATAAAAGAAGCAAATCAAAAAGAAAAGGTTTCTGGAGAATCGTTTTTAAAGTCAAATGTTGTATTAAAAAGAGCACATATAGATAATAGTTATTATACCTATCTAATAATTTCATTAGAACATGAAAAAATAGAATCAAAAATCAAGAGCAAATTTTAGTACTACGAAAAGCCTTATTCCGTAAGGAACAAAGAATGCTTAAAAACAAGTAACTAAACAGAAACATTTGCAACAATAAAGAAAAATAAATGACAACAATTTTTAATAAAACTCAAAAATTTTTAAATAAAAATTCTTATAGTTAAGTTCCGTAAAGGTCTACGACTAATATGAAGCTCGAAACGGCGTGATATGGCTTGTTTCGAGCTTTTTTGGTGTAGACTTTTTTTTGAAAAAAATATATATTATTCAAAAAAGAATTAATGGGAGAGTTATGCCCATTTGAGTTTAAAAAATTTTTGGAGGTGACAAAACTTGCTCATACTAATATCGAATAATAGACGAGACTTTAAAATAAGTTTTGTCGTCGAAAACGAAGATAAGAATTTTAGAATGGAGGTGAAGTCGGTATGAATAAAAATAAATATTTGTTTACGTTAATAACGGCAATCTTAATTAGTATACTTTGGTCTTGCGTTGCGTTTGCAGATGATCCAATACAAGTAGGAATTCTTTTAGACACGACTTCGCCTACTGCTGGCAATATGGGAATAGATGAAATTGGAGATGACGGAGTTGTTAGAGCGCAGGTTTCAGCTATAAGTGATGGTGAAGAAGGATCAGGAGTTTCAAAAATAAAATGGACAATAACTAAAGGCTCAACAACTATCCTTGAAACAGAAAAACAGCTATCAACAACTGCAATTCGAGACATTCAATCATTTTCTATTTCAGAAAAAGGAACATATCATATCAAAGTTGTTTTGACCGATGCTGTTGGTAATGAAAGCAATGAAGATTTGTTAGAACAAGATTTCTATATAGCAAAAGAAGGAAGCGGCGTTGTAAAGATTGATGGTTGGCATGAAGATGAATCACCAAAGATACCACAGGTATTTTCAGCAACAAATAACGTTAGCGGAGTAACATATAGATATAAATCAAAAGAGAATAACACATATTCGACAACAGCTCCAACAGAAGCGGGCACATATGAAGTTGAAGCTAAATTCCCAGCAACTGGAATTTACGAAGAAGTTATAGCTGTTTCAGAATTTATAGTTTCAAGCCCTAAAGAGATAATGAAGTTAGATATTATTAAAGATACAACAGCACCAACAATGAGTAGCATTAGCATAGGAAATTTAGTAGAAAATAATGTTGTTGTTACAGCAAATGGCATTAGTGATGGAGCAAATAGTTCAGGTGTAAAACAAGTTATTTGGAAAGTAAAAAATGCTAGCAATGAAGATGTATTTAATAAAACAAATACTTTTGATTTAGAACCAACAAGCGATAGTGTTACAGTGCCAATAGAGGATGTAGGCGGATACACAGTAATAGTTGAACTTGTTGATGCATTTGGAAATTCAACAGCAAATTCACAGCATGGAAATTATTCAGAGTCAAAGACATTCTCGAGAGAATTTACAGCAGAATTATTACAAACATCATTCGTATATAATGGTGGCGAGAATAAACCAGGTGTATTAGTAAAAGATCAAGATATAGTACTTCAAGAACATGTTGACTATGAATTATCATACTCAAATAATAAAAATGAAGGAACAGGTACTGTAACCATTACAGGTATTAACAGATATGATGATGAGAAAACATTAAACTTTACTATTGGACCAAAGACAATTAATGTTATTGCAGATGATATTAGTAAAGGATATGGCGTTCCAAATCCAACACTAACATTTAGTTATAGTGGTGTTGTTGACGGAGAAAATCATGGACAATCAAGAATATTCCAAGGTTCTCTAGCAACAACAGCAACAACATCTTCTCAAAGAGGAGATTATCCTATTACAATTGGAACATTACAATTAAAAGATTATTCAACATTCTATGCACATAATTATAAAATAGAATTTACAGGTGCAACACTTACAGTTGCTGAGGGAACTATTACAGCAACTGCAAGTCCATATGCAGGAACCTACGATAAAAATGCTCATGGAATAACAGTAAATGTAACAGCCCCAACTAGTGGATATGAAATATTATTTAAAGATGAAGATGGAAATTATACATTAACACAGAGTCCAACAAGAACAACTGTTGGCGAAACAGAAGTTGAATATAAGATTTCAGCAACAGGTTATGCAGATATGTATGGCACATCAAGTATAAGCATTACACCAAAATCAATCGCGGATAATAATGTTATCAAATCACTATCACAAACATCATTTGATTATGATGGATCAGAACATAGAGCTATAGTGACAATGACATATGGCGGTACGACTCTTGTTGAGGGAACTGATTTTGACGTTACTTATCAAAATATAATAGATAGTGGAACAGCAACAGCTGTTGTAACAGGAAAAGGAAATTATACTTCTACAGTAAATTTAAATTATACAATTAATAAGATTACTATAAGAGTAACACCAGATGAATTATCTAAAGAATACGGAGACAACGATCCACAATTATCAGCTTCTTATGTAATAATGGTTCCAGGAGAAATACCTGGACACACCGGAGCTTTTTCAAGAGAAGCAGGAGAGAGTGTGGGACAATATGAAATTACTGTTGGTGATTATGCATTATCCGATGCTGGAGCATTTAAAGCAGCAAATTATAATATGGAATTTGTAACTGGTAAGAAATTTACAATTAATGCTAGATCTCTTGGAAATTCTGCAGTGATTGGCACTATACCTACAGGTTCTTATGAATATGATGGACAACCTCATAATCCAGTTCCTACTATAAAAGATGGAAATCAAACACTAGTAGCAGGAACACATTACAATACAACATGGCAAAATAGTACAAATGCTGGTACTGCAAAAGTAATAGTATCAGGAATAAATGATTATACTGGCACATTGGAATTTGAATATCAAATTACGAAGAGAGCACTACTAGTTGTTCCTGATAACGTTACAAAACTTGCAGGAACAGCAGATCCAGTTTTAACATATACAGTTCAAAGAGTTGTATCTGGACAAACATACAAATTTACTGGAGCTCTTACAAGAGATGTAGGTGAAGAATTCGGTTCATACGAAATTAGAAAAGGCGAATTGGAACTTGCAGAAAATGGAGCGTTTAAGCCTGGCAACTACACGTTTACTGTAAGAGAAGGAAGTAAATTAACAATAGTTGGAAACGGAATTGGAAATATCACTTTAAGTCAAAACACTTATGAATATAATGGCAGTGCACGAGAACCAATTCCAACAGTTTATGATTCTGCATCAAATGTTCTTACAAAAGGAACTCACTATACAGTATCATATGAAGATAACAAAAATGCAGGTACAGCAAAAGTAATTATCACAGGTATTGGCAATTATAGCGGAACAACAATAAAAGAATTTACAATTTCAAAGAGAAATCTAAATATTAAAGGTGACGATAAGCAAATATTAAGAGGAGATAATATACCTGCTCTTACATATACTGTATCTAATCTGGTTGATGGTGAAGCCCCTTCATATACAGGTACGCTTGCAACAACTGCAACAAGCACATCTAATGCAGGAACCTATCCAATTACAAGAGGAACACTAACACCAAGATCTACATCAACATTTAACGCTTCAAACTACAATGTGGTTTATACAAATGGAACAATAACTGTTTCAAACAAGCAAATGGATGTTGTATATAGTGGTTACACAGGAATGTATGATGGCAGAGATCATCAAATTAGTATTGAGGTTAGAGATCCTTTAGGAGGATATACTATTAAGTATGGTACTTCAGCAGGAACTTATAACTTAACAGCTTCACCAACTCAAAAAGAAATCGGAACAAAGAGAGTATACTTTGAAATAACAGCACCAAACTATGATCCATTTAGAGGTTTTGCAGATATTGATATCCAAAGCGAAGGATTATATAAAGCAAGAATTGTATTAGGTCAAAATCAGTATGTATATAGTGGCCAAGCAAACCAACCATCTGTGACAATATTTATGAACTCAACTCAATTAGTTCAAGACACAGATTATACAGTAAGATACGAAGACAATGTTAATGTTGGAACTGGAAGGGTAATTATTACAGGTAGAGGTGGTTATTCAGGTTCAAGAACAGAAGAATTCTTAATTATTAAGAAGCCACTTACTATTAAACCTAGTCAAAACTATACAAAGACATATCAAAACGCAGACCCAACACCTTTTGCTGTTTCAGTTGAAGGATTAGTTACAGGTGAGTCTTATGGCAGCACTGGAATGATTGCAAGATCAGAAGGTGAAGATGTTGGAAGATATGAAATTAATAGTCAAGGCACATTTACACTTGTTGCTTCTGGAAGATTCAATCCAAATAACTATGAAATTTCATTCTTAAGAAATGACAAATACTTAACAATTGATAGAAGAGATATTAGTTCTGGAACTATTACATTTAACGAAGAATATATTTATAATGGCGAGCCAATAACTCCTATTCCAACATTGGTTGTTAACGGCACAGTATTAGTTGCAGATAGAGACTATACAATTGCATATACAAATAATGTAAATCAAGGAACTGCTAGATTGACGTTAACTGGTATTGGAAACTATACAGGAACAAAATCAGCAAATTATACTATTAAGAAGGCAAATTTTGAAAGATTTGATGAATTAATGACTGTGGAAGTTACTCCTGATACGTATATTTATGATGCAACAGCACATACACCAGCTACAAGAGTTACATTTGATGGCAGAGAGTTAGTTAGAAATACAGACTATACTGTATCATATCTAAACAATGTCGAGGTGGGAAATAATTCTGCTATAGCAGTTGTAACAGGTATTGGAAACTATGAAGGAAGAGCACAACAAACATTTACTATATTACCAAGACAATTAGAAGGTAATTATGTATTAAGTGAAAACAGATACGAATATGATGGAACTCCAAAAGTTCCAAGAATTACAAGTTTTGTTGCACCAAATGGTTGGAATGTTGTTGAAGGCGTAGATTATACTGCAACCTATGTAAATAACATTAATGTCGGAAATGCAAAAATTGTACTTACAGCAATGAACCATTACACAGGAACTATGGAAATAGGATTTGAGATTTACAAGACAATTCCAGTACTTACTCTAGAAGATAAGATTGTTCCATATTCTGGAGGAATACAAAAGATTAATGATGCAGCTATTTCTAAGATATACAAATATGGTGGCGATGTAACGGAAAGTACAGCAAGAGCAAGCTTGGTATACAATTACTATACTGATGCTGATTTAACAAACAAATTAAATACTCTTCCAAGAAATGTTGGTACATATTATGTGCAAGCATATCTACCAGGAGATGCAAACCATGAGGATGCATACTCAAATGTTGTTAAATTAGTAATATTTGGAAATCCAACAGACCCTATTATTAAAGGAAATGATGGAACTGTAGTCATTCCTAATGGCGGTACTGTAAAAGAAACAATTTATATCAACATTTATGGTAGTAAAGTAAATGAAGCAGAAGAAGTTTTGGTTGGATACAAATATAGTATCAATGATAGCGAGTGGGCTAATTACACTGATACATTAGTAAGATATATTGAAGGAAAAGTGACAGTAAGAGCATATGCTTACGTAATTGGTGAGCCATCAATGACATCTAATGTTTCTACTTACATAGTAACTATAGATAAACAACCTCCAGAAGCGGCAAATATAGTTACTGTTGAAGAAGCAGACAGTGTGGTTGTAGATATATCAATCAATGATACAAGAAATGAAATAGAAAAAATCTTTATTACAGAAGACGCATCTCATACAATTTCTGATTCAGATGAATGGATTGATGTAAGTGGAACACAAGGTGAAGCTGATAAAGCAATATTTGAATTATCACAAGGTGATGAAGATAAGACAATATATGTTTGGGAGAAAGATAATGCCGGAAATATTGTCGGTCCGATTACTAAGACAATTAAACTAAATGCAACAAAGATTGGTAACAATAATATCAACAAGACAAATATGTATTTCAAAGTAACAGATCTATACCTATTTACCTCTAATATTGGAGCTTCAGATGTAACATTACATGTAAACGGATTTAATACAACTGGAGGAGTTACAAGAATTTCAAGAGAAGCAATTACAGATGGTTACAAATACACTGCTGTAATTGAAAATGTTACTGGAAATGGTGAATTAGGATTTAATGTAAGCAACAGATTGATTTATGATAAAGCTGGTAATCATACGGCTGAAAGCAATCAAGAAGTAGATACAAAAGAAATAACAGTTGATAATACAATTCCAATTTTAAGAACAAAAGTATTAGATAATAAAGTTCAAATATATGCTGAGGACGATCACATTAAAGCAGTAATGCTAAATGGTGCTGTTTTAGGAAGACAAAATGGAGATTATGAAGCATATTTAGCAGAAGGAAAGAATATAGTTAAAGTAATTGATGAATATGGAAATGACATATCAAAAGAACACAATTATCATCAAGAAATAGTTGAAACAAGATCACAAGCCAATAAACCAGAACTTCTTTCTGGAATGAAAGCTATTAAATATGCAACAAATGGTTCTTATACAGAAGTTGGATATTTTACAGATGATATGTATTCATATGAATCAAGAGGAGATAACCAACAAAACACAACTTCTAAATGGGCAAATGCTACAACTCCTGATGGAAGTGAGTGGGTATGGATACCAAGATTTGCATACAAAGCAAATTCGGGTGGAACATATGACATTATATTCTTAAGAGAAAGAAATAATGACTACATAGACATCAATGGAAATATAAGTGCATTACCACTTGGATACAAAGTAGCAAAAGCATTTACTATTGCAGGTGGTGCTAGATATGAACTAAGAGGATTCTGGATTTCAAAATATGAAATATCTAAAGAAACTTCTTCAAACAATGGTGCAACATGGATAGAGGCAACAACAGGAGGTAGTGTACTTACAAGAAATGCAGGAAACTCATCTTACATAAGAGCTGTTTCTAAAGCAAATAGAACTCCATGGAGAAGTATAAATGTTTCAACTGCATTTGATAATTCTGAAAACATGTATTCTGCAGATAACTCACATTTAATTAAAAATAGTGAGTATGAAGCGGCATTATTACTTGGACTAAGCGAATATGGTAGAAATGGAAACTATATTACATTAGATAATACAGATAAGACAGGAACAGCAAATAACACATCAACAACAGGTAATATTACTGGTGTATTTGATTTAATAGGTGGAAGCTTTGAATATACATCAACATTTATTAATAATAGTGCACTATCTGCTAATGCAAGCAGTTTAGTAAACAGTTCAAACCATAGCATAAAAGAAGAAATTACAGCAGCTGATTTAAATAGCATAATATTATCAAATGCTGAAAAAGCTAAATTTAATACAAGTATTTATAATACATCTTATATAGTATATAGAGGCTTAGATAGACAAAATTCAAACATAACTGCTCCAGTAGGTGGTGCAGCAAGCGATAGAATTGGTTATAGGGTTGTTTTATCAAACGATGGAACACCTGTAAGTGAAGGTGCTGGTGGTTCTTCTAGCATGACAATAACGCTTAAGCCAAACGGTGCTTCTGGATCAGATTATTCTAGAACATTAACGAATACGACAAGCTTTACATTGCTTGCAGATAATTATTACGCAAGAGATGGATATGTGCTAAAAGGATGGAGTGAATCTGCAACAGCAGATGCCAATACAGATACTTATTATGCTCCTGGTCAAACGATTGCTTTAGAAGGAAATACTACTTTATATGCGGTTTGGCAACAATTAACAGGTACATATATTGATGGTAACAACTTTAATATGACAATAAAAAGATTAGCTGGAAATTCTGGAGCTACGCAAGATACAGAAGACACAAATATTAAAGCAATCTCATGGCAAACAACAGAACCATCAAATAGCATTAAAGAGAGCGCAGCAAATATAGGTTTAAGTTCCGAAGTACCAATTTATGCTTGGTATGATAATAATACTATTAAGATTTGGAGTAGAGCTAAGAAATTAAGCTTGAATGAAAATAGTGAAGGAATGTTTGCAAATCTAAAAGAAATAACAAGCATCGACTTATCAAGTGCGATGAACACTACTACAAAAGGCGTTTCAAACATGATAAAGATGTTTGATGGATGTAGTAAGCTTACGTTTGTTGATTTTAATGATTTTAACACAAGTAATGTAGTTACAATGTTCTCGATGTTTAGAAATTGTACAAGCTTAAATAGCTTAAACTTGAGCGGTTTTGATACTTCAAATGTTACAGTTATGAGGAGTATGTTTGAAAAATGTGAAAATTTAAGTAGTGTTGATGTGTCTTCGTTTAATACAAAGAAAGTAAATGACATGGCGTATATGTTCCAAGGCTGTAAGAATATACAGACATTAAACTTAAGTAATTTTGACACTTTAAATGTTTCTAATATGTCTTATATGTTCGACACATGTACTAGATTAAGTAGCTTAAACGTAAGTGCTTTCAATACACATTACGTAACAGATATGAGTTTCATGTTTAAAGGATGTGAAAACTTAACATCATTAAATTTAAGTAGTTTTACAACAGAAAAAGTTACTGATATGAGATATATGTTCTGTTTATGTAAGAAACTAAGTACTCTTAATATGAATTTTGACACATCTTCTGTTACTGACATGAGTTTTATGTTTGATACATGTACTAGATTAGGTGCAATAAATCTATCAAGATTCAATACTGCAAAAGTAACTAATATGCAAAATATGTTTAAAGGATGCGAAACACTTACTTCGTTAGATGCTTCAACATTTAATACAAGCAAAGTAACAAATATGGCATATATGTTCTGTCAATGTAAGAATTTAACAAGCCTAAATGTATCAAGCTTTGATACTGCTAAAGTAACAGATATGACTTGTATGTTTGATAATTGTCAGAAATTAACATCATTAGATATTACAAGTTTCAATACAGTAAATGTAGAAAATATGTATTGGATGTTTGTAAATTGCTATAAATTAGCATCATTAGACTTATCAAACTTTAACACATCAAAAGTAACAAATATGGAAAGCATGTTCTCAAATTGTAGTGAATTACAAAAGATTTACTCATCTTCAATGTTTGATACATCAAGGGTAACAGCTTCTGAAAATATGTTCTTAAATTGCAATGTACTTAAAGGAGAAAATGGCACCTCATATGATGCTTCAAAGGTAGATAAAGAATATGCTAGAATTGATGCCCTTGGAGTAGAGAGGTTGCCAGGATACTTCTCAACAAGATAAGTTTACACTTGAATATTATGTAAAGTTGTGGTATACTCTTGTAGAATCAATAGAATCTACAAGAAAGGAGAATTTGATCAGTGTCCGTCCGGTTTGTGGAAAGACTAGAAGATGCCAATATAGTAACTCATGGTGGAAAAAGTTTTCATGGTGATGATGTATTTGGAATTGTTTTCTTAGAGCTTTTACTGGGAAGTGTTAACTGTTTTCGAATTCCTTATAATGAGTATAGTCCTGCTTTAAAAAGTGAAAATTTAATAGTGTTTGATACTGGTGGCGGAAGATTTGACCATCATCAAAAAGGCGGGAATGGCTATCATTCTTTGATTAACAAAGAAAAAGAAGCCATTCCTTTTGCGTCTTTTGGTCTTCTTTGGGAAGAATATGGTCGAAAGTTCCTAAAAGAATATTTTGAATCGGATAATGAAAAGTTTATAAATTTTACTTTTAATTATATCGATTACCATCTTGTCCGTGCGATTGATGCAAGTGATAATGGCATATTCCCTTCTATGGTTGAAGGATTTGAAAATGCATATAGAGTGATGACTTTATCATGCATTATAAGTTTTCTAAATCCAGAAGAAATCGTTAAAGATTGTGATAACACGGGTCTTGAAATGGCAATTAAGCTTGCAAGAAAAGCCTTTTTAATTACTTTAAAAAGGTCAGAAGGAGCGTATAATTATAATCAAATACACGAAAAAATGGATTTTGGAGCTTTTTCTAACAAATACGACAATACTATTACTAAATGTCTTCTAGATGAAATGAAAAATTCTATTCCAGATGAAATAAATGATGTTGATTTTTCAGAATATAATGATGAAAAAAGCAAAATTAATTTTGTCTGGGATAAATATGCAGATTTGTATTGCTCAAAAGAATTTGATAATTCTGCTGAATATGCAAAACAGCATTTTTCTACAATCATCTACGGATTCGCGGCGGACAGTATGGGCATAGGGATGTCATTTAACGATAGAGTTGATGATATGGATTGTCCTACATTAAAAACAATTTTTTATTCGCCAGAAGAATACGGAGATGATTTTGAAGAAGATTTATCAAAACTGTTTCATGAGGTTTTTGCCAATACTCATAAAGCTGCTTTATTTAAAATTGAATCTAAAGAATATGTAGAAGAAGCCATACGGACTACAAATGGGCATGTTTTGGTGCTTCATAAAAAAGCATACTGGCAAGACTTTGTTGCCAATATGCCTGAAGCAAAGAAAATATGGTTTGTTATTAGTCCAACAGATAATTATACTTGGAAAATAAGGCCAATTCCTTGTAAATACAATGAAAACGGATATAAAAAAGGCTTTCCAAGTAAATGGTATGGATATTCTAAAGAAATGGATCAGAAAAGCAGCAGGTTTGATAAGGATGTGATATTTATTCATCCTTCAGGATTTATTGCAATCTGTAAAACATTGGATTCGGCGCTCAAGTTAACAAATTTGGCGCTTGGAAACCAAGAAAACAGACCAATTGAACCAATAAAATAGCGACCTTATAAAAGGTCGCTTTTTTATTTATTATTTTAAAATCGTTTTTAGTGCATTTTCGGTTAAGAAGCAAAGGACAATAATTAGTATTACTGAAACATCAAAAGTAAAATCATATAGTAAGAATTTGTACTTTTTAGAAAAGTTGTCTTTTAACTTAGAAAAGCTAATATTCTTATCTTTAAATGGCTTGTTTTTAATCATATATTTAAAAAATAATATTATTCCAACAACAACAGCAACTAGAACAACAACAGATGGGATAATTAAGAATAACTCCGGCAATATAAGTGCAAGCACAGCCATAGTATTGTTTAAGGTGTGGATAATCATAGTAATTTTTATATCATTTGTTAGCACGTATACTAGGCCAAATATTAATCCTGCTCCAAATGCAAAAATACCCTGAGAAATATTTAAATGTATAAGTGCAAAAATAAGAGCCGAAAGTACTATTGCAAATTTTCTTCCATATGGAGAGAATAAATCAATTAAACCTTTTCTAAATAATAATTCTTCAAATATTCCTGGTGTAAGTGCAAGTGATAAAAATAATAGTATCTTTACAATAATAGAAGAAGATGTGCTTACATCGAATAATTCTACAATATTATTATCAAATCCTAGAATAGGATATATAACTAAACTTAGTAATAGATTAAAAGCATAGATGCCTGCAAATGCTATGATTGCAAGTTGCCATTTTTTAATATTGTATTTTTCAAGAAGAGGCTCTTTTTTTGTATTGCTACCTTTAAAAAACCTAGTAAATAAAAAGGCTACCCCAAGGGATAAAATTAACAATACCATCTGTGTAATTAAATTAAGAGTTGTTTTATCGACCAAACCTTCTAGCAGTGGACCAATTAGTAGTGAGAATAATAATGATGAAATTATTTGCCCAGTAATAATTATTATTATAGTCATACCTGCAATTAGGCCAAGTCTTGAATATTTTCTCTTATTTACAAAGATTTGCAGTTGTTCTTCGTGCGACAAATCTTTCTTCTTCTTTTTCTTCTTCGATTTAGTGTAATCTAACAAACCATTTTTAAATGCTTTTCCGCAAATGTTAAAAACAAATGGGATAGATATAATTAATAGAATAACTGAAATCAATATTTGAATTACACTTGCTTGCCCAACAATCATCATGGCTGGAACAAAATAAGCAGAAAAAATAGGTAGAACAGATATTATATATAAAAATGCATTTACTTTAGTATATGGATCTATCACAAAAAGTGTTACTACATATAAAGCCATCATAACGAATATTAGTATAGAGACGGTGTTTCCAGCTTCTTGAGAATTACTTGTTTTGGCTGCCAATGTACCTTGAATTATTGATAATAATGTAAAACTTAAAACATTCAATACAATTAATGTAATTAAATAAATCACAATATCTATACTTAATCCACTAATTGCCATACTTTGTGAGAGTGAAATATCAGTGCTCGTAGCTTTAAATAAACTCAAAATCCCTACTGAAATCATATAATATGAAAGCATTAGTAACATTTGAATTAGTAAAATTGCAATATTACTAAATACTTTGGCAAATAAATACTCTTTTCCGGAAACAGCTGTTAGAACGTATTCAGACGATTTTGACTGTTTTTCTTGTGCAATTTCATTTGCAATTCTTGTAAATACAAGTACAGCAATCATATATGTCAAAAACGAAGAAATAGTCTTAATAATTTCTTTTTGATCAGAGTTTTCAGCATCTACTGCAAGCATTACTCTTTTTAATTCAACTTTTCTTTGTATTTTTTCTAATTTGTCATTGCTAAATGAAAACTCGTTTTTAATATATTCATTTCTAGCTATATCAAGAGAATTTTGTATCTTGTCATATGTTGGCGTTTTAAGGCCTTCTTTTGATATCAAAGTAGCATTAAAGTATTCTTTATCATCTTTTTCTATTTCTAGAATTAAAATATCATCTTCAATGTTATCTTTGTTGTATGTGTTTTCGTAAATTCTAGTAGTTGTTAGTTTTTCATCCCCTGAAAGTGATAAATTTACAAGATCATAAATAAGATTATCTTTATCAAGAACCTTTATTTCATAAGAGTCTTTTCCTTCATCTAATGAAAAGAAGCTTGAAATGTTTGACCAATTTAATGAAAAAACCATTGTTAAAAGTGATATAACATTAAAAATGACAAACCATTTATTTTTGAAATATTGAAAAAATGAAAAATTAATTATTTCTTTTACTTTTGATTTATTCATCTGCTTCACCTACCTTATCTATAAAGATTTCATTAAACGAAGTAGGTTTGTTTCCGTTAATTAAATAATTGTTTTTTATTTCTTCTAAGTTACCATATAACAAAGAAGAACCTTTATTGATTAATAATACATCATCGCAAATATTTTCGACATGGCTCATTATGTGAGATGAAAAAATAATTGTTTTGCCTTCGTTTTTAAGATTTATAATTTGTTTTTCGAGTTCTTCAACACTTACAGGATCAAGACCTGAAAAAGGCTCATCAAGGATGATGAAATTTGGATTATGTAAGACTGAAATAATAAATTGGATTTTTTGTTTATTACCTTTAGAAATTTTTTTAATTTTCATATCCAAATAGTTTTCCATATTAAATTTTTCAAGCCACTTATTTAAATTATCTAAAACTTCTTTTTTGGATAAAAGCTTTAGAGCACCATAATATTCACAAACGTCTAAAACGCTATATTGTGGCAGTAAACTACCTTCTTCAGGCAGATAACCAAAAGAATTCAAATCGTTTTGAGAAATCTTTTTTCCATTAAAGAGAATTTCTCCGAGACGTTGGCTCTAACAATCCTAAAATCATTCTAAAAATTGTGCTTTTTCCAGCACCATTTCTGCCGACAATTCCAAGCACTTTGCCATCTTCAATTTTAAAACTAACATCTTTGACGGCAGTAACTTTTTCAAATTCTTTTGTTACACTTTTAAATTCTATCATTTTGTCTCCTTACTTTTTTAATATTAACTCATATATTAGAACATATTATCATATTAATATATGATTACATTTTACCAAATTTTTTAAGAAAGTAAAAACTTATGATATAATAATAAAAGACAAAGAAACGGAGGTACCTTTATGAAAGATGTATTAAAGATACTTGGTATGGCACTATTGGTGGTTGTTGCCGTAGTTGTTGTAGCAGGTTCAAAAGGAAATGATGAATTAAATTTTGACTTTGTGAATAATGAAGAGGAACAAAATTTGAACGAAGAGTACTCTTATAATATAGAAAAAGCGCAGGAAAATGGGCAATATAAGAACGAGGATAGAAGTAACACGTATGCTATGTTTGGAAAAAATAGCGATGGAACATATAAATTATATTTTATAAAGACAGTAGGAATGAATAAGCAAACGATATTAAGAGTAGAAAGTCTAGAAATAAAATCAGATAAATCAGGAAGCTTTAGAAACAATTCAAATAAAGTATTAACAATAATTCTAAAAAATAAAGAATTTAGCATTGAAGCGCCACCTCAAACTATAGGAGATAGCGAAATTGAAGGAAATTATAAAATGATGCATTCTATTTCTACATTTTCGGCGGATGAATTTAAGATAAAATAGCCAAATTAAGCCTTCTTGCGAACATTTTGCAAGAAGGCTCATATAGTATTTTGCTAAAAAATATTGACAAAATTTAAGATATATCTTATTATAATATTCGTGTCACGCGGGAATAGCTCAGTTGATAGAGCGTCGCCTTGCCAAGGCGAAGGTCGCGGGTTTGAGCCCCGTTTCCCGCTCCAAAAAAATCATGGTTTAAAACCATGATTTTTTATTTTGTCCAATAATTAAATTACAAAACTATTAAATAATAGAATAAGATTTGACATATTGAAAAGCACTGTGTTATTCTAACCTTGTATTATATATGTAATACCCTACAAAAGAGAATTACGAAATAGTACAAAAGAAAGAAACATGGAGGTTTAAGTAATATGGAAAAAGGAAAAGTAAAATGGTTTAATGCAGAGAAAGGTTTTGGTTTCATTGAAAGAGAAGGTGGTACAGATGTATTTGTACATTTTAGTGCTATCTCAATGGACGGCTACAAAACTTTACAAGAAGGTACAGAAGTTCAATTCGACATTGTTGAAGGAATGAAAGGTGCTCAAGCAGCTAATGTTACTCCTGTAACACCAGAAACAGTGTAGAGTTTGTTATAAATATAAACCATAATAAGATGTCTTAATTATAAGACGTCTTATTTTTTTACGTTTTTATTACATTAATCCATATTTTTTTACAAGATTTTGGCGTTGTGATATGCTTAATATGAGGTGAATAATATGTTGGGCTATCTTGTTTTACGGCATCGTGATTTTAATTCTGATCATCTATTCAATTAGAATTTACAAAAGGGTTACAGAATTAGAATCATTAAAAAATTCATCGCTTGAAAGTTTAAATTCTGCTTTGAGCAGAAGATATGATGTTATTGAAGGATTAGTAAATTATTCAAACGGGTTATTAAGTGATGAAAATGGTTTTGTAGTTAAATTGTTACAAGCAAAACTATTGCCAATAAATGAAAAAGTAAGTGTAGAAAAAGAATTAATTGAAAAACTAAAAAGAGTATTAAGTGAGATATATGAAATAGAAGAAATTAACAATTCAAAAGAGTTAACAAAACTTAGACTATTGCTTGCAAAATCAGAAAAAATAATAAATGAGATTACCATTTCTTTAAATGATTTAATAAGAGAAGAAAATGCAATTATATGCGGATTTCCAAGTTTTATTATTGCAAAGATTTTTGGATTTAAGAAGCAAGAATTATACGATATAGAATTTGTTACAAGATAAAATTACGAAAAGAGGTGAATGAAGTGGAAAATATTAATGCGCTTCCAAAAAGAAATTTAAAAACTAAAATCAAACAATTATTCACTTCATTTATTTCTATTTTTATAAAAAAAGAAAAATGCTTAATAGAAGCAAGTGAAGAACTTGCTAAAGAGCTTCAGGATGTAAATGAAGAATATGAAACGATAAAAGATGATGATACTTTTGAAGGATTAAAATCCACTTATGACTCATATAAAGTTGGCGTAAATCCAGCTGGTGGTTTAATTGCTATCGAAAAAAATACTGGATATGTAAAAGAAGAACCGGATTTTGTGTCGAAAGTAAGATTTGTATCGTTGTGGAGAAGGGCTGCTTTTGGAAATAATGATTATAAAGATGAAGAAAACTGCGTTTTAGAGTGTTTTAACGAAGAATCAAAAAACATCTATAAAGAGATTAAAAGTGACATTCAAAAGCAATTAAGAAAAACAGGAAATATCGACACACTACAAGTATTAAATACAATGAAAAATAGCAAATACAAATGGGGAAGAACAACTTCGAGAAGGTTATTTAGAACGACACAATATGCCGAAACAGTTGACAATTATTTTAGGAGCATCACTCCAAAAAGTAAGGATAAAACCAAGCCAACATATTCGCTTATGCAAGCGCTATATGGTCTAGAATTAGATGATTAAGGCGGAGAAAAAATGTCAAAGAAAAATCAAAAAGTAGGTTCAAAGAAAAAGGACATTGAGGTTAATTTAAAAGAGAAAAGAATCGTTAAAGCATCAGATATAAGAAAAGAAAAGAGGGCTAAAAAAATTAGCAACACTATTAATTTTCTTATGCTGGTGCTAGTTCCTTTTGCTTTGATTTTTTTTGGCGTTTTATTCCAAAAAGAAACAGTAGGAGATTCTATCTCGTGGATCTTTAATAATTTTGGAATTGTTATATTAAATTATGTATTTATTTATACTATTTATTTTATGATTCAAACTTTATCAAAAAGACCGACATTATCATTTATTTTAACTTCATTGTTATATTTGATTTTTCCAATAATATCAAAAATAAAATTTGATGTAAGAGGAGAAGTTCTTTTAACTAATGACTTAGCACTTGCTGGAAATGTAGGAGAGTTGACAGGTTTTGTAGAGATAAGTCCTGCTTTGAAAACGCATATAATATTTGGAATTATTTTTATAATTATAGTTACAGCAATTATTTTTATCAAAAAAATAAAGATTAATCGCAAATCAAGTGGAATAAATTTTTTACTTTTTGGCGCAGCTTTTTTAATAGCATTTGTGATTCCAGCAACAAGTAAATTAGTTTTGAGTAAAGCTGGAGTTAATCTTGGAGTAAGATTTGCTCCAAACACTGTTCATGAAAAAGAAGGGACATGGCTTGGCTTATATACAAATTATATTATGAATAATATGAGTGAGCCAGATGGATATTCAAAAGAAAGAGTATATGCAATTTTAGATAATGCAAAAAATAAAGCAAATAAAATTGATGAAGAAATTTTGATTGATTCATTTGGAGACGTGATTACTTCTACCAAAAGCTCAAATAAAGTTTCAAAAGAAAAACCAAATGTAATTATTGTGATGAGCGAATCTTTTTTTGATCCTTTAGTTGTTCCAAATGTTGAATATTCGCAAGATCCAATACCAAATTTTAGAAAATATTGGAATGATTATGAAAGTGGGAAAATGATTAGTGCTACTTTCGGAGGTGGAACATCAACCGTTGAATTTGAAGTCTTTACTGGCGAAACAGTAGAATTTATGCCATATGGAACTGTTCCATATACAGATCTTTCTCAAAATATACAAAATATAGATTCAATTCAAAAAATATTTAAAGAAAATGGATATAAGACAATTGCTCTTCATGATTATGATGGCACTTTTTATAATAGAAAAACGGTTTATCCAGTCATAGGTTTTGACGAGTTTTACGAATCAAAAGAAATGATAGATGTAAATTACTTTGGCAAATATATTTCAGATAAAACTATGAATACCAATATAATTGATCAACTTGAAAAGCAAAAAGATGAGGACGTACCACTTTTCATATGGGCTCTTACCATGCAAAATCATACACCATATCAAACGTCAAATTTTACAGAGGGATTTGATAGAGTAAAGATTAAAAGTGATGTGCTATCAGATGAAGCAAAAGATAAGCTTTTAGCATATGTAAATGGTGTTTATGAGTCAGATATTCAGTTAAAAAATCTAATAGATTATTTAGATAAAAGTAAAGAACCAACAGTATTACTATTCTATGGCGACCATTTGCCATCATTATATGAAGTATATTATGATTCTGGAATGATTGATACAAAAGTAACATCAGATTGGAATAAGGATGAAATGCTTAAGATGCATACAATCCCATATTTTATATATGATAATTATTCACAAAAAGAACCAAAGCATGACAATATAACAGGTGCTGTGTTACTAGGAAACAAATTGTTAAACTATGTTGGAATTAAAAAGTCACCATATTTTAACTTCTTAGATACACTAAATTATTTTGCATTAAGAGATAGATTATTTATTGATGAAAATGGTCAAGTGTTTGATTCGATTACAAAAGAGTGTGAGACAAAATCAAAAGAACATAAACTATTGGAATATGACATGATGTATGGAAATAATTATATAAAAGATTATATGAATGAAAAGAAATAGATATTTTTGGTATACGTTTTTAAAATTATGTCAATACAAAATAAGCAAGACACACATTAGTTGTCTTGCTTATTTTTTATCTATTTCTTACGGATGATTATTATTGACAATTTTAACTTCAATATATATTATGTATGGTATAGAAAAAATAATGATTGAAATAATTTTCTTATAGATAAAATTACTCTTTTGGAAGTGAGGGAAAGATATGGGAGAAGTAATTGTTATAACATCCGGCAAGGGTGGTGTAGGCAAGACTACTAGTGCTGCAAACTTAGGTACAGCACTAACAATGATGAATAAAAAAGTAGCTCTTGTTGATACCGATATCGGTTTAAGAAACCTTGACGTTGTTATGGGATTAGAAAATCGTATTGTGTATGACATCGTTGATGTTGTTGAAGAAAATTGTAAGTTAAAACAAGCTCTTATAAAAGATAGAAGATATGAAGGGCTTTATCTTTTGCCAGCTGCTCAAACTCGCGATAAAAATGCTGTTAATGAAGAGCAAATGAGAAAGATATGTGAAGAATTGAAATTAGAATATGATTACGTAATCATTGATTGTCCTGCAGGTATAGAACAAGGATTTAAGAATGCGATTGCTGGTGCTGACAGAGCACTGGTTGTTACAACACCTGAAGTATCTGCTGTTAGAGATGCAGATAGAATAGTAGGTTTATTACAAGCTAGTGACTTGCCTAAGCCACAACTTATACTAAATAGGATTAGAACAAAGATGGTTAGAGAAGGTCAAATGATGGATGCACAAGATATCGTTGATTTACTTTCAATCAATTTGATTGGTGCAATTCCAGATGACGACAATGTTATCATCCAAACAAACATGGGTGAACCATCTGTTACAAATCCAAAATCACTTTCTGGAAAAGCTTATATGGAAACAGCTAAAAGAATTCTTGGAGAAGATCTTCCTGTTACAATCCCAGGAAAAAAAGAAGGATTTTTTGAAAAGCTTAGAAAAGTTTTTTCTGGCAAAAAAGAAAAAGCTAGAGTGTAAGTTGTATTTATAAGGAGGCAATTTAATGGAATTAAGAGAGGTTTTCGAACCAATTGTAAATTTCTTAAAGAACTTTCAAAGAAAAGATAAAGATGCCGTCTCAAAAGAAAAAGCAAAAGAAAGATTACAACTTGTGTTGATGCAAGATAGAGCATCCGTATCACCAGACTTCTTTGAAATGATGAAAAAAGAAATTATCGATGTAATTAAAAAATATATTGAAATAGATGAAGAAACTTTAGAAGTGCAACTTACAAGAGGATTTGAAGGCAATGATGGTGCAGGCCCTGCATTATATGCCAATATTCCAATAAAGAATATTAAGCCGGTTGCTAGAAAAATTGATAATGTTGAAGAAGAAACAAGTGATAATCCAAAAGAAGTTGCAAATACAATAATAGAAGAGATTAAAACAGTATCAGAAGAAAAACTAAAAGATAAAAAAGATAAAAAAGACAAAAAGAAACAAAAAGATACCAAAGAAAATATTGATGAAGCTAGCAAAGAAGAAACATCAAATGAAGAAACAAAAGAAGCTGAAAACATAGATAAAGTAGAAGAAAATGTTCAAGAAGAGAATAAAGAAGATACAACTTCAAATATGAAAGCAAAGTTAACTGGAGTAAAAGAGGGCGTTGCGGATACATTTTCAAAGGTTAAATTTTCTGCGAAAGAAAGATTTAAAAAAATCAGATCAAAAGCTAAAGCAAAGAATTAATTAAAAAGAGGGGGTTTGATGAAGCTCCCTCTGTTTATTATGTTTGGCGGTTTTTAAAATGATAAAAAAGTTGTTTAAAAATTTAGATTATAGTGTAATAATACTTGTGATTCTTTTGTTTGTAATAGGTATAATATCACTAAAAAGTGCATCAATGGGAGCTGGCGGAGATGCAGATGAATACTCGAAGCAAATCATATGGTTTTTAATTGGATTGATAATTTCAATTATTATGGTTTTTGTTGATTATAAGTTCTTTAAAAAGTTATCAGTTCCTTTTTATCTAATTATGATTTTGCTACTAATTGTGGTGTTAAAAAGTAATCCAATTAATGGCGCAACATCGTGGATTAAGGTTGGCCCACTAAGTTTGCAGCCATCAGAATTTTTTAAAATCTCAGTTATTTTAGTTGTAGCTCGATTTATTGAACATGCAAATAACACCAATGGAATAAATAAATGGTACAATCTGGTAATTTGTATTTTGATAGTTATTATTCCTACATTTTTAATAATTAAGCAACCAGATTATGGGACAGCGATTGTTATATTAGGAATATTATTAGCAATGTTATTTGCAGGAGGAATTAATTGGAAATATATACTAGTTGCAGTAATGCTTGCTGTTATTATTGTTCCAATAGCATATAATTTTGCTTTACCGGAGCATGCAAAAAAGAGGATTGAAGTATATTTAAATCCAGAATCTGATCCTAGAGGTGCAGGATATAATGCAATACAATCAAAGCTTGCAGTTGGTTCTGGAATGATAGTTGGAATGGGTTTGTTTAATGGCAATCAAACACAAATGGGACTTTTGCCAATGAAAACTACAGACTTTATTTTTTCGGTTATAAGTGAAGAAATGGGCTTTATAGTTTCGGCGACAGTTGTTGTTTTATATATGATTTTACAAATAAAAGTAATTAATATATCGAGGCGAACAAAAGATACTTTTGGAAAGATGATATGTATAGGAACTTTTGCAATGATTTTTATACATGTTATCGAAAATATTGGAATGTGTATTGGGCTACTTCCAATAACTGGAATTCCACTTCCATTTATTAGTTACGGCGGAAGTTCAATGCTTACTTGTATGATATTAATTGGAATGATTAATAGTATTTCTGCGAGAAAAAAGAAACACTTGTTTTAAGGAGTGAAAGCTTTGTTTTTACACGAAATTAAAATTGGAAATTTAAAAATTAATAACAATATATTTTTAGCACCTATGGCTGGAATCTCTGACATGCCGTTTAGGATACTTTGCAAAGAAAAAGGTGCGGGTCTTGTATATACAGAAATGATAAGTTCTAAGGGTATGTATTATAATGATTCGAAAACAAAAAAAATAATGGAAATTGCTGAAAGAGAAAGACCTGTTGCTGTTCAAATTTTTGGATCTAATCCTGAAATAATGGGACAAATTGCAAAAGAAGTTTCTAAAGAAGCAGATATAATTGATATTAATATGGGATGTCCGGCACCAAAGGTCACAAAAAATAACGAAGGATCAAAGCTTCTTTTAGATTTAGAACTTATAGATAAAATAACAAAATCTGTAGTAGAAAACTCATCTGTTCCAGTAACTATTAAAATTCGACTTGGATGGGATAGAAATCATTTAGTGGCGACAGAGGTTGCAAAGATAGCAGAAAAAAATGGAGTTAGTGCAATTACAGTTCACGGAAGGACTAAAGACGAGTTTTTTAGTGGCGAAATAGATTATGAAGAAATAAGAAAAGTCAAAGAAAGTGTTTCAATACCTGTTATAGGTAATGGTAACATAGTTGATGGTAAAACAGCTTTATATATGTTTGAAAAAACAGGTTGTGATGCCATCATGATAGGAAGAGCTTCAAATGGAAATCCATGGATTTTTGAGCAAATATTAGAATATTTAAAAACGGGAAAAGAACTGCAAAAACCAGATAAAGACCAAATAAAAGAAACAATGGTGAGACATTTAAATATGCTTTGCGAATTAAAAGGCGAAAGAACAGCCATTTTAGAAATGAGAAAACAAATTGCATGGTATACCAAAGGTTTTCCAAACAGCAGTAAGATTAGAAATGAAATAAACAAAATTGAAGATTTGCGAGAATTATTAAACAAAATAGAAGAAATATGATAAAATATATATGGTTTATAGATTTTCCGAAGATCTAAATATATAGGGGAGAATTACAAGTATTTACTTGTATGATAAAAATATGAACGTTAAATTTTTAAATCAACCAAAAGATGTTAGTTTTATAGATGTTCTAACTGAAAAATTATCTAGTGGTGCTTTTTCAAGGGTATGGTTAGTTGCAGGATTTGCCAAGGATAGTGCACTAGATATGCTTTATGATAGTTTAAAAATTGCATCAGAAAAAGGAACCAAAATAGAATGTGTTTTTGGAATTGATAAGAAAAACACATCTAAAGATATGATGCTTAAACTTTTAAATATTGGCTGTAACATTAGATTTCATATTAATGCAGATGAAAGTAAGTTTGAGAGTAGAATGTTTATATTTGAAAACGAAAATGCTGACTCTTATGTTTATATTCCTGGAAGCAAACTTTCAGAAGGCGGAATTACAGATAATATTACAATTATAGAAGAAATAACATATTCCCCAGATGAAAAGCTAGATTTTAGCAAAGTTAAAGCATCTTTGGAAAATGGAATTTCAAGCAGTGATTTTGAAATATTAACTGAAGAAAAATTAAAAGAATTAGCAAGCACAGGTGACATTATGGCTAGAATAACGGAAAGAAAAATTCCAACAATTAACGAGCTTTATAATGGTGCTACTGCTGATGATGAAAACAAAGTAAATACATATGAAGAAGAAGGCTCGGTTGACTTCAAAGAATTATTAAATCAAGATATAGATATTAAAATTGATGATGAAGAGACAATCAAAGTTCAAGATAGTCTTGGAGAAGAAGTTGAACATAAGATAAAAAAACAAAGCAGTGAGAGCGAAGAAAAAGTTATTACAAAAATTATTCCTACAGAGAAAGATTTGGATTTCGAAAAAGTAAATACATTTATTATACCTATTTCTAATAGCTCAAATGATGAAATAAAAATACCATCATCAATCACTTCAAATTTAAAGACATTCTTTGGTTATCCAGAGAGATTCCATATGGAAGAAAGCGACAAAGGTAATCTAAAAGAAATACAAATCACTTCTATAGAGTTTTTTGCAAATAGCAATAACATAGAAAAGATAGATGAAAATGCTCAAATAATATTTACCGTAAAAACAACTTCTGTAAAATCAGATGTGTTATCTGAAATTTCATTTTCTGAAGGCGATATCCTAAGACTCATTAAAAAAGAAGATGGAAAATACAGATGCGAGATAATTTCAAAAGAGACAAACGAATATGTAATATGGCAAAACTTCTGCGTACACCAAATAAAAGGAAGTACGAAAAAATTTGGAGCGATATAGATAGGGGCAATTCTTTTTAAGAAAGGATTGCAAAATGAAAATTGGACTAATGTCAAAAAAGGACAGACCTTATGAAAAAATGCTAAGATTTCGGAGAAGAAAGTTTATCGGACACCGAAATCTTAGCAATAATACTTAAATGTGGCACAAAAAACAAAAGTGCTTTGGAAATAGCAAACGAAATAATAACAAAAGAAGAAGGTAATATTGGTTTATCATTTTTAACACAATATTCAATAGAAGAACTAATGAAATTCGATGGGATTGGAACAGCTAAGGCAATTTACATTAAAGCTGTTTGTGAATTTGCTAAAAGAATAAAAATTGGCAATATACACTCGAATGAAAGAATAACAACGCCGGAACAAATGAGTAAAGTTTTTATGCTTGAGTTGCAAGATAAAAAACAAGAGATTGTAAAAACTGCAATTATAGATTCTAAGAATAGAGTGATAAGAGTGATTACTAATTCGATAGGAAAAGGTAATGCAAGTTTTGTAGATATCAAAGATATTTTGGCTGCACCAATAAAAATGGGAGCACCTAAAATTGCGGTTGCACACAATCATCCAAGCGGAGATGTTTCTCCAAGTAGCGAAGATATCGACTTTACTCTCAAATTAAACGATGCCTGCAATCTTTTTGGCATCATTCTATTAGATCATTTGATCATTCGGAAACAGTTCTTTCTTTAGTTTCAAATCAAACCATCTTTTTTAAAATCCCTAACAAATTAAAAGGAGTGTGTGGTATTGGGCTTCTTTGCAAAAGATATAGGAATTGACCTTGGAACATCAAATACATTAATTGGTGTAAAAGGCAAAGGAATTGTTATAAGAGAACCATCTGTTGTTGCAATAGATAAATATACTAATAATATAATTGCAATTGGAAATACGGCAAAAGAAATGCTTGGAAGGACGCCAGATAATCTAGAAGCAATTAAACCACTTAAAGATGGTGTGATAGCAGATTATACTGCTACTAAAAAAATGCTTAAGTATTTTGTAGAAAAAGCATGCCAAAAGTTTGTGCTTTCTAAACCACGAGTAGTTGTTGGTGTTCCACTTGGCGTCACTGAAGTAGAAAGTAGCGCCGTTGAAGAAGCGGTTTTAGAAGCTGGGGCAAGAGAAGCTTTTTTAATAGAAGAACCAATGGCTGCCGCAATTGGTGCAGGATTAAAAGTTTCAGAGGCTAGTGGATGCATGATTGTAGACATTGGTGGCGGAACATCAGAGATTGCTGTCATTTCACTTCGGAGGAATTATTTCTGGAAAATCAATTAGAGTTGCAGGAGATGAACTAAATGAAGCAATCATTGAATATATTAAAAGAGAACATAATGTATTAATTGGAGAAACCTCTGCTGAAGAAGTTAAGCTAACTATTGGATCGGCATGTCCTTCTATGACGGTTGAAGAAATGGAAGTTAAAGGAAGAGATTTACAAACAGGATTACCAAAAACACTGGTTTTAACTTCTACTCAAATAGAAGAAGCAATGAAAGATGTCATAATGCAAATTGTAAATAGCATTAAAGCAACTCTAGAAATCACTCCACCAGAACTAGCGTCTGACATTATGATTAATGGTATTACGATTTCGGGAGGATCTGCTCTAATAAAAAACTTAGATAGATTAATTGCTTTACAAACAGGTATACCGGTTAACATTGCTAAAGATCCTCTAGATTGTATAGTTAATGGATGTTTGTCGGTTTTGGATAATATAGATTCATTGAAGAGTGTGCTTATAAATTCTAAAAGAAAGTAAGAGAATATAGTGAATACGCCAAGATACAAAAAGATATTAATTAGAATACTAAAAATTATATTGGTAATTATAGTGTTTATTTCTATCGCTTTTACAAGCGGTAACTCAAGAAGTAAGCTTTGGGTAGAAAATCTAATAAATGGAATAATAAATATTCCACAAAATATAAAAAATTATTTTGATTATATTACACAAAGCGAAAAAAATATAAGTTACGATATAAATGAGCTTAGAATTAAAAACAAAGAACTTACAGATAGAGTGAATGAACTTGAAAACAAAATGATAGATTATAATTTAATTCTTCAAGAAAGCAAGGAATATCAATCCTTAAAACAAACGAACAAGACTTACAACAATTATGACATTGTAATAGCAAACATTACATACAAAACACAAAACAATTGGGATGATTTATATGTGATAGATAAAGGCTCAAGCGATGGTATTAAACAGAACATGACAGTAATTACTAATGAAGGACTCGTTGGTTACATTTCACAAGTTGGAACACATTCTTCAAAAGTAACTTCTATTTTAGATGCAAGTAGTTCTTTTAGTGCTGTGGCATCAAAAACACGAGAACAGGTTATAGCAAAGGGAGATTATAATCTAAAAAATGAAAATAAAATTATAATAACGGACATTCCTTTAAAAGTGACATACAAAAGCGGAGATTCTTTTGAAACATCAGGAATGGGAAACAAGTATCCTAAGGGAATTAAAGTTGGGATAGTATCAGAATTTATCTCGAAAGAAAACCCTTTAGACAATATTGCTATTGTAGATGTTGCGGTTGATTTTGATAGACTAGAAAGGGTTGCTGTTATAATACAAGAAAATGAAGATAACGAGTTTGAAAGCGTGATGTAATTGAAGAAAGTATTGATAGTGTTTGTAACTCTATTGGTAATGATATTAATATTGTTTTTACAATCTAATTTTTTAAATGAATTTTCACTATATGGAATTATACCAAATGCTGGGATAGTTCTTGTTTGTGCGCTTGGTATTGTATCTGGCGAATTTGTTGGCGGATTGTCTGGAGTAGTATATGGTATGTTTGTAGATATTGCTTTTGGAAAAACAATAGGTCTTTTTTTACTTCTTTATTTTTTAATTGGAATTTGTGCAGGTTTTTTAAAAAATACATTTTCAAAGGAAAATAAATATGCCTTGTCTCTTATGGTGTTTGCAGGAACAATCATATTTGAGATTTTAACGGCTATTCTTTCTTCAATTCTTTTTGAAACAAGTATTAACTATATTTATTTGTTGAAAGTTGTTTGTATAGAAGAAATATATAATATGTTTTTGACTTTTATAATGTATAGACCACTTGTCTTTTGGGGTGAGTATATAAATCGTACAAGAGATAGCTATTATTTGTTACATTAGTAATGAGGTGAGAAAAATTAAGAATTATGATTCAAAGAGCATAGTGCTTATAATTATTGTTTTTATTTTTTCTGCTATATTAATCATTCGACTTGTAGATTTGCAAATAATAAATGGAGAGAAGTATAGAGAACAAGCAGAAAAAAGACTAATTAGAAAAATTGAAAATTACGCGCCTAGAGGAGATATATATGATAGAAATGGCAAGCTGTTAGTTACTTCTGACACATACTATGTTTTAGAGTTATACAAAACAAAGAAAACATCAAAGGAATTAAATGATACAATTTTAAACATTGTGAAAGTTCTTGAAAAAAATGGTGATACCTATCTTAATAATTTTCCAATAAATATGAAAGATAGAATATATAATATTAGTGATGAAAAAATTGAAAAATGGAAAAGTGACTACAAATTATCTAATGAAAGCACAATAGATGAAGTAATTGATTTTTTTGTTAAAAAGTACGAACTAGAAGATTACGGTGAAGAAGATGTTGAAAAAGTATTGCCAATAAGATATGAACTTGCAACAAGTGGGTATACGAATTATAAGCCAACTGTAATTGCAAAAAATATTTCTATTAATAGTGTTCATGAAATTGAAGAAAGAAATAGCGAAATGTCCGGAGCATATGTGCAAAAACAAACGATAAGGAATTATTTATTTGGAAATACATTATCACATGTTTTGGGCTATACAGGCAAATTAAGTGATGAAGAGTATGAAACATATAAAGAAGATGGATATAAAATAACAGATATTATTGGTAAATCTGGAATTGAAAAATCATTTGAGAAATACTTAAGAGGCAAAAGCGGTACTAAAAGAATAGAAATGGACACGTCTGGAATTGTTACATACGAGGAAGAAATTGAACAAAGCAAAATGGGAAACAATATTTATCTTACTGTAGATATAGATTTGCAGCAAAAGACAGAAGAAGTATTAAAAGATATGATTACCAAAATTCATGACGGATATTTTAATCATACAAAATATAACGATGCTACATGTGGTAGTGCTGTCATACTAAATGTTAAAACGGGTGAAGTGCTTGCTATAGCAAGTTATCCAGATTACAATCCGCAAGATTTTGTTGACGGAATTAATAATGAAGAGTATGAAAAATACTTTAAAAATGAAAACTCACCAATGTATAATAGAGCAATTCAAGGCGTATATCCGCCAGGCTCGACTTTTAAAATGATAACAGGAATAGCAGGATTAGAATCTGGAGCCATCAAAGCAAATGAATATATAAAAGATCTGGGAGTGTATAATAAAGGGCACAAGCCTGCTTGCTGGATATGGAATGCTAGAAAACAAACACATGGAAATGTTAACGCGATGACTGCATTAAAAGTATCATGTAATTATTACTATTATGAAGTTGCAAGTAGAATAGGAATTGATAAAATTTCAGAATATGCAAGAAAATTTGGACTTGGAGAAAAAACGGGAATTGAACTATATGGTGAAAACAAAGGAACGGTTTCTTCGAGAGAATATATAGAAGAACAAAATAAAAAAGGATCTAAACTTACCTGGACAATTGGAGACACTCTATCGAGTGCTATTGGTCAATCATACAATGCTTACACACCACTACAAATGGCTTATTACATTTCAACAATAGCCAACAAAGGCAAAAGAACAGATTTAACAATCATTAAAGAAATAACCACAATAAAAGAAGAAAAAGTTGAGGTTCAAAAAATAAAAAATGAAGTTAAAGAAAAAGTTGGAGCACCAACAAATAAAAAAGAAGATGTGAAGATTTCTGACGAATCTATAAATGCAATATTTGCTGGAATGAGAAGTGTAACAGGTGATAGAGGTGGAACTGTGTATGGTACGTTTAATAATTTTCCAATTGAAGTAGCTCGGAAAAACAGGAACAGCAACATCTGGAAATGGTTCAGATAATGCGTGGTTTGTTGGATTTGCACCATACGATGATCCTGAAATTGCAGTTGTAATTATTGTTGAACATGGTGGTCATGGATACTTTACAGCGGGTGCAGTTAAAGATATAATGGAAATGTATTTTGGATTTGGTAATCAAGAAGAATAGAAAATAAAAAAGGAAGACAAGATGAATACTGAAGTATTATTTGAAAATAAAGAAAATAAATTAAAAGTAACATTGAATAAGAATGCTGATTATATAGATATAAAAAACAAACTAGTATCTATATTAGATGCATCAGGTGATCTTTTTGATGGAATTGAAGGCCCAATTACTATTGTTGGAAAAAGATTGGCAGATAACGAAGAACAAGAAATATTAAGCCTTTTTGCACAAAAGACACCGATTTTGGTTGTTATAGAAAAGCCTAAAAAACTTGGCGTTGCAACAATAAATACGATATTTAATAAGGATGCTACAATTACAAATTCTAAAGTATTTATGGGTACAGTAAGATCTGGACAAAGAATTGAATTTGAAGGAACCGTAATATTATTAGGTGATGTTAATGCGGGATCCGAGGTTGTTGCTGAGCAAAATATAATCGTTTTAGGAACAATAAGAGGACATGTTCATGCTGGAGCAAAAGGTAACAGAAGTGCTTTTATAGCTGCAAATGCAATTTTACCAACTCAACTTAGAATTGCGGATTTGATGTTAAAAAATGATAAAGTTGTAGAAATTGGTAATGGCTATGAAATAGCTAGAGTCAATATGGGAGAGATTAGTATAGAAAAATAATTTAATTTTATATTGACATCATTTGCAATAGATAGTATTATCACGTTGAAAATGAATTTAAGGGGCGTATGCATACTAAAAGAGTATGTTGCGCCTTTTTTTATACAAAAAGGAGAAGATATGCTTAAAAAACGAAAAGAAGAAAACATGAATGACATTTCTTTTCAAGAATGGCTAGAAATTCAAAAAATTTACAAAAATAAAATTTATTTAAAAAATAATAGTTCAATAGTACTTTTAAAAATAGAGCCGATTAACTTCAAACTAAAGTCAAAATTAGAACAAGGTGCAATTTTAAATCAATACAGGTTATTTCTTAAAAATTTAAAATCTAAAATTCAAATAATTATTTTAAGCAAGAAAACAGATATTTCTTGTCATCTAAATGAAGTTGTTAAATCTACGAATGAAAATCCACAAATATTTGATATGTGTAATGATTATATCAATTTGTTGAAAAGCATTGTCCAAGAAAAAGGATCAATAACAAAAGATTTTTTTATTGCTTTAGAAGCAACTAACAATGTAGAAAATGATATCATGCTAATTAAAGAGTATCTTCAAGACTGCGGAAAAGATGTTAGTATATGTACGGACAGTGAATTAATAACCGTAATGCGAAATTATTTAAATAAAAGAACAAGTCTTATGGTATAAGGAGAAAAATGGGATTAATACAACAAAAAAGAGAAGGTATGGTTACAAAAGTGATTATACCCAACACGTGTGATGCTGATAACATATGTTCAAGTTATATAAGCTTTGAAAACCCTAAATGCGTTGAAATAGATGGCATTTTATATAGCTCTTTAATAGTAACAAATTATTCACGAGAGATGGAACCATTGTTTTTAGATAAGATACTATCTTTGGACATTGATACAAATTTATCTATGTTCTATATGAAGCAAAACACATATGATGTTATTAAAGAACTAACATACACAATAGGACATATAGGAGCAAATATAAAAACAAGCGGCGAAAATGAACAGGGTATAGAGGTAGCGGGTACAGCATATAGTGATGCGAAATTCATTAGAAAAGAACTTCAAATGGGAGAAGAAGATTTTTTTTATATTTGTATTTTAATTGGAGTGTATGCAAAAAAAGAAGAACAGCTAGAAGCAGATTTGGAAAAACTAGAAAGTGTTTGTCTCTCTTGTGGTTTAAGTACAATTAGAGCAAATTTTAGACAAGAAGAAACTTTCAAGATGATACTTCCTTTTAACAAAGAAGAAGAATCAGTTAGCAGTATATCAAAAAGAAATGTTTTAACATCTGGGCTTACTTCTACATACCCATTTGTATCGAATGAACTGTTTGACAAAAAGGGAATTCTAATAGGAGTTAATACTTTTGATAAAAGTATTTTGATGCTTGATAGATTTGATACTACAAAATATAAAAATTCAAACATGTTTGTAGTTGGTACTTCGGGATCTGGAAAATCTTATTTTGTTAAATTGATGATAAATAGAAATAGGTTTATAAACATCTCACAATTTATAATTGATCCAGATAGAGAATACAAAGCATTATGCTCGAGTTTAAAAGGAACTTATATTAATTTTGGTGCAAATCAAACTATCAATGTTTTTGATATAAGAGAGTGTGCTTTAGAAGAAGGAGAGTCATTTTTATTAAATAAAGTATCAAAATTAAAAATATTCTTTAGCATGATATTTGAGAATATGAGTAAAGAAGATGAATCAGTTCTAGAAGATATCATTATTAAATGCTACGAAAAATATGACATTAATGAAAATAATAGATCGCTTTATATCACAAACCCTAAAAGCAAAATAATTGGACAAAAGATTTTTAAAACTAGCGATATGATGCCTACACTTGAAGATTTTAACAACTTGTTAAAAAAAGAGAAAAAGCTAAAAAAATATGCATTAGAATTAAAACCTTATATAAGTGGCACTTTAAAATATTTGAACTCTAAAACAACTATTGATGCCAACAATGAATTGGTTGTAGTTGATATACATGATATACGGTGAAAAAGATATGCCGATAATCATGTATGTTGTTACAGATTATTTCTGGGATTTGATTAAAAGAGATAGAAGTATTAAAAAGATTTTATACTTGGATGAAGTGTGGAAACTAATTAACAAAAACCAAAACACAGCTGATTTTGTCTTTAAACTATTTAAAACGATTAGAAAGTATGGTGGAGGCGCAACAGCAATTACACAAGATGTTTCGGATTTTTTTATGCTTGAAGATGGCAAGTACGGAAAAGGTGTATTAAATAATTCGAGTATAAAATGTATGTTTCAACTAGAAGAAACTGACATAAATATGCTAGAAAAAGTAATTAGTATTTCTGAAGAAGAAAAATATAGATTACTTAATATGAAAAGAGGAACGGCAATAATTCATGCAGATAGGAATGCTTTAATGGTTGATATTGTTTCTACCAAAAAAGAACATGAAAGAATCACAACCGACAGAGAAGATTTAGAAAAACAAATGGAGGGTGTTTAAATGAAAAAAATTGTAACCGCCTTGGGAAATCCTACTCTAAATATTGAATTAAAAAAGTATAGCAAATATGATGTTTTAACAGATGATATTTTATATCAAGAAGGATTAATTGATTTTTTAAAACAAAATGAGGCGGATGTAATTATTATAAGTGGCATTTTGCAAGGGCAAATGATTATTTCTGATTTTGCAGGGGAGTTAAGAAATGTTGCAAGAATATCTAGAATAATTTTCATAGTAGATACAATTTCAGATGAAGACAAGAATTATTTAATTTCAAAAGGAATATTTGATATTTTATATGATGAAATATCTGAAATTAGTGATGTTATTGAAGCAATAGATAGAGAAGAACCTATTAATATTAGAGCTCAAGTTCAAAGCGAAGTGGATGATTTAAAAGCAAAACTAAAAGAAAGTAAAGAAAATTCAATAGTAAATAATGTTGTAGAAATTCAAAGGCAAGAAGTAATTAGTGTATTCGGAACCAATGGATCTGGGAAAAGTAGCGTTGTAGCAAACCTTGTGAAGGCTTTTTCTAAAAAGACAAAATCCAAAATTCTTCTAATAGACTTTGATACAATGAATGGAAATTTGGATGAATTGCTAAATGTTAATAAAATTCCACAAAATGTTAGTTTAATAATGGACGAAAACAAAAAATGTGGACTAAATTATGCAGCAGACCTAAGTATTAAGAACAGATTTGATACTAATGTTTTAGACGAGATTATTATAAGTGTGGATGGATTCGATTTCTTGTCTGGAAATACGTCTCTTCATTATTGTCAGAATGTTCTTAACGAAGATTTTTATTCTTTTTTGATTAAATGTGCTAAAGAAAAATATGATTTTATTTTTTTAGACCTAAGCTCAAATATATTTTTGGATGCAACCAAATGGGCTCTTAGAGAAAGTAATAGAGTTCTTTTTGTAACAGAGAACACAAATATTTGCTTAAAAAAGACACTTCAAATTTTTGATACAGTTTTTAATTTATGGAATGTTTATAAGGAGAAGTTTTCTATTGTTTTAAATCGTTTTCAAAAAGGCATTGAACCTGATATTTTTTCGCAAATAACGAAAGTAAAAGTAATTGGATTAATTAAAGAAAATACAATAGATAAATTAGAATCATATGAAAAGATACTTGAAACATTAAAATATATACCTAAAAAATCTATCATAGAAAGAATCAAAATTAATACCAAAATGGTTGCTAGTTTTGTGACTAGTCATAAGATGTAGAGGTGAAATAGATGCTTATTAATCCATTGATGGTTACTGAAGATGATGAAGTATATGAAAAAAATTATGAAACAGATACAGATAAAGTAATAGGTGAAATCATAACATATTTGATTGCAAATTATTCGGAATACTTAAGTGATATAAATATTAATAAGCGAATTGTCGAAAACTTAGTAAGAGAAAAAGTGTATAAAGAATATTCAAATATGAATACTGAAAGCACAATAGATGCAATCTTAAATAGATTGTTTGGATATCATGTTTTACAGAAGTTTATTGATGATAAAGAAATAACCGATATTAGAGTTACCAAATATGACAATGTTTTTATTAAAAGAAGTGGAATATGGCAAAAAACAACAACTAGATTTTCTAATGAGACAGATTATATTAATTTTGTTAGATACTGTGTGTTGAAAAATGGTGGGAAAATATCTAATGAAACTCCAATTGTTACGTGTAGTGATAGAAAGAATAATTTAAGGATTGAAGCAGGAATAGAACCTGTTAATGTGAATGCTCCTAGTCTGGTAATCCGTATACATAGACCGAATGGAATATCGTGCATTGATGATTTATCATCGGATAGAATTGAAATGATAAATAACGAAATTAAAGAATTCCTACAAAAAGCAATGATTTCTGGATGCAATATAGTAATTTCAGGAAAAGGTGGAAGCGGTAAAACAACGCTTATGAGAAATTTGATAAATATTATACCAGAAGATTTATCAATTACATCTTGTGAAGAAACTGCAGAATTGTATTCAAGTCATCCTAATATAATACAAAGGGAAATAATTAATAACAGAGAAAAAGAAAAGAATATTACTTTAGCTGACCTAACAGCTCATGCTTTGGTAATGTCAAATGATTGTATAGTTGTGGGAGAGTTAAAAGGAGAGGAAGCTATGGTATTTTTCGATGCGGTATCAACCGGGCATAGAGGATATGCGACAGTGCATTCAGATAGTTCTAAGAGCACACTTGATAGATTGGTAACGCTTATGAAAAGGGATATCAAAGCACAAATGTATACTGATAAGTACTTACGCAAATTATTATCAAATTCATTGGATATAATAATTTATATGAATAACTTTAAAGTCCAGGAAATAACAGAAGTTTTGTATGATAAAGAAACGGATGATATTATTTATAATTCTTTATTTGAATTTAAAATTGATAAAATTGAAAAAGGAAAATCGAAAGGAAAATTTAAAAAGGTTGGAAAACCGGTGGGAAGAATCAAAGAGAAGTTTGAAGTATACAAAAAAGAAATAGAGAGGATTTTGAATAATGGTAACGCTTGTTAATGTGCTATACTTTTTTACTATTACATTTTCAGCCTTTTTGGCAATTCAAATACGGTAAAGAAGTAAATATTAATGGTAAAATTTCAAAATATATTGAAGTTAAGAACGAAAAGTATTACAAGGATTTTGTTAAACATTACAATAAAAGCAAAAAAATAAAACTAAATCAAAAACTAAATCTTAACTACAGGCTCAATCTACTAATAATCAAATCAGGCTTAAAACGAAGTGCTTTAATAAACCCTATTACAATTATTATAATGTGTATATTAAGCTTTGGAATCACATATTATACTGTATTTAATATATTTAGAATCGCTGCTCTATCAGCAATAATAGCACTTCCTGCTTTGCTAATCCCTATTTTCTTGTTGGAGTTTTTAAAAAATAGGAATCAAAATAAGGTTGAAAAAATAATATTGGATTTTGTTTTGCAGCTTAAAAATTATACCAAAATTAACAATGATATTGTATATGCTTTTAAACAATTAAAAACAATTGAACCTCTTCAGGGATATATAAATACTTTTTTGATTGAAATAAATAGCGGAATAAAATTTGAAAATGCAATAGATAACATTAAAGAAAAGTTTGAACTTTCAACGATGAAAACAATATTTTCCAATATACAATATTGTTATTTGTATGGAGGAGATTATTCAAAGCTCATGGATAAAAGTTATAAAATGATAAATAAAATACAAAAAGAAAAGGCGTCTCGAACGCAAGAAACAAAAAATGCTAGAATAGTATTAGTTATATTAATAATACTTGATTTGTTTATATATTTCAGCTTTATAAAAAATAATTACAATAATTATATAATAATGACTAGAAGGGTTTTTGGAAATATTATTTTGTATTGGAATTTTATTAGTATATGGGTTTTAATATTCTTGATGAATAGAGTTAAAAAATTAGATTATTAAAGAAATATGGCATCTTTTTAAGATAGGGGCAAATCTATTTTAGAAAGGAGCCGATGAAAATGGCTGGAGAATTAATGTTGTCGTTAAATAGCACAAAAGATTTAAATATTAACGACCAATCAAAAAACATTTTATCTAATATAGGAGAGGTGTTTTCAAACGCAATAAAAAAAGGAAGTGAAAAGTTATCATTTCCAGATGGACTAAAAGAACAAGTAAAAGAAGGTTTTGAAAAAATTAACCTTAAAGAAATTGGCGAAAAGGCTGCTGAGAGTGCTCTTAAAGAAGGAATGAAAAAACTCGGCATGAAGACGAGCACATTTAGTAGCATTAAAAGCATATTTGAAGCGGTAAAAGAAGGAGATTTAAAAAAGGGTCTTTCGTCTGGATTTAATTTAGCAATTAATGTTGCAAAACTTCCACAAGTTGCTAAAACAGTAATTAAGGAAGGAAAAGATTTTATACTGGAAAAAGCCATGGGTGATGAGCTTAAAAATTTGATGAGAAGACAGCAAAATACAATAAGTCGAATTAATAAAAAATGTGATCAAATGGATGAAGCCTTTAAAACTAACGATACAAAAACTTTAGAAAAGATTTCTAAAAGTTTAAAAACAGATATTGAAAAAGTCATGCCAATACAAGATGTGATAAATAGAGGCAATAGTATGCTTAATAGATATGAACTTTTTAAAAATAAAAATGGTGGCACGATATCGAATACAGAAATGGAATTAATTAAGAAATTATCATAAGATAAAAAAGCTCATTTATGATTTATTCATAAATGAGCTTTTTGTAAGTTGAAAAAATTGTATAAGTATTATCTAGTGAATAGATAAAATACTGCGTTGTATGAAATAACTACAGATATGGTAAAGAAGAAAATAAAAACAAGAAGTAAAATTATAAATTTTTTAATTAGAATTCTTCCTCTTTTCCATACTATAGGTAAATTAGCTGAGCTAGGATTGTTCTTTTTATTTTCAGGTGTAGTATCAAATTTAAGTACATATTCATTTTTTGAAGCTGTTTTTTTATTCATATCAATGGTTGCTTTCTTGGTAATAGTAGCTTCTCGCATTTAAAACAATCCTCCTTTTCTAGTGCACGAAATCACTTTTTTAGAACCAACAATTGCATTATAGCACGGTTAATTGATTATGTCAACTTTAAATTGGATAAATGGCTTTATCTTCCCATTTTTACGACAAAAATAGCCCTTTTTTTCTTGCATTTAAAAGTACGTTTTAGTATAATTTTTATAGTAATTTATAGGAAAAATTTTGCTAAATTTAGTGCATTTTTGTTTGGGTGTAAACCCTTGATATAAAGCGCTTTAGAGCATCATTTGATTGATGCTTTATTTCTTGTAAAACACAAATGATAGGAGAGAATTTTTAAATGGAAGAAAATGCAAAAAAAATAGTTAGAGTTGACATCGAAAAAGAAATGAAAAAATCTTACATTGACTATGCTATGAGTGTTATCGTATCTCGTGCACTTCCAGATGTCAGAGATGGCTTAAAACCAGTTCATAGACGTATTTTATATTCTATGAATGAGCTAAATTTAACTCCAGATAAGCCTTTTAGAAAATCGGCTTATATAACTGGTGATGTTTTAGGTAAATACCATCCTCATGGAGATGCTTCGGTTTATGATGCTCTAGTTCGTATGGCACAAGACTTTTCACTTCGTTATCCTTTGGTCAATGGTCATGGTAACTTTGGTTCTGTTGATGGAGATCCACCAGCTGCTATGCGTTATACGGAAGCTAAAATGCATAAAGTTACACTTGAAATGCTTGCAGATTTAGATAAAAATACAGTAGATTTTGTGCCAAACTATGATGAAAAATTACAAGAGCCATCTGTTTTACCAGCTCGTATTCCTGCGCTATTATTAAATGGTTCACAAGGTATTGCTGTTGGTATGGCTACTAACATACCTCCTCACAATCTAAATGAGATTTGTGATGCTGCTATTAAGCTTATAGAAGCTGATGACGTTTCTGACGAAGAGCTTTTATCTATTGTAAAAGGTCCAGATTTTCCTACAGGAGGAATAATCGTAGGTAGAGAAGGTATTAGAGATGCCTATCTTACTGGTCGTGGAAAAATTATTGTTAGAGCCAAAACAGAAATTGAAGAGTATGGAAATGGTCGTTATAGAATAATTGTTACCGAACTTCCATATATGGTAAATAAATCAAGATTAATAGAGTATATAGCAGATTTAGTTAAAGATAAAAGAATTGATGGCATTTCGGACTTAAGAGATGAATCAGATAGACAAGGTATGCGTATTTGCATTGAACTTAAGAAAGAAGCTAAACCTCAAATAATTTTGAACCAATTATTAAAATATACTCAAATGCAAGATACATTTGGTGCAATTATGCTAGCGCTTGTTGATGGAAAACCACAGGTATTAACATTAAGACAGATGATTGAATTATATATTGCACATAGAAAAGATGTTATTACTCGTAAAACACAATTTGAGTTAGATAAGGCCCTTGCTCGTTCACACATATTAGAAGGATACAGAATTGCAATAGATAATATTGATGAGATTATTTCAATAATTCGTAATTCATATAATGATGCTCAAGAAAAATTAATGGCTAAATTCAAGCTTTCAGAAATACAAGCCAAGGCTATCTTGGATATGCAATTAAGGACACTACAAGGATTACAAAGAGAAAAAATAGAAAATGAGTATGAAGAATTACAAAAATTCATAAAGAGATGTAGGGAAATACTTGCTTCGGAAAAACTTGTTTATGATCTAATCAAAGAAGACTTAATAGATATTAAGAAAAAATTTGGTGATGAAAGACGTACATCATTTATGGCAGCAGAAGGCGAATTTGTCGCTGAAGATTTAATTAAGGATGAAGATGTTGTAGTAACAATGTCACATTATGGTTATATCAAACGTATGACAGTAGATACTTATAGAAATCAAAAACGTGGTGGAAGAGGTATCACTGGAATGCAAACAAAACAAGATGATTTTGTTGAGCAAATGTTTGTTGCATCTACACATAACACAATAATGTTCTTTACTAACAAAGGTAAAGTATATAAATTAAAATGTTATGATGTTCCAGAGGCAGGACGTACTGCAAAAGGTACCGCAATAGTTAACTTGCTTCAATTAGATGGCGATGAAAGAGTAACAGCGATTATTCCGATTGCAATATTTAGCGAAGGACAATTCTTACTAATGGCAACCAAGAAAGGTACTATTAAGAAGACTTCATTAATGGAATATAACAATAATCGTAAAACAGGTCTTCAAGCAATTGCTCTTAAAGATGATGATGAATTAATTGATGTTAGATTAACTGATGGTGAAAGAAATATAGTAATGGTAACTCATGAAGGAATGTCTATTACATTTAGTGAATCTGATGTTAGGGCAGTTGGAAGAGTATCACAAGGCGTTAGAGGAATTCGTTTGGATGATGATGACTATGTAGTAGGTATGGAGCCAATTTATGATCAAACTCAATGCTTACTTACAATTACAGAAAATGGATTTGGAAAACGTACAGAGCTTTCTGAATATAGGGTACAAAGTCGTGATGGCAAAGGTGTAATTACATATAAGATTACTCCTAAGACAGGTAAGGTAGTTGGCATAAAAGTAGTTAAAGACGAAGATGAGGTAATGCTAATTACAGATACAGGAATACTTATTAGAATCTCATGCAAAGACATAAGCATTTTAGGAAGAAGCACACAAGGTGTTACTTTGATTCGTACAAACGATGGTGGTGTTGTTTCAAGTATTGCCAAGATTTCTAATGAAAGTGACGATTCAGACGAATAATATATAAATTAGCCAAATGATTTACATCATTTGGCTAATTTTTTTGAAAAAAAGGCTATTTTTGACCACCTTGTATAAAGACTTTGTCTTGAGGATATGATAAAATAGGGCTAACAAATGATTTAGGAGGAAATAAAATGATTAAAAAATACAATGTCGAACCAATAAGTACGATTAAGGAAATGCAAGAAAAAGCTGTAGCTGCTTGTCCAGATAGACTAAACTACAGATATAGAGAGGGAAAGAAAATCATAGATGTTACATTTAAAGAATTCTATGAATTAACATTGAATTTGGGTGCGGCATTACATGATTTGGGAACAAAGGATAAACATATAGCTTGTATTGGAGATAATAGTTTTAATTGGATTACAGTTTTATATACTGTTTTAAAAAGTGATGCGGTATTTGTGCCAATAGATAAAGAGTTACCAGTAAAAGATATTATTTATGTATTAAATCATAGTGAATCAGATATTTTATTTTATGCTAAAAGATATGAGAAAGTATTAGATGAAATAAAGAAAGAATGTCCTAAAGTAAAAACATATATCTCTTTTGATGCAGATGAAGACAATGGGGATGTTTTATCTTACAAGAAATTGATTGAGAAAGGAAAGAAACTTTATTCAGAAGGAAAGTTTAAAGAAGAAGAGCATGACACGAATGTATTGAAGGAAATAATATATACTTCTGGAACAACGGGATTAGCTAAAGGTGTTATGCTTACAGAACACAATCTTGTATCGGTAGTAACAGGTGCTTTGGAAATTACAACATTAGAAGATGTTGCACTTTCAGTGCTTCCTTATCATCATACATATGAAGCATCTTGTGATCTTCTGATTGGTATGCATAATCATACAACAATTTGTATAAATGATAGTTTGAAAAATGTTCTTCCAAATTTACAAGAGTTTAAACCAAGCCTTATGATGATAGTTCCTGCATTTGCAGAATTATTCTATAAAAAAATTTGGGCCACTGCAGAAAAAGAAGGTAAGGCAAATCTTCTTCGTAAGATGTTAAAGATTTCAGCTGCATTAAGAAAAATTCATATAGACTTAAGAGGACTATTATTTAAATCGGTTAGAAATGCATTTGGTGGAAATTTAAAACAACTAATATCTGGAGGTGCTCCTTTAAGATCTGAAATAGGAGATTTCTTTAATGGCATAGGTATATTGATGCAAAATGGTTATGGAATTACAGAATGTTCTCCACTTGTTTCTGTTAATGTTCCTACATTAAATGACCCTTCTACTGTTGGAATTCCTCTTTCATGTTGTGAAGTTAAAACAATTAATAATACAGAAGAAGGAATTGGAGAAATATGTGTTAAAGGTGACATAGTAATGATGGGCTATTACAAAGATGAAGAAAAAACAAAGGATGCTCTTCAAGATGGATGGTTTAATACAGGAGATTATGGTTGTATTACTGATAAAGGGCAAATCAAGATTGTTGGTAGAAAGAAAAACTTCTTTGTATTAGAAAATGGTAAAAATGTATATCCTGAAGAAATAGAAAATTATATTTTAGCGATTCCATATGTACAGGAGACAATTGTAAAAGCATCTACAAATGAATATGGAATGAATGGAAACAACTTGGTTGCCGAAGTGTTTTTAAATGCAGAGGCAGTTAAAGGATTGGGAGATATTGATATTGTTAAAAAACTAAAAGATGATATCAATGAAAAAACAAAGGAGCTTCCAGTATATAAAAGAATTTCGGATATAATAATTAGAGATAAAGAGTTTGAAAAAACAACAACAAATAAGATAAAAAGATAAAAATAAATCCCTTAAGCAATTGCTTAAGGGATTTTAAGTTTAGATTAAAAAGTTTAATCGAAACAACGAGCTCCATAATGTTTGGCAACGACCTGACCTTCTAAAGTGTGCACAATGCGTTCACCGATGATATTTAATTCATCTTGAGAAAAATCTCCTTGAGGAGCAAGTTCATAGAAAGTGGTTCCTTTTTGTCCTTTTTTCTTCATAGCAAATACAATTGGGACTTGAGTTGCTTTTTGATCATTAAAAATAGCATTATAATTATTTTCTTCTGATCCATAGATAAATTCTTTTTCGCCTAACTCGAATCTACCAAAGCAGCACATATTAAAAGATTCCTTTTTATGGAGATAGATAGGTCTTGTATCTATATATGGTTCGCAAGCATCAATAATTAGTTGCTTTTTTAGAAAGAGTTCCCGAACAAAGCCATAGTCTTGCATATAGCATGACCCTCCTTTAAAAGAAATGAGCTTAGTAAATATATCACGAATTATGTAAATTTGCAACCTTTTTGATTATTTTTTCAATTCTAATTTATTTCTTTTATTTAAAGACTATTTTTGATATGATATTAATGTATTTTTGGGGGTAAAAATGGACAAAACGAAAACAATTTTTAAATATATAATAACTTTTTTTATATTAATAATGATATATAATCTTTCGATGTATTTAGTTGCGTTGATTCCACCAAGTTCAATTGAATTAAATTGTGAATCCTCGGCAAATATAATGCTAAGACAAGGATACTTCATAGATACTGGTTTTTTGTCGCAGTCTGAAAATGGGACAGATGGGCTCATAATAAATGAAGCATTTTCTATGGATAATGAAAATCCATTAGAATCATATATGCTTATGAGAAAAAACTATAAAAAAGGTGCAACGAAAGTAGTACTTCCAGATAAGATAGGTCAATTATATACTTATTCGGAAAATAAATTTGACGAGAACGGAAACCCTGTTCCGGATGAAGAATACTCAATTGCCAAAGAACTAAAAGAGACAATTAATGGGAAGGTTTGGACTTCGCAAACTTACACTAGATACTATCATGGATATATGTTGTTTTATAGGCCACTACTGTTAGTTTTTAACATAACCCAAATAAGATGGTTTATGACAGCAATACTTGTGATGCTATTTGTAGCATTTGAGCTTCTTTTAAGTAAGAAACTAGGACTTAAATATGCTGCAATTTTCTTTGGTGTCTTTTTGTCATTTGGATATTTTGGTTTGGGACACTCACTAGAAAATGCACCACTTTTTGTAGTTCTGATGACTAGTTTAATTGTATTATTATCTAAAATAGATAAGTATGATGATAAGAAATTAAGATATTTTTTATTTATTGTTGGATCCATAACGAACTTTTTTGACTTTTTGACAGCTCCAGTTATTACTCTTGCAATGACTTTATTAATATATTATGCGTATAACAAAGAAAAAGTTAAGGAAGAAAAATTTATAAATGCATTTATTAAAGTATTCATATTTGGTTTAATGTGGCTTTTGGGATATGCATTTACATGGCTTAGTAAAGCACTATTAGTTGATTTGCTTTTTAACGGCGGCGGATTTGGCTCGCTTATAAGTCAGTCTTTATTTAGAATGGGTGGAGAAATAACAGAATTCGAGTTTAGGTTTCAATTTCTTTCTGCCTTTTGTTTAAAGGTATTGTTAATATGTATTGTAATTACTTGTATTGCATTGGCTCTTACAAATCAATTTAAATTTAAGAAAAATTTTCTAAAAGAAATAATTAAGAATAAGTATTATTTGTTAGCAAGTATAATTTGCATAGCATGGCTAATTATACTTTTTAATCATACTATGTATCATTTCGATTTATTTCCATATAGGAATTTAATGGTTCCAATGTTAGCATTATTTATGGCAATTATTGATGATAAACAAGCTATGATTGAAACCAAGAAAGAGAAAAAAAGCAAAAAAAATATCAACGCAAAAGCAAATGATACTAATACTTCTAGTGTCGTTACTAAGCAAAGTGTTTCAGACAAAAATGATGAAACTACCGGAACAAGAGTTATTAAATATATCTTAGTATATTTAGTATGCTTTGCCATTGCCAATATATTGTTGATGCTGGTTTGCATGATTCCGAGAGATGCTGTTGAAAAGCATGTTTACGAATCAGCCGAACTTCTTTTAGAAGAGGGACCACATCCTTTAATAAATGAAATGTTTGAAACTTATAATAATAATTTTACAGAAGCAGTAATTATTAATGAAATCTATTCGGTAGATACTAAACGACCAATCAACTCATATCTAACAGCTAGAAAGAATTATAAGGAAGGACAAACGGAACGTATTATAGAAGAAAATGTTGGTGAAGGAATAACAGCACAATTCAATAGTGCAGATGGCTTAGAAATTGTAAATGATGATTATGACTCGTTAAATGAGCTTTCTGGATTTCTAGATGGAAATATTACCACTTCTTTAAACTATGGACGATATTGGCATGGTTATTTGGTTTTATATAGACCACTTTTAGTAATATTTAATTTAAAACAAATTAAAGTATTTCAACTAGTTTTGTTTATTGCTTTGTTTATTGTAGCTGCAGCTTTGATTTATAAAAAATATGGTTTGATTACAAGCTTGCTATTTTCTGCTTCGCTTGGATTTATGGGATATTTTACTGCAGCATATTCCATTGAAAGTGCACCTACGCATATAATTATGATGGTTGCAACTATAGTTTGGCTAATAAAAAAAGATAAAATCAAAGATATTTATTTATTCTTTTTTGTTACAGGTATATTTACAAACTATGTAGATTATCTAACAGTGCCTTTGCTAACTATTTTTATGCCACTATTGTTGATGATGATTGATTACTCAAAAGAGCATACATTAAAAGAGAATATAATCTTTTTAATTAAATCATGTATTGCTTGGGGCGTTGGATATGCCGGAATGTGGATAACGAAATGGGCTATTTATGATTTACTGATTCCAGGAAAAACTAGTATGCTTAAAATAGGATTTAGTCAAAGTATTTATAGAATGAATAGAGATAATGCATACTATGGGTATGATGTAAGCATATTGGAAGTAATAATTCCAAAGTTTGTAAGAGCATTAAGAGTAATATTACTAAATGTAATTCTTGTTATTGTATTACCAATAATGTTTAAAAAGAAAAAGCACAATAATAAACTTGATTTACAAGATATAAAATGTGAGAAAAAATTTTCATTTTTTATATTCTTTATAATTGGACTTGCTCCACTTGCGTGGTATATATTGCTAGCTAATCACACATTTTTACATTTCTTCTTTACTTATAGGATGATAGCAATATTCATTTTAGCTATGTCAGTGTTCTTATGCTTGTTCCATAACGTAACTAAGAAACAATAAGGAGTTTTTATTATGAAAAAAGTAGGAATTGTTGGTGGAGGAATAAGTAGTCTTATGGCTGCTTATAATCTACTTAAAAATTCAAAAGAAATTGAAGTTACTATTTTTGAGAAAGGCCATGATTTAGAAAATAGAAAGTGTCCTATTCTTCAAAAAAAGGTAGATAAATGTATTAAGTGCCCAAGCTGTGCAATTATGGAAGGTATTGCTGGAGCAGGAGCTTTTAGTGATGGAAAGTATAATATTACTACAGAGTTTGGTGGATGGCTTCAAGATATAAGAGATGATGCACTTTTATATATAGAAAAAGCAGATGCTATTTTGGTAGAAAATGGTGCAACAACAGATAGATTTATGCCAAACAATGAATTAAAAAAGTTTTGTCTTCAATATGACCTTCATATGCTACAATCTGAATGTAAACATTTAGGAACAGATGCTAATTTTGACACTATGGTAAAAATGGTTGAAAACATCAAAAAAATTGGAAAAGATAGAGTTAAAATTTTGACTAATTTTAATGTTTGTAATGTTGAAGATGAAGGCGATAAAAAACTTGTTTATCAAAAGAATAAAGAAGATAAAGAAGAACTATACGAAGAAAAATTTGATATTATAATTTTTGCAACAGGTAGAGCTGGAAGCCATTTCTTTAGTAAGTGGTGTAAGGCTCATAACGTTAATCTTAAGAATAATCAAGTTGATATAGGTGTAAGAGTTGAACTTCCTGCGACAATTTGGGAAGATTTTGAAAAGAAAATATATGAACCTAAAGTACTTTATAGAACAAAACAATATGGTGATGTTTGTAGAATGTTTTGCTTTAATGGACGTGGAGAAGTTGTAACTGAAAATACAGAGGGCATATTAACAGTTAATGGACACGCATATAAATCAGAAGAGAAGAAAACTAAGAATACAAATTTTGCAATTCTTTCAACTACAAGATTTACAGAGCCATTTAATCAGCCGATTGAATATGCAAGATACACTGCCGGACTTGCTAATATGATTTCGGGCGGAAGTGTAATTGTCCAACGACTAGGTGATTTAGAATTAGGTAGAAGAACAGACGCTAAGAGGTTAAAACAATCTACTGTACAACCTACTCTTAAAGGTGCTGTGCCAGGAGATTTAAGCCTATGTATGCCAAAAAGACAATTAGATAATATAATAGAAACTCTTCATGCACTAAACAATATAGCACCAGGAACTGCAAATTATGACACACTTCTTTATGGAATTGAATGCAAATATTATGGTGCTCGACCAGAAGCAGATAATGAATTTAGATTAATTGGAAAAGATAATTATTTTGCAATAGGAGATGGAGCAGGATTTACAAGAAGCCTTGCTCAAGCGGCAGCTCAAGGATTAATGGTATCGGATACTATTTTAAAAGAATTATAAAAAATAAAAGCGCTTTATTACAAAGCGCTTTTTTTCATTCTCTTAGTATAACATTTTCTACAAAGAGGTATATATTCATTATTTCCAACGACAATATCAGTATCTTTCTTGCCTAAAAAATAAGAATATATTGCATTTTCTTCAGCACAGTCATTGCAAATTGCAACGCACTTTTCAACATGATCTGCAACAGCCAGAATTTCTGGCATATGACCAAATGGTTTTTTCTCAGCTGTCATATCAAGTCCACTAATAAAAAAGACTTTATCTTTTTCATCAGCCATTTGAACTATTACTTTAATATCTCCAGTTAAAAATTGAAATTCATCAATAATATAAACTTCAGCATCATAGTTTTTAAGATCCTCTATACAAGAAATACAAATAGCTTCAATTTCTCCGAATCGCCTACTTTTAATTACATTGTCACCAAACCGATTATCAAGCTTTGGTTTAAAGGCCAAAACTTTTTTATGTGCAATAGTAGCTCGTTCATATGCACCCAAAAGTAGGTTGGTTTTTCCGGAGAACATAGGCCCAGTGAACACATTAATCTTGGTCATGTTGCCTCCTCCTAAAATTGTTGTTCATAAAATAGGATAATAGTTTGTACAAATATAATCAATTAGTATCACTAATTTGTAAAAAACGTTTATAAATCTGGTAAAGATTACATAATTCGTTGACATTTTGAGTGAAAATGATATAATTGTGAAGTCAAAATAGTCTATAAATGCACAAAAACTAATGGAGGTGTGACATGATGCTGTATGGTATGGAAATGATCAACAACGAGTGGAAACTCAGAAGTTACAGGACCACAGAAAGTCTTGTTTTTTCAAGAGACTCACGGATGTACCCCAAGATTCCTGCACATTATTTTAAAGAAAGATTAGAGCTGTTTGGTGCTAATGGAGAGTACTTTTACTATGTGTTTTCATTCCAGGAAAAACCCCGTTTTATCTTTGTAGCAAAAGAGTCTATAAACTTTGCTAGTATTGATCTTCCGGAAAATCGGCAAGATGGAAAGATTGCACTTGTTGTTGAAGGAGCATTGTACGATATTCGCACAGAAAGATTTATCACATTCGATAGTAATGAGATTTTCTTTAGGTATGTATTGTATGATGCTGGAATTCCTCATGTCATCTATGATGAAGAACAAGGAAGTTATTCTTTCTTTACTCTTTCTTCTAAAGGAGCATTTAAGGCACGCTATAAAAAGGTTTTTAATTATGAAGATCCGCAGTTTATATCATATGTCTATAAAGATAGTGATACTATGGAATTAAATTGCACAAGAGTTATCTTTTATAAAGATACGAACGGAAAAGATAATATGCTTGTTCTTTCTGATGAAATTGTATGCAAAATTAGTGCTAAAGATGTGACTTTCAAAGAAATTGTACCTACTGTGGATGCTGAATTTTCAGATAATGAATACTATAAAGCAGCATATAATAATGAAAATGTAGCATACAGCTTGCTAAATGAATATGGATTTTTTGATAATTTCCATTTAGCAAGTGGCGATGCGATTATTGTAAATGTTTCAGAGGGCGACTGGAAAGAGCATGCTTTTTTGAGGTTGGATAATGGCGATATTGAATTTAATCCCAAAGAGACATTCTTTTCTTATAAAAAGGTTGATTCAAGATCTGAAGCGCTTTCTGGTCACAATTTGGTTAAAATCATTTGGAGAAAGAATGACTTTGATAATGAAACTGAGGTCGTAGATTTTACAAGTAATCGTATATATTCTATAAACGAATTTGAAATGGTAACTACATCAGCATAAATAAAAAGCCTCGAGCATTGCTCGAGGTTTTATTTTTATCTATAAAGTAACCTATAAGTGTTTTTTCCAACTTTTTGAATAATTCTATCATCTTCTAATGCTTTTAATTCTCTCATCATGGCACTTCTATTAACGCTCAAAAAATCTGCTAAATCAGTAAGTGAAAATGGTATTGTTACTTTATTTGAATAGCTTTCTATAGAAAGAGTTTCTAAATAAATATGAAGCTTCTCACGAATTGTTCTTTTTGATATTACCTCTATTCTAGAATTTAAGTGAGTAGTATTTTCAAACAATAAATTAATGAGTGTGCTAGTTAGTTCTTCATGATATTTGCAACGAGGATCACATTTTCTTACAATATCATCGTACATGATTGATAAACAGCTGCATTTTTTAGTAGCTACAACGCTTAACTCGCTATTTAAATAAACATTATAAAATGCTTCACCAAATACGCTGCCTTCTCTAAAAAAGTCAACAATGTCTTTGTTTCCTTTTTCATCATATCTAATTAGGGCAGCTTCACCACTAAGCATTATAAAGATTTGTTTTCTTTTTTCGATATAAGATGTGATGGTTTCACCTTTGGCAAAGTCTTTTTTTACGAATTGGTGACAGTAATCTTTGGCATTTAAAATTTCGTTAATATCTATCATCTTTGTTAGCTCTCCTAGGATTATTTTAATAGTATCAAATTAATAATAGTAAAGCCACATGCTAGTGTTAGCAAGCAGTTGAGACAAAATTGTTGCTTTTGCAACAATTATTAATTGAATTATATATAATAATTTGGCAAAAATCAATTAAAAAAATATAACAAATGTGGTAACATATTTTTAGCAAAAAATAAGGCGTTTTCTTTATAGGAGGCTAATTAATGAAGGTAATAAAAAGAGACGGAAGAGCCGTTGAATTTGATAGAGAAAAGATCGAAATTGCTATTGAAAAAGCCAACAAAGAGGTTAGAGAAAAAGAAAGAGCAACAAAAGATGAAATAAAATCAATTATTAACTATGTAATGGATCAAGATAAAAAACGAATATTAGTTGAAGATATACAAGACATAATTGAAGAGCAACTAATGGCTCTTAAGCACTTTGAACTTGCTAAAAAATATATGATTTATAGATATACAAGGGCTTTAGTAAGAAAAGCCAATTCAACAGACCAATCAATTTTAGGACTTATTAAAAATCAAAATAGAGGTTTGAATAGACCTGGTCAAAATACGGTTATTGCATCTATTCAAAGAGATTTAATTGCAGGAGAAGTGTCAAAAGATTTAACGAAAAGAATATTGTTACCAGAAAAAATATCAAAAGCACATGAAGAAGGAATATTATATTTTCATGATGCAGATTATTTTTTGCAACCAATTTTTAATAGTTGCTTAATTGACTTAGGAGATATGTTAGATAATGGCACTATTATGAATGGTAAGCTAATTGAAAGCCCAAAAAGCTTTCAAGTTGCATGCACAGTCACAACTCAAATAATAGCAAATGTAGCTAGTGCTCAATATGGTGGGCAATCTGTAAACGTTTCTCATTTGGGTAAATATTTAAGAAAAAGTAGCAAAAAAATAAAAAAGGAATTAGAGGAATACAAAGAAGATATTCCTAAAGAAATTATAGACAAAATAGTAGAAAAAAGATTAAGAAGTGAATTATCTTCTGGAGTACAGACTATTGGATATCAGATTAATACCTTGATGACTACAAATGGAAAAGCTCCTTTTGTAACATTATTTTTATACTTAGATAAAGATGATGAATATATAAAAGAAAATGCGATGATTATAGAGGAAATCTTGAATCAGAGAATCAAAGGAATTAAAGATGAAAGTGGTGAACATGTTACACTGTCATTTCCAAAACTAGTATATGTAATTGATGATAATAATAGCTTAAATGGTGGAAAATATGATTATTTGACAAGACTTGCAATAAAGTGTGCAAAAGAGAGAATTTATCCTGACTTTATTTCTGCAAAAATGATGCGTAAGTATTACTCTGGAAACGTTTTTTCTCCAATGGGATGCAGAAGTTTTTTAAGTCCATGGAAAGATAAAGAAGGAAATTATAAATTTGAAGGAAGATTTAATCAAGGTGTTGTTACAATTAATCTTCCACAAATTGCTCTATTTGCAGATGGCAATGAAGATAAATTTTGGGATGAATTAAGTGAAAGACTTAAAATCTGCTTTGAAGCTTTAATGTGTAGACATTATGCTCTTTTGGGAACCACATCTGATGTTTCTCCAATTCATTATAGATATGGAGCAATTGCTAGATTAGAATCTGGAGAAAAAATTGATAGTTTGTTAAAAGATGGTTACTCGACAATTTCTTTAGGATACGTTGGAATATATGAGACAACAAAAATAATGAAGGGTGTTTCTCATACATCTCCTGATGGTCACGAGTTTGCAATTAAACTTTTGAAAAAATTAAAAATTGCAGTAGACTCTTGGAGAAAAGAAACAGGGCTAGGATTTGTACTATATGCTACGCCAGCTCTTGATTCTTGTAAAATGTTTGCCAGAATAGATATGGAAAATTATGGCAAAGTTAAGGACATAACTGACAAAGGATATTATTTAAGTTCTTATAATGTTGATAAATCTGAAAAATTAGATGTGTTTAAAAAGCTTAAACTAGAAGCGGATTATCAAAGTGTATCTTTAGGTGGCGGAGTTTCTTACTTAAGCATTGAAAAGATTAAAGATGATGATCAAAAAATGGAAGAATTAATAAAGGCTATATATGAAAATCTTGTATATGCAGAGCTAAATGATGAAGAAAGCGAGTGCTATGATAGTGGTTTTAAAGGCTAAAAGGTTGACTTTTTGCTAAAATCTAGTATAATTTATGAAATTGGAGCAGATGAAAAAAGAGTAGTAATAAATGAAAGCTTTTAAGAGAATGATTCAAATGCTGTGAGAATCTAAAGTAGAAGTTTATGAACTTGCTTTTGGATGTTTTGGGTTCGCCCGTTATAGCGAAAAAGAGAATAAATTAAGGTGGTACCACGGCTTTTCGTCCTTATGCGCGAAAAGCCGTTTTTTTCGAATTTAAATGAAAATGGTCATCTTGCTTCGTCAACTACGATGTCTGTGGTGCTCGACGTATAACATACGACTGCGCTCCTCGCATCTTGTTTCCTTGCAATCTAACCATTTTGATTTAAATTCGGATAGTAAAAAAATAGAACTATAAACTGGTTAAATGGGCCTGGGCTCCAATTGCCTGTGCCACTTAACCAATCAAGTTCTAATTGAGAAACTGGTCGGAAGGTCGTAGGAAAAACCTAAACCCATAACCGACGGTTCAGTTTCTAACGACAGTATAACATCAAATAAAAGCAATATCAATAATATGAAGAAAGAGGGATTACAAAATGGCATACGACCACAAAAGAATTGAAGAAAAATGGGCAAAATATTGGGAGGATAATAAGACGTTTAAAACTGATAGCTGGGACTTTTCTAAGCCTAAATTTTACGCATTAGATATGTTTCCATATCCATCAGGAGTAGGTCTTCACTGTGGACATCCGGAAGGATATACAGCAACAGATATTGTTTCTCGTATGAGAAAAATGCAAGGATATAATGTGCTTCATCCAATGGGATTTGATAGCTTTGGTCTTCCTGCAGAACAATATGCAATAGATACAGGACATCATCCAAATGAATTTACATTAAAAAATATTGATACATTTAGAAATCAATTAAAAAAATTAGGCTTTAGTTATGATTGGGATAGAGAAATTCAAACTTCATCTCCAGACTATTATAAGTGGACACAATGGATTTTTAAAAGATTGGTTGAAGATGGTCTAGCAAGGTGCGTAGATATGCCTGTTAACTGGTGTGAAGAATTAGGAACAGTATTAGCTAATGATGAAGTAATAGATGGTAAAAGTGAACGTGGTGGTTTTCCAGTTGTTCGTAAGAATATGAAACAATGGATAATTGATATTCCTAAATATGCCGAAAGATTATTAGATGGATTAAATGAAATTGATTGGCCAGAATCAACAAAAGAAATACAAAGAAACTGGATTGGAAAAAGTATAGGAGCAGAAGTTAAGTTTAAAGTTGCAGATACAGATGAAGAATTTACAGTATTTACAACTCGCTGTGATACTTTATTTGGTGCAACATATTGTGTTCTTTCACCAGAACATCCATTAATTGAAAAAATTACCACGGCTGAACAAAGAGAAGCAGTTGAAAGTTATAAAGCAGAATGTGCTAAAAAATCTGACTTAGAAAGAACAGAATTAAATAAAGATAAGACAGGTGTATTTACAGGAAGTTATGCAATTAATCCTGTTAATAATGTTAAAATCCCTATATGGATTTCCGACTATGTGTTAGTAACTTATGGTACAGGAGCAATAATGGCTGTTCCTGCTCATGATGAAAGAGACTATGCATTTGCTAAAAAATTCGGACTAGAAATAATTCAAGTTTTAGAAGGCGGAGATATATCTAAAGAAGCATATGTTGGAGATGGATTACATATAAATTCAGGTTTCTTAGATGGTATGAATAAACAAGACTCAATAGATAAAATGATTGCTTGGCTTGAAGAAAGAAATTTAGGAACTAAGAAAATTAACTATAAACTTCGTGAATGGATATTTGCAAGACAAAGATATTGGGGCGAACCAATGCCAGTAGTTCATATGGAAGATGATTCAATTGTTTGTTTAAAAGATGAAGAACTTCCACTTGTTTTACCTGATTTAACAGATTATAAAGCACATGATGGAAATGCACCACTTGCTAATGCTGTAGATTGGGTAAATGTATCAATTGATGGTAAAAAAGGAAAAAGAGATACAAATACTATGCCTGGTTCAGCAGGATCAAGCTGGTATTTCTTAAGATATATTGACCCTCACAATGAAAAAGAAATTGCAGATAAAGAATTGATGAAACATTGGATGCCAGTTGATTTATATGTTGGTGGACCAGAGCATGCCGTAGGACATTTATTGTATTCTAGAATGTGGAATAAGTTCTTATTTGATAAAGGAATTGCACCAACAAATGAACCATTTAAAAAGCTTGTTCACCAAGGAATGATATTAGGTGAAAACGGAATCAAGATGGGTAAACGTTATCCTGAATTTGCAGTAAATCCATTAGATGTAGTTAATGAATATGGTGCAGATACTTTAAGACTTTATGAAATGTTTATGGGTCCTTTAGAAGCAGATAAGCCATGGAGCAAGACAGGTGTAGAAGGTGCTAGAAAATTCTTAGAAAGAGTATATAGAATCTTTGAAAGTGGAAAAGTAAGTGAAACTGAAAATAAAAACTTAGAGAAAATCTATCATCAAACTATTAAGAAAGTAACAAAGGATTATGAAACACTTCAATTTAATACTGCTATTTCTCAAATGATGATATTTGTAAATGCTGTTTACAAAGAAGATTCTTTACCAAAAGAATATGCAGAAGGATTTGTAAAAGTTCTAAATCCAGTAGCTCCATTTATTACTGAAGAATTGTGGGAGATGTTAGGCCATAGTGGAACAATTGCAAATGAATCATGGCCTACATATGACGAAACTAAAACAATAGATGATGAAATTGAAATTCCAGTTCAAATAAATGGAAAATTACGTGGAAAAATTTTGGTTCATAAAGATGCATCTAAAGAAGATGTTGAAGAGGTAGCTAAAGCTAATGACGATGTAAAAAAATTCATCGATGGAAAAGAAATAGTAAAAGAAATTTACATTCCGGGAAGAATGTATACAATAGTTATCAAATAATATAAAAAGCTAGGATTTTCCTAGCTTTTTTGTTTTAAGTATATATTGTTTTTTGCTACGTTTTAAAGTTATAATATTTATAAAGGAGTGAAAAAATGAAAAAATTACGTTATTTAGATGAGGATAGTGTTTTTGTATATAGATACCTATTATATGGTATGATTGCACTTTTAATTGTTGCACTAATTGCTAATCCAAAGGCTTTTCTTGAAAAGTCTATAAGAGATATAATTGCCGAAGTCATAGCTCTTATAATTATGATTGGATTAATGGGAACAGTGTTTTTTTTAATAGTTTATCTTGTTGTAGGAAAAAAGATAAAAAAATATAAAGAAATAAGAAAGAAAGGGACCAAAGTAACTGGAAAGATTATCGCGTGGGGTGTCGATCCAGGTAGCATAGATTTACCGGATACGTATTGTGTTTATGTTTCATATACTGATTTAGCTGGAAATCAAAAAGAGTTTAAAACACCAACTTTAAATTTTAATCCAAAAAGAAGATTAGGAAGTATGGACTGTAGTGTTTATTTGTTTGAAGACGATGTATATGTGACAGACTTTATAAAAGCTACGAATGATTCTATGCGTGTTTTTAAGGATACTGAACCAATCATAGAGAATAAATTAAATAAATAGGAGTGTTTTATAGTGAAGTTAATTAAATCAATGAGCATATATTCAATTTGCCATTTTTTAGTAGATTTTGTTAGTTGTATATTTGTTCTAGGCGTTGCACCTACTTTTTGTTTTGACGAAAATGGAGAATTTATGCAGCATATTTATATTGCAGAAGTAATTATGTACAACTTTTTCGCTTTTGCATTTCAAGTTCCAATGGGATTTGTAATGGACAAATTGAAATTATATAAATATGTGGGAATTATTGGTTTTTGTTTAATAGGAATTTGTTATGCAATAGGCTTTGGAAATGCAATAGTTTTAGCTAGTATAGTTGGAATAGGTAATGGTTTGTTTCATTTAGAAGGTGGAGTAAATGCATATAATAATAGTAAAGGGAAAGCCTTCTTAAATGGACTATTTGTTGCTCCAGGTGCTATGGGGATATTCCTAGGCACAATGTTTTGGCAAGCATTAGTTCCAACCTTTATTCCAATAATTCTTATAGTAGTTGCAATTATTCTTTTGGCATTTGTACAAAAAGATGAGCTTCCATATTTGGAAAAAGAGCAAAATGAAATAAAAGAAGGAAAGATATTATTTAAACTTCATGATATTATCTCAATTGCTTTGCTAATTGGAGTATCTATAATAGTAAGATCAATAGGCGGAAGTGCAATAGTATATGATTGGAAAACAGGATTTGTAATTGGGCTCATTTATACTATCTTGGTAGTACTTGGGAAAGCATTTGGTGGATTTATAGGCGATAGAATTGGATTAAAGAAGACTGCATTATTTGCTTTGCTATTTGCTTGCATAAGCTTGATTATAGGATTTAAAGTGCCATTTTTTGGCTATTTGGGAATATTCTTATTTAATATACCAATGTCTATAACACTTCTTATATTGGAAAAATGCAACTTAAAATATATAGCAACTATGGTAGGGTTAAACACATTATTCTTATTTATAGGATATTTGATTTGTATGATTCCAAATACTATGAATAATTTTGCAGTGTTGATTGTTAGCATAATACTTGCAATTATTTCGATTTTCTTTGCGTTTAAAAAATATGAAAAAGGAGAAATGTGATATGAGAAAAATAGTGTCATTTTTAGTTATGATAAAATTAGTCGCAAGTGTTGCTTTGGCAGATTTAATAAGAGAGCCATGGCCAGGACCTATTACTAATCCTAAACCAGAAGATGATGGCGAATTAGTTGTAATCAAGGTTTTGTTTTTCGCTGCAATAATAATTAGTGTTATAGTAACGTTTTATAAAAGATATAAAATTAATCTAACAAACAGAGGTTAATAAATGGAATACGTGCTTAATTTACTTTGGCCATTGAGCCTTACGATTTTAATTGAATATCCAATTGTGCAATTATTATGGCTATTTGTAAAAGATGAAGAGAATAAATCAATATTTGCTTTTTGGAAAAAAAGAATAATTATAATACCGGCAATAATAGTAAATGTGCTTACAAATCCATCAATTAACGTGTTTGCAAGATTTTTAGGCAAGGTTAATGGTATGACATATGATTTATTTTGGATTATTATTACCATAGCTGAACTTGTTGTATGGGCAATTGAAGCAGCATTATATAAATATATGCTAAATACTAAATGGTCAAACGCGTTCTTACTTTCATTAAGTGCCAATTATTTATCATATATGTCGAGTTTTGTGTTATAGGGGGAGATTGTAATGAAAATAATAATTCCAATAATTGTTTTTCTTTTAAATAGTATTTGTTATGCAAATGCGATTCCTAAAGAAGCATATGATAATTTCAGACCGAATCTATTTTATGATATAACACGTTCGGCATCGATAATTGTCTTTGCTATTTCAATATTATTATATATAGTAAGGGCTTATTATTATAAGAGATATAAGACTAGTGGTGATGAAAAATACAAAAATAGACATGCTACGTTCAAAAAAATATCTATAATAACGCTTATAACATCTTTTGTGATATTATTCTCTTATCCGGTTTATACATGGATTTTAGGAATATTATATGGTGGTAATAATTAAGCCACATGAAGAAACATGGTTAATCAATAATATAATTTAAACGATTAGAGAAAGAATATGAAATGAAAAAACTAATTATAGTGATAGTAATATTAATAATAATCGCAGCATCATTTATTTATGGTACGTATGATATAGATTTTATTTCTAAAGGGAGAAACGAGATTGAGTGCTTATCACGGCTATTCTCTGAAACTAAAAGAAGATAAGCGGAATTGTAAAGATTCCACATTTAAATGTTAGAGGTATTGTAGAAGAAACAAGCGGAGACAATTATTTAATTAAATTGTCAAAAAAGTCGCAAGAATTCCTAGATACAGCTACGGTGGAATTAAATGCGCCTAATTCTTTGGTTAGATTAAATATAAATGATGATGTGTTTATTAAATTTAATAATATTTATATTCATAATAAAGAACTTAATTTTGCATCGATTGAACTATATAAACATTATGAAACAATTGAAAAAAATATAATTGGCCATGTAACATGGTTTGTTCCAAATGATTTTGGCGGAATATTGCAATTTGATGGGGTTGAGTTTGAGTTTAACGGAAACAAATACGTAGATTTTGACAATGATATCTCAGAAGACGGAAAACAGTATTTTGTTGATATATATGATGGAGGACTTTTATTTGAAGAATACAAAAATATTTTTCCGCCTATGAAGTGGTATAATATGGTAAATCCACAAGAAACGTATTTTGATATAATAGTAGATATATATAAAAAGTAATGGAGGTTTTAGTTATGATTAAAAAAGTGTTTGGATTGATATTGATGATGCTTTCTGTATTTGGAAGTTGTGCTTTAGCAGATGTTGTTACATTGTTTGATGGGCATTATGAAATGTTTGGTAAAAATATTTCTTTTGAAATGGCATATTTGATATGCTCCATATTTATTTTTATTATTGCTCTTGTTGGAATCATAATGGTTACAAAAAAAGTAAAATCTAAAAAAGGATTATTTGTTGCTTTAATAGTTGTAGCTTTTATTTTATTAGTATTAATATTACCGGCTATAATGCCAGAACCTGAAATAAGTCATGGAATGAGATATATGCCTACAATGAGCGCACAAGAAGTTATGGCTTTTAATGCGGAATTTAAAAATTATATTGGCAAAGAAAAAACGCCATCGGATGTTAGGTCGCTCATTTCTCAAGTTGAGGTACATAATGCAAATAAAGAGGAAGTAGATAAATATGGCCCAATAGCTTTAGATGGTATTGACGAATTAAATAAGATTGATAATGCTAAAAGATATGAAGTAAGTGTTGATGAATATGATTTTAATGGACTAATTAGCATTATTAATATAATAGAGGAGTAGTAATTATGCTTAAAAAGATATATAGTATTTTATTAATTATTACAATGCTTGGTAGTATGGCGTTTGCAGATGTAATATTAGCAGATGAAGATCCGAGCGGACATGGTATGCGCTATGTACCGGGTACTAGAGTAATTGATACAATCTGTGCTTTATTAGTAGGCTGCTTTAGAGCGTTGACAATAGTTACTTTAGTCTTAATAGTCTTAAAATTGATATTTTTTATAGTCCACAAAAGAAATGGTAAATTTGAAAAGTTTAATAAAGTATTAAAGATATTACTTATCATTTCAGCAACAATAGTTGTACTAGACTTTATGGCATTAGTTGTTTTTTCGGCTATGAATAACTAAATTACTAATCGTTTAAAGGTGTATTATGAAATTAAAACAAAACGAAAGAGTAGATGATTTGCAACTAAATAATTTAAAGATAATTCAAAACTCTAAAGATTTTTGCTTTGGAATTGATAGTGTTCTTTTATCTGATTTTGCTAAAGGAGCAAAAAAGCATAAAAGAGTAGTCGACTTGTGTACAGGTAATGGAGTAATTGCAATTCTTTTATCTGCTAAACTTGCAAAAGCAAAAGAAATAATTGGAGTAGAAATTCAAGAATATAGTGCTGAACTTGCAAATCGCTCTATTGAACTAAATAATCTTCAAAATAAGATTCAAATAATCAATAAAGATTTGTTAAAAATTAAAAAAGATATTCAATCTGGTAGCGTTGATTTGGTTGTTTGCAATCCACCATATAAGCCAAAGGGTAGCGGAATAATAAATGAAAAGGATAGTAAAACAATAGCTCGTCACGAGATATCTTGTACTCTAGACGATATTATAAAAGAAGCATCTAGAGAGTTAAATTTTGGTGGAAGCTTTTGCATGGTTCATAAAGTTGAAAGAATGACAGATATTTTTTGCAGTTTAAGAAAGCATGGACTAGAACCTAAGAGAATGAGATTAATATATCCTAAAGTAGGTGAGGCTGCAAATCTAGTTCTAATTGAAGGCATAAAAGGTGGAAAACCATTTTTAAATATGGAATCCCCTATATATGTATATAAAGATGAGAATGAATATACTGACCAAATTTATGACATATATGGTATGAGTAATAAATAATGAATTAAAAAAGAGTTTTAGAACTAATCTAAAACTCTTTTTTATTTTTAATATTCTAATCCTAAATCTTTTATAACCTGTTCTTTATTATTTTTCATTGCAATCATAAATGCATCTACTAGTTCAGGATCAAATTGTGTTCCTTTGCAGTTTTCCATTTCTTCCATGGCCTTAACAACTGTAAATCTAGGTCTATAAGCTCTATCTGATGTCATAGCATCAAATGAGTCTGCAACACATACTATACGAGCCATAAATGGAATTTCTTCGCCTTTTAAGCCTCCTGGATAACCTCTACCATCATATCTTTCATGATGGTGAAGAACCATTGGAATAAGTGGCTCAAATATTTTAGCAGGTCCAAGTATTTTTGCACCAATTGATGGGTGATTTTTAATGTCATCATATTCATCATCAGTTAGCTTTCCAGGTTTTTGCAAAATTGCATCTGGAATACCAATTTTACCTACATCATGGAATAGAGCGCCTTGCTTTAATATATCTAAATCTTCTTCAGATAATCCTAACTGTTTTCCGATTAATACAGAGTAATAAGATACTCTATCTGAATGTCCTCTTGTATAAGAGTCTTTTGCATCAACAGCTAAACGAAGCGATTCAATCGTTCCGTAATATGCATCTTTAAGTTGAGCATTAGCTTCAACCAATTGTTCATTCATTTCTTTAATTAAACGCATTTGAGCGATTGATTTTATACCTGATTCAACTAATAATAGTAACTGATCAAACTTGCTTGATTTTTCACAATAACCTTGAATATCTAGTCTTTTGATTGTTTCAAGTGGTGGTGCTAAGTCTTTGTGACCTGTTAATAACAGTATGTATAAAGTGTTGTTAAATTTACGAATTTCTTCTACAACTTGGTCACCATGAATAGGCATCATCAAAAAGTCTAGAAGCATTAAATCGAAATGTTCTTTTTTAACAGCTTCAATTGCTTCAAGAGGATTTGTGTAGCCATATACATGATATTTGTTTAAAAACATAGTAATAGCATCAATAATACCAGGTTCATCATCTACAACTATTATTTTGTAATCTTCTTTTTCAACATTATCTTTTAATCTCATATATTTTGTTTTATTTTATAAAACTTATCTCCCTTTTTTAAATTATTTCTTTGTATTATTAATTCTATCATATATTAATTATTTTTACAAATATACATGTCTAAAGCACGCAACATTAAAATTATGTGAACCAAAAAGAAAGTGTTTTATTATAAAACACTTTCTTTTATTAAATATTATTTTTTTAAAATTATTTTGACTCTATTTTAAGCCAATACTTAATATATTCATCTGAGATATCATGCCAACTAAAGTTGTTTTTAGCAAGAATATCTGAAGTATAAGCATAATCAATCTTGACCATCAAACTTTTTGGATCTTTAAGCAATCCTGTTAAATACATAGATACAAATTGCATATCAGAGTTTGAGACATCTGATCTTGCTTTTTCATATAATGAAGATAACGACTTATAATCTATTTTTACTAGTGAACTCATGTAATCACTAATAGATGGGCTTGAATCCGCAATCAAATTATATACATGATTTTCTTTTTCATTGCTTCCCAAAAGTACAATAGATTTTGCCAAATCATCTACAGGAGTTAAATATAATAATTCATCTTTTAACTCATTAGGTACTACCTTCAATGAATACATTACTTTAGTTAGTAAGTGCAAGTCGTGTTGATTGTAGTTTGTTTGGAACAAACCATCAGAAGCTCTCCATGTGATATTAGGTGGCCTATATATGTTGGCACTTAATTTGTGCTTTCTAATGTTGTCAATAATATATTTCTCAGCTAAATATTTACTATAAACATATACGTTTTCTTTATATCTTTGACCTATGTATAGAGTGTTTTCTGAAAAAGAAGGATGACTTACTCTTTGAGTTGTAAGAATATCTCCTGAAACACTTATTGTAGAAATGTGATGTAATTTAGCATTCGCTTTAAGCGCAAAATCCACTAAATTTACTGTTCCATAATAATTTATTTTTTCAGATTCTTCCCATGGGCAGAAGAAAGATACATTAGCTGCTGAATTATAAACTTCGCCTATTTCTTTTGATAGTTTGTTATACAATTCTTCTCCCAAACCAAGGTCCTTTTGGGTAATATCTCCATTTATTGCAACTATTCTTTCATCATTTGATTTAATAGTTGTATATATATTTAAGAAGTTTTCAAATTTAGGAGCATTTCTAATTATGCAATAAATTTTCTTTTTAGGATACTTATTATATAACTCTTTAAGTAAGTGAATTCCGAGGAATCCAGTTGCTCCAGTCAGCAATATATCACCAGAGTCTTTATGTGTTGATTTTATTTTTTGTATATCTGAAATATCTTTATAGTCTTCATCTTCTGAATAATCATCTTCGGCTATTGAGCTAGATTTTAGCATATTCGCAAGTGAACGAACATTTTTGTTATCATATAAATCTTTTAGCTTTATTTCGATTCCGTGGTTTGAAAATTCAGTTAAAAGAAGTATTGCTCCTAATGAAGTTAGACCATATGTTAATAAATCGGCTAATACACTTATTCTTTCGATTTTTAATACTTTACAAACACATTCACAAATCTTTTCTTCTAAATCATTTTCTGGAGCAATATATTCTTCATTATTTGAAAAGTCTGGAAGAGGTAATGCTTTTCTATCAATCTTGCCATTAGCATTTAGTGGAAGCTTTTCTAAACATACAAAATATGAAGGAACCATATATTCTGGCAATTCTTTAGTTAAACGTTGTCTTAAAGATTTTTCTTCAATGGTTTTATTAGATGAGAAATAGCCACAAAGATATTTTTCACCAGATTTTTCAACAACTGTCACAACACATTCTGAAATATTAGTATCTTTTAATATTGCATTTTCAATATCTCCTAGTTCTACTCTAAGACCACGGATTTTAACCTGATTATCCATTCTTCCTAAATATTCAATGTTTCCATCTTCAGCCCAAGAACATAAATCTCCTGTTTTATACATTGTTGGATAATCATAGTAATCATTCTTTATAAACTTTTCTTTTGTTAAGCTTTCTCTATTAATATAACCATTTCCTACTAAATCACCACTTATATGTAATTCGCCTGGAACACCAATAGGTAATAATTTACAGGCCTTATCTAATATTAATAATTGTGTATTATCTACAGGTTTTCCAATAGGAATTGATTCTGGAATACTATTTTTATCACAATCATAATATGAAACATCAACAGTACACTCTGTTGGACCGTATAAATTGTGAAGAGTTGTTCCGTTTTCACCCAATAGATTATAAAATTTTTTAACATGTTCACTCTGTAGTGCTTCACCACTTGCAAAAACATATTTTAAAGAAGCAAGTTTTGGAATGTCTTGTTTGTGTGATGAAATATATTCTAAAAATGCATTTAACATAGACGGTACAAAGTGCATGTGTGTTACTTTTGATTCATACACAGCATTAACAATTGCTTCTGGGTCTTTATGACCTTCTGGAATTAAAATTCTCAAAGAAGCATTTTTCATACTCCACCAGAATAATTCCCAAACAGAAACATCGAACGTATATGGCGTTTTTTGTAAGATAATATCTTCTTCTTTAAGCTCATATTTATCATGCATCCAAAAGATACGATTAATTACAGAATGATGTCTTATTACGGCACCTTTTGGTTTTCCAGTAGACCCAGATGTATATATACAATATGCTGTATCTTTTGAAGAAATATCCAAATTTGGATTTTCACTACTATATTTTTTGTAGTCAAATGAATCTAAGCATACTACAGTACAATTGTTTTCTTCTAATGTTGAAATATCTAACGCATCTTGATATTTTTTGTTTGTTAATATAATTGGAGCTTTACTATCCTCAAGCATAAATGCAATTCTATCTGCTGGGAAGTGCGGATCAATTGGCATATATGTGTTTCCTGATTTTACAACAGCATAAATTGCAATTAGCATATCAAATGAACGTTCAAACATTATACCAATAATATTATTTCTTCCAACTTTTTTATCTATTATTGCATTTGCAAGTGAATTTACTTTTTCATTAAATTCACCATAAGTCATCATTTTTCCTTCAAAATATAAAGCAGGTTTTGATGGATTTTTCTTTGCAAATAACTCTAGATTATCATATACACGCATGTATTTTGGATATTCTTTTTTTGTGTTATTGAAATCAACTAATATTACGTCTTTTTCTTTTTCGGTAACAATTTCAATATTTTTAAATAATAAGTCTTCATTAACTTTACTATATGCTTCAACAACTTGTTTTGCCATATAGATTAATCTGTTATAAATATCATCTATTTGTTTTGCTGAAAAAGCATCTACTCTATAATCAATATTTACTTCAAAATCACCCGTGTTTTCCAAATCACCTATATTAAACATGAAGTTTAGCTCAGAATAACCATTAAATACCCATTTTGTCGAATATTTAATTTCTGTTTCATCCACGAATTTAGCATTTTGGTAAGAAACCATAACATCATATATATGTGTTGTTCCGTGTTTTTCAGATATTGATTGCATTATATTTTGAAACGGATAATTTTGATGTCTAAATAGATCAAAATGCTCACTTGATATATTTTTACAAAGCTTTAAAAACGATTCATTCCAATCAATTTTAACACGCATAGGTAATATATTGCTAAAATTACCTATTGTATTTTTTAACGTATAGCTAGATCTATTTAGCCCAAGAGAACACAATGTGATTTCATCTTGATTATTTGTTCTTGCTCCATAGACAGCCAAAATTGCTTCAAAAAATATTGGAACGGAAATAGAATTATCTAAACAATATTTTTCAATTTTGTCACGAAAACTTTTTTCGATTTTATAGTATTTTCTATTTCCAACAGGATTTTTTATAGCATGATTCTTTGCAAAAGAGACAAAAGCAGGCTTTTCATTAAATTTTTCATCCCAATATTTTTCATCTTTAAGAAACTTGTCCGATTTTAAATATTCTTGTTCTTTTTCCAAGAAAAGATTGTATGATGGCAATGATTCAGGGACTTCTTTGTTACTTAAAAACGAATCATAATATTCGAGAAGTCGTGAAACTACCAAAGTAATCGACCATGCATCAGATATTAAATGGTGAAGGATAATGGATAGTCCACACTTACCCTTGTGTTTAAAAAATCTAAATGCATACATTTTTTCATAGACATTAAACGGAATACGCATCCAACGGTCACAGGTGCTGTCTATGTCTTCTATGTTTCCTACGTTTTCCAATTTTTCATATTTATATTCTTTTATTTCTTGGCTATACTCGTTGTTGCTTCTTGTAATTTTAATTCTTAGTCCATCGGCATTTTTAAGTAATTGATTATATGCTTTGTTCATAGTATCGTAGTCTATTTCTTTTTCAAAACACATATAACCGCCAATGTTTTGTATAGATGTATTTTTAAAATACAGTTCAGTTTCTAAAACGTTTTTTTGAGGAGCAGAAAGATGCATGCTCTTCACCTCTTACTTTCTTTTTTAAATATTTTTATTTAATACTATTTTAAATGTTGTTCCCTTTCCAACTTGTGATGTAAATGATAGGTCACCATTGAATTTGCCTTTTATGGTTGAGTAACAAATGTATAATCCAAGACCTGTACCATCTTTACCTTTTGTTGTAATCATTTGTTTAAATAGTTTTCCTTTTATGTGTTCTGGTATTCCTCCAGCTTGGTCTTCAACTTCAATAAATACTCTAGTTTTATCATCATAAATTCTAAGATTTATTACACCAGGGACATTGTTATAAGCTTCGATGGCATTATTAATAAGGTTGTTTAACACTTGAATAATTGCACTTATTTCACCTGCAATTGTAACATTATTATCAACAGTGTTGTCCAAGTTTAATTCGCAGTTAAATTGCATTAACTGTTCTTTCATTAGAATTTGAATTCTTGTAACTAATTCTTTAATGTTAAATTCTGTAACCATAGATGCATTCATTGAAACGGCTTGGCCCTTTGCTGTATTAATAATTTCAGTCATGTAGTCTAAATAAACTTCTATTTTGTCGTTCCATTCGCGCATTTCAGTAGCAATATCATGAAAATCTGTTTCGGTTACTTTTGGATTTCCAATTGACTCATTAAATTCATATATCAAATCATCTATTGCTTTTGAAGCACCTGAAATTGACATTATAGGTGTTTTTAAATTATGAGCAATTCCTCCAATCAATTGTCCAAGAGATGATAGTCTTTCTTGTTCAACAAGAATTTCTTGGTTCTTTTCCATTTGTTCATTATGCTTTTTCTCGATATCTAAAATTTTATTAAACGATATAACTAAATCTCCTAGTTCATCGTTTGATACGACCGTCATTTTTTTATCATAATCAATATTCTTACCATTTCCAACAATCATCATGTTTTCAGATACTTCCATAACTTGCATAGCAATATTTTTAGAAAAGTATACTAAAAACAAAGTTGTTATGAATAAGATACAAAACGAATATGTTAAAAATTGAGTTGTTTGGTTAGCCGAGCAGTTATATAAAATTCCATATGCATAATCTACTCCGTTAATTGTAACCATATAGTAAACTGCTTGTAAGTTGCTTGCGTAGTAGCCATACGTTCTATGGTCTTTTGCAACGTTATATGTATATTTTATAAAGAAGTCATCTAAACCATCGGTTTCTTGATCTTGATAAACAACACCATCTCTAGTAATAATAAAGTAAACATCATCTTCATTATATTTCTTGATTGAAAACAAATAACTTGTAATATCTTGTGTAGTTTCAATATTTTGTTTGCCAAGTTCAAATTTATTTAAGTAATTGTCGAATATAGAATTTCCACGTTCTTTATCTAATAAACTTCCTGATACAATAGCTAAAAATGAAATTGCTACAAAAATAAGAGGGAAGAAAAACAAAAATATATTTGATGCAAATCTTGTTCCAAACATATTTTTATATTTTTTTTGATTGTTTAACTCAAATAAAATTTGGTTTAATATTTTTTTTGAGAAAATATATGCTAATAATGCAATAACTAAGAATAATGAGAATAGCAAAATCCCTATACTTAATGTTAATGACAAAGATGTTCCGGTAATTCCTAAAGTAATCATCATTACTATGTTAGGTACAAAAACGTGAGTTATATATATTTTGTAAGGATCTTTGAAGCATCTTGCTTTTACTTCTTCTAGTTTTTTGATACTTTCTTCATCAGTTTTACCAACATATAATCTATATTTTTCTGCTTTTCTAAGCATAGTTAATAAGTATAAAGTTGAAAAGGATGTTACTACTACTATAACAAAGCCTGCTTGCACATAGTAATTTAACCCCATATCTATTGTGGTTTCAAACTCGTTATTTATAGAGTCAGGTGGATAGTTTAAAATTGATGGAATAAGAGCACTAAAAAATATTCCAGTTATTATTATTAAAATATTGTACAAAAGTATTGCTTTAATTTTGTAATTATTTTTCATTCGTATAACTCCTTAATATATATTTATCAATATATAACCTATAAAAATTATATATTATTATCGTAATAGCTACAACTTTCGTAATGATAATGTAACAATTTGGAAATAAGGAATTAGAGCACTTTTTGGAATTATAAATTGCAAAAAAATAAGAGCGAATTTAAATCGCTCTTATTAATGATATTTTATTTTTTTTCATTTAATAATTTATACGCAAATGCAGCAATCGCAGAACCTACAAATGGAGCAATTATAAATACCCAAACTTGTGAAAGGGCTTCGCCGCCAAGCAAAACAGCTGGTGCTAAGCTTCTAGCAGGGTTTACTGATGTTCCAGTTAAAGGAATGCCTAAAATATGAACAAATGTAAGAGTAAGACCAATCATAAGGCCGGCGCAATTAGATTTTGTTTCATCAGAAGTAACACCATTTATTAGATAAATAAATACAAAAGTAAGAATAACTTCAACTAAAAATGCACCCCACATACCAACGTTTCCAAATCCGTTTGTACCCAAAGCGGTAACTTCTTTACCACTTAAAGCTATGAATGAATATAATAATCCTGCACCTGCAAAAGCTCCAAGAACTTGAGCTATTACATAGAAAAGAAACTCTTTAATATTCATTTTTCCGCGAATAAGCATTGAAAGAGAAACGGCTGGATTGATATGACATCCTGAAACATTACCAATTACATATGCCATAGCTATAATTGAAAGACCAAATGCTAGGGCTGTAAGAATCCATCCTGTTCCGTTTTCTGCACTACAGCCAGAAAATACTGCTGTACCACAACCAAATAATACTAGCACACATGTGCCAATAAACTCACATGCCATCTTTTTACCTAATTCTTTTGTCATTTATAAGACCTCCCTTAAATATAATTCCATTACGGAATATCGTTATAATAATTTTAGTATATTTTACAAAAATCAACAATAAAATTAGCAATAAAAAATAAGAATTATTTGGCTTTCGTTTTCGACTCTTCTCTTACTAAATAAAGAGGTCTATGCTTGGTTTCTAAAAAGATTCTTCCTAAATATTCGCCAATTATTCCAAAGAGAATTATTTGAATTCCTGCAAATAATAATATCAAAAGAATAATTATATTTTGAAAAGAAATTTCTTCTGAAAACGTATTGTGATTAATTAAATAATAAGCAAAAAAACCAAAGAAGGTTATTAAAACAGGAATTCCTATATAAATTGATGTTCTAAGAGGTGAAATAGTAAATGATGTGATTCCATCTGCAGCTAAGCGAAATAGCTTTTTATAATTCCATTTTGATTTACCAGCTTTTCTAGGCTCTCTATCATACAAAATAGCTTTTTTCTTAAAGCCTATCCAACTAAATATGCCTTTTGAATTTCTAGCAACTTCTCGTACGTTTTTTAAAGCATCGATACATTTTCGATCTAGTAATCTAAAATCACCAGTATCTTTTTGTATATCAACCGAAGTTACTGATTGAAGAGTAAAATAATATAGTTTAGCAGTTAGTTTTTTAAGGAAAGAATCTCCTCTTCTGGTTTTTCTTTGGGCATAAACATCTTCATATCCTTCTTCCCAATTTGAAATCATTTCTGGAATTATTTCAGGAGGATCTTGCAAATCTACATCTATAAAAATTACAGCATCACCATCACAGTAGTCTATTCCAGCGAGCAATGCTGCTTCTTTACCAAAGTTTCTAGAAAGAGATATATAATTTATTCTATTATCTAATTTTTTGCATTCTTTTAAAATTGCTAAAGATTTATCTTTAGAACCATCATCTATAAAAAGAATTTCAAATTGATAATTCTTTAAATTATTTATTACGTTACAAAGCCTATTTAAAAAAAGTCCAATCATATCTTCTTCATTAAAAATTGGAACAACTATATCTATTTTTTTCATGTGTTTTCTCCATATAAAAATTATTTATAATTATTATATTCCTAATCAATTGCAAAATAAAGATAAAAAAACCCCTATAAAGGGGTTTTAAAACAAATTGGCGGAGTGAGTGGGATTCGAACCCACGTGCGGTTTCCCGCAGAACTGATTTCGAGTCAGGCCCGTTATGACCACTTCGGCATCACTCCTTTATTTAGTAAAGATTCTAAAATCTCCGATTTCGCCAACCATTTTATAATTATTAACAACAAAGTCTTCAAGTTCTTTTGGTTCTTGATAAGTTGTTTGTCCAAGTTCTGCTTTTAAGAAGAGAGGTTTTTTAATATTAGAGAGTCTGTTAATTGTTTTATCAACTCCACCGCTACCAAGGTTCCCGTATGTAATTAAATCAAATTCTGTAAAAACATTTATAGGAAGATAATAAAGTGAAGCATTCGCAGATAAAATAAAAACATCATAACCTTCATTTTTCTTTTTAACAATATACTCATCAACCTTAATTATATTATCCACTTGCTCTTTAGAAATATTCATAATGAATCCTAATTTAGAATAAGGATCAGAAATATTATAATAATTTAAATGCAATGAATGTTTCAATGTAATATATAAGAGGATAATAATTATTATATAAAAAACTGATTCACAAATAACATGTAATAGATTTATTGCTTTATCATATTTTATTCCTTTTGAAAAGAATTGTACTATGAAAGATAAAAATATAAACGGTATTATTATCGATAATACAACATGATAAGTGTTTCCAAGAGGGAAAACAAAAAAAGTAGATGAAATGCATAAAAAACAGCCCAAAAGGAATGTGTTGTTTTTTGATTTTACATAGCAAATGATTGATAATACAATAGCTAAAATATTTACAATGATAGGAGCTAACGTTAGTCCAGTATAATAATAACCATTGTTTGAAGCAAAATCATTAATTCCACCCATACAATAGTCTATAAAACTATTAAAATTATTAAAAGCAATTAAGTATATTACAAATAGTGATGCAATTAATAAGCCACCTGTCGTGACAAAAAATGCTTTTTTTAAAAATCCTTTTTTAAACTGTGAAAAAAGCAAAAATAGGTAGTAACCTATAACAATATATATACCATAAGATTGCTTTGATAGTACACTAAGTCCCAATAAAACTCCAATTACAAAGTGTTTTAAATATGATGATTTAAAGTTATTAAAAATTTCAATTAATATAATCAAAATTGTAAAAATAAAGAAAAGTGTATTGTAATTAGGTGAGGATAACACATAAAGAAAAAGCAATAATAAAACATAAAACATCCTTCTTAAGTATATATCATCAATTTTCTTTTCAAAAATCATATAAATTAGCAAAAAAATAGATGCAACTATCATGCTGCCATACAAATAGAAAATATAAACAGAGGAACCAAATACAAGCAAAAATAATGCACCTACATAATGAAATAGAGGAGTAATTATTATATTTAAATCATTATATGGTACTAATCCATTTAATATTCCTCGAATAAAGTGATAGTTTAAGGAATCATCAAAATCCAAGTAGTTACGTGAGATATTTAAAATAAAGAGTAGAAATGTGCATAAAACGAAAATAACAATTAGTTTAAGTGATTTGTTTTTTAAAAAAGACATAAATCCTCCTAATTAAAGTTGGAGCGGGCAGTGGGAATTGAACCCACATCCCTGGGTCGGAAGCACAGTATTCTTCCATTGAACTATGCCCGCATGTATTTCATATTTATTACGAATGTATTAAAAAAATAATAATAATATTGATTATATAAAAATAAAAGAGCTAGAATAAAACTAGCTCTATTTGGTAGCGGAAGTGAGATTCGAACTTACGACCTACCGGGTATGAACCGGGTGCTCTAGCCAACTGAGCTATTCCGCCTTAACAACGCTTATTTATTATATATTCTTTTGGCTTATTTGTCAACCAATTATTAAAAGCGTTGAAAAAGTGAGAAATTTGTGCTATAATGTTGCTATATGCGGAAAGCGGGTGATGCTAATGATAAAGAGCAATTTTAATAGATTTATTGCATGTGTATTGGTAGTTATGGTTTTTATTGGCTTTTCATCAAGTGTTATGGCTTCCACTACAGCTGAAGAGGAACTAAGCTCTGCATATACACATTTATCAGAAGATGATGGCGACGATGGTGTTTATGCTACATTAAGAAAAATTGTTAATGTCCTTACGATTTTTGCTTTTATGATATGTGTTTTTAAATTGGCACAAATAGGATTTAAGTTTATGTTTGGTGTAGCAAATAAAAGAAGTGATGCTATGCAATCGCTATTACCTTGGGGCATAGGTGTATTTATATGTACAATGTGGTTAGTAGTTGGTAATTGGATAATGGGAATGCTTACTGATACGGGTGTTACCCCAGATGGGCCATTTGATTTACCAGGCTTTTTAAATATTTTTACGGGTATTATATAGTTTATATATATAATATATTTTTAAGGAGGAGATTATTATGAAAAAAATGAAATTATTAACAAGTAGCCTATATGCAAGTGCTATTACAGCAAGTATGCAAATGGCGTTTGCTACTGTTGGAACAGCTAGTTCACAAACACTTCCAAGCGAAGTAGTTAATGTTGTAAACAACATATTGGGTGCAGTATCTGCAGTTGGTATTGTTGTTGCTATAGGTATGATTGTTTATGCCGGCTTTAAGTTTCTTACAGCAGGTGCTGGTGAAAAAGCAAAAGCAAAAGACATGCTTGTTCCTATGATTGTTGGTGGTGCTTTAGTAGCATTAGCTGGACCAATTGCAACTTGGATTTGGGGTATGTTATCTGGTGGTACAGCTGCTACCTAATTTGTGCTATTATTACAAACATTACAACAATATTAAAAATCGCCGAAAGGCGATTTTTTTATGTTCAAAAATAATTAGAATTGATATAATTTCTATAGATTATTTTATCCTAGGGGATATTGTGCTCAAAATTGATTTTAGAAGACTTTTAAATTTCATGGAGGTGCTTTAAATTGGGAACTCATTTGATACCAAGAGCAAATGTAAAAGGGCAAGATAGATTATTTATTTTCTTCACGTTTCAAGGATTAGTTGGAACGTTAATTGGATTAGTAATTGGAATGCCTTTTTATTGGATAATAAGTAATGTAATTGGACAGACATTCGCTGGCATTTGTGTAGCAGCTGTTTTTGGCTTTATTGGATTTATGATAGGTCAAGTTAAAGTGCCAGATAATGGGGGCTCTCCATTTTTTAAAAAAGTTGGCGGGTTATATATTAGGGAAGTATTAATTGCATTTTTAAAGTTTAGTTCAAATAAGAAAAAATATGTAATTCAAACAGGTGAAGATGATGTGTTTGAAGAACATCAAGAATCTCAACTTGAAAAATTGTTATTGAATAAAAAAGAAGAAAAGAAAAATAGTGATGTGACAGAATAATTTTTTGAAGGACAAAAGAAAAAGGAGGAGTTTCAAAATGATGATGGAAGATATGGGTAGTATGGTGCTAACGCTTCTATTTTTAATCCTTGGTGTAGCTATAGGTGCTTTAGCAGTTATATTTTTCCAAAGAAAAAAAGGAGGAAGAACGGCTACTCAAGAAGTTGCTGATTATAGAGCTCAAGAAGAACAAAAGAGAAAAGAAGAAACCATGAATGCTCGTGCTGAAAAAATTAGAGATTTCATGGAATTTGATAAAGTTGAAGATGATATGATTATACAAGATAATGGAACAAGATTTTGTATGGTTATTAAATGTCAAGGCGTCAACTATGACCTTATGTCTGAAAATGAAATGCTTGCTGTTGAAGAAGGCTTCGCAAGCTTTTTAAATACTTTAAAATTTCCAATTCAACTTTATGTTCAATCTCGTACATTGGATCTTTCAGAAGGTATTAAAAAATATCGTGACAGATTAGATACACTAAAATACGAGGCTGACAAGTTTATAGATGCAGTTGCTAGAGCTAAAACTACTAACCCAAATCTTACTTCTGGACAAAGACAACAAATGGATTATGAAGTTAAAAAGAGAAGAAACTTGTTAGACTATGGTAACGATATCGTAAATTACATAGAGAGAATGAGCTCAAATAGAAACATCCTTCAAAGAAAATATTATATGGTAGTTTCGTATGAAACTTTAGAAATGGGTCTTACAGGAAACTTTAATGCTGATGAAGCAAAAGATGTTGCTTATTCTGAATTATATACTAGATGCAAAACTCTTCAAGGTGCTATTGCTTCTTGCGGAATTGAAACAGAAATTTTAAGAAGTGAAGATTTGGCTGAGTTATTGTTTATTGCATATAACAAAGAGGATGCTTCAGCATTTAGTATTAAAGAAGCGATTAATAATGGTATTTATAGACTTTATTCTACAGCTACTTCAGTACTAGAAAAGAAAAAAGCGGCTGCTGAAGCAAAGATGAGAGAAGATGCTATGGTAGCGGCGCAAGATGCTTTAAGAAATGCTATGGATACAGTTAGAAATTCTGCTTATGTAGATATTTCTGGACTAACTGAAGAAGAACAAAAAGAAGATGAAACTAAACGTGAAGCAATGCAAATGATTCTAGATAATCAAGATAATTTTGATCCAGAAGTTGTAGATAAAGCTTTAGAGGATTTAAACAGTCAGATGCATAAGCCACTTGTTTCTGAACAAGACTTAGAAGATGCAGCAAATGATGTCGTAACTGAAGAAGATGATGGCTCGGTGCCTGTTTATGATGGAACATCTGGACCTATTAATCCAAATGATTTAATTAACAATATTATTTAACGAAAGAGAAGGAGGAAAAAGAAATGGCAAAAGACAGTTTAGATACTGGGTTAATGAATGGAACCCAAGAAGAAGATAAGAGAAGTAAATTGATGATGGGCCAAAAAGATATAAAAGATGTTATTGCTCCTTCTGGCATTGATGCTTCGGACATCAATTTTTTAAAAATTCATTCTAGCATGGTTGAAAGATATGCAAGAAGCCATTATGTTTCTGCTGTTCCAAGAATGGCAACATTCCCTACTTTTCTTCGTAACATGTACGATTTTGGGGATATAAATACTTCAGTATTTATTTCACCAATTAATGAAGCAGATTCACAAGCAGATTTAAATAAAACAATCGTATCGCTAGAATCAGAAAGAATATTTGCTGCAAAACGTGGAGACATCAACAGAGAAGCAGAGATGGCCGATATGAAAGCAGAAGTTGAACGTATAAGAGATGAGATTGCTGCTGGATTTAACAAACTATTTGAATCATCTATTGTATGTACACTATTTTCTGATTCGCTTGATCATTTAGATAAACAATCAGAATTATTGACAATGGAAATGGCAAAAGGATTAATTAATCTAAAATCTGCGTGGGCAAGACAAGAAGAAGCATTTAAATCAAACTTGCCATTTAATAGAAATAAATTAACTACTCAAAAACATACATTTGATAGAAGCTCTATGGCAACAGTATTCCCATTTGTTTCATCAGAAGTTGGACATCCAACAGGTATTCCAATTGGATTTGATAAGCAAACAGGACTACCAATACTTTATAATAATTTCCACGGATCACTTACTAACTATAACATGGTTGTATTTGGTAAATCTGGTGCTGGTAAGTCAGTTACAATTAAAACAATAACAGCCCGTAGTTCAGTACTTATGGGTATTGAAAGTTTAGCACTAGATGCAGAAGGCGAGTACGGTGTCGTTGCCGACTCATTAGGTGGAATAAATGTTGTTATTTCTCCAAGTTCAAAAACAGTTATCAATTTATTTGATATTGAAACAGAGATAGTAAGAGATGAAATTACTGGTAAAGATAGAACAGTATTAAATGTAGAAAATAAGGTAGAAGACGTTACAAATGCTCTTCTTACAATGGCTAGAGGTTCTACAAGATCTGAAGATGTAAACGAAATCACAAAACAAATTATTGCTGAAGCTGTTGCAGAAGAATATCAAGCATTAGGTATAAATAGTAATCCAAACAGTCTATATGCAGATGACGATATGGGCTTAGGAGAAAACTTAACAAGAACAAAGAAAGAAATGCCTACAGTAGGATCTTGGTATACAAGAATTCTTCAAAAAGCACAAATGAATGAAAACATAGACTATCAATTCCATTTTAGTTACTTAACTAAAGTTATGAGACAATATACTAGAGAATATGATGGACAGATGGCTTACTTTGATGGTCAATCAACATTCGATTTAATGGAGAGTTGTCCATTTATAAACTTGGATATTTCTCAATTAGAGGAGCGTTTTGCAAGACCACTTGCACAACAAATTCTTCTTTCTTGGGTTTGGGAAAAATATGTTAAGAAAAATTCAGAAGATAGAAAGAAAGCTAGAATGAAGAGAGTGCTTGTCGATGAGGCGTGGATGTTACTTCCATACCCAGAAGCCGTTGACTTCTTAAGCACAATGGCAAGACGTGCTAGAAAGAGAAACGTATCGCTTGCAGTTATTTCACAGAAGTTCCAAGACTTCTACGAAAATAAAGCAGCACAAGTAGTTCTTCAATCAGCCGATACAAAACTATTCTTAGCACAAGATAAATCAGAAATAGATTATTTAAAAGAAGTATTTAAATTATCTGATGGTGAAGCAAGCTATTTATTAACTTGTACGAGAGGTGAAGGATTATTTAAAGTAGGTGCAGAAACAGCAATTATTGAAATTAGACCTACTGAGAAAGAGTTTAGCTTCATAGAGACAAACGTTAACAAGTTAGCAGCGCAAAGAGGAATTGGATAAAAATCCGGCGCGCCTTAAGCTATTATAGGTGCGCCTTAATAATGAATACAAAAAGAGAGGTGGGATATTGTGAAAAATATAAAAGGTATTAAGAGTATTATTATGTTTTTTATAATTCTATCTCTTTTTTGCTTTAACATTAGTTATGCCGACACTCCTACAGTAAGCAAGGATGCTCTTTCTGAAACTATATCATCTGGATCTAGTTATTCATTTAGATGCGAAGAAACAGGAGTATATCAAGTTTATTTGATGGATGGCGCAGATTATTGCGAAAATTGGTCTTTGACTTGTGGCGGTCAAGATGTGCGATTAGCGGCTATTGGAATGCAAGATAGTGATGGTGAGCATTATTATGAAGTAATATCACCACTTGGTACTAGTTCAAGTACTTTAGTATATGTGGTATTGCAAAAAGGAAAAACATATACAGTAACAGGCTCCGGTAGTGGTAATTTAAATTTAACAGCAGTTTATAATGGAAAATATAGTATTGAAGAATTTAAACAGTCTGAATATAGTAGTAGGATTGTTACAGATAAAAGTACAACTAGCACAGAACCTGGCGGAAATTTAGAATCTGTTGGAGATGGTCTTGATATTCCAAGTGATGCAAGAGTTTCTGTAAAAAGGACAGTAATTCCACAAAAAACAGATGATGAATTTCAAGCTGCTTTTGCGAGATTATTGATTGCGGTTGGAGACTTTATGATGAAACTATTAAGTGATATTTTTGGAGATAATGTCACAGTTTCAAATTTGATTTTTAACAATGTTAAATCTGTTAATCCTAACTTTTTTAAAGAAGAAAATGTTTCTATGGGCATTGGTGGAGTTGAGATTAAAGAAACGGTTCAGGGTTGGTATGAAAGATTTAGGGGCATAGCAATAGCTATTTATATGATAGTTATTTTTTCTATTGGAATTAGAGTACTATTAAACTCAACTGCACAAGGTATAACTCAGGCAAGAGAATTGTTTGTTGAATGGCTTAAAGGATTTTTGTATTTGTTGTTTATGCCATATATGATTTATTTTCTTTTTGAAATAAATGATTCTTTAATTCAAATGGTTTTAGATGCAATAAATGGAAATAGTTATATAACAGGTTCAGCGCTTACTGATGGCACTGAATGGAGTGCAGAAGCAGTAGAATTTAGAAGTCCCGAATATGTATCTAAATATACTGGTATGATGGGCTATGGAACAGATGATTCAAACAATTATTACATTAAAAAGGTAAATGATTACGCAACAAACTTTGATTTAATCCGTATTGCTAGAGCATATGCTGGCGCAACTCAAAGGATAAGTTATGTATTTATATGGTATGTATTAATTGGACAACTATTAACTTTTATATATATATATTATAAAAGATATTTTATGATACTATTTTTCATAGCAATTTTCCCAATTATTTGTATATTCCAAGCAGTTGGAATTATGAAAGATGGAAAGGCAAGAGCTGTTTCGGGATGGCTTGGCGAATTAATTAGTAACATTTTTACACAGTTTATTCATGCAATTGTATATACAATTGTAACATCAATTGTTGTAGATGTTTTATATGATGGAATTGTTAATGGAGAATTAATAAATTGGATTATTATTATAGTTGCTATTAATTTTGTTCCAAAAGGTGAAGAAATAGTAAGAAAAATCTTAAGAGCATTAAGCTCTGGTTCTGCAGAAGGACTAGGAGAACACGGACTACAAAAAGGAGTTCATGCTCTAACAGCAGGTTTTAAGAACGTAGTTAAAGGATAAAGAATAATTTATAAAAAGGTGGTGAGGATTATGAAAAATAAAAACAATATATTAAAGATTACATTTTTTGTAATCCTTACTTTGATAATGCTTTTTACTTCAAGTGTGGTAAAAGCAGATGCAGATGACGATCTTGAAAAATGGGCAGATGGATGGTCAAGTAAAAATGGCGATAGGAGATTAGAAAGATATAGATATAAGGTTGATGGCAAAGAAGTTTATAGATATGCATTATATATTCCTTCTCCTAAAGAATGTGGAGTCAAGACTATTGTAAGATCACCAAGTGGAAGCTATTGGATTCAAATAATGGATGGAGATACTATAACTAAGTGTGTTGAAATAAAATTAACAGCACAATATCTTGTTGAAGGTGTTGGAAACAGATGGTTTGAGACTCCGGCACCAGTTGTTTATACAACAGGTAATGAAAATTATTTGGTAATTACAACTGCTGAAAAAGATGGTGGAGATGTTGTTTTTTCTGGTGGAAATAGGGTCGATGAGGATTATTTTCACGAAAATTTAGATGTGTGGCTTACTGCGAAAGCTGAAGGAGTAACCCCACAAGAAGATAGAGCTTTGAAGCATGGAGAATACTTTATAGTATTTAGTCAACGGATGGATTCGTAAGCATGGTGAAGACCTTTGGACAAGGCTTAAAGAAATCATAGAAGCATTTTTTAATTTCTTAAGAGATATAATGGCAAGAATTATAAACTTCATCCTTTTAGCTATAGCTAAAGGTATTCATGCACTTATTAATTATGCTGTTGGTGAAGAAGTAACTTTACATACTATAATCTTCGGTTATAGCAAGAAATTTACAATTGATTTTTGGAGTATTAGCTCAGGGGATGGTAGCATAGCGGGAGCAATGAAAGGAGTAATTAGTTATTGGTATGTTTCATTTAGGAGTATAGCAATAATTTGTTATTTAATATTGTTACTTTATTTAGGCATTAAGATGCTCTTATCTAATAATGCAACGAGGTTAGAAGATATAAAAGAAAGGTTAAATGTTTGGCTCTCTGGAGTAATAATTCTGTTGTTTTTCCCTATTGTGATGAGATATATTTACGTAATAAATGAAGTAGCTGTAAAAGCCGTAGAACAAAGAGGGCTTACAGGAACGTATGATCCAGACCACGATGATTTGATGGATAACATAAGAATATATTGTACCAATGAGGATCAAAGCAATATTCCATTAACTATTTGTTATATGGTAATGCTTGGAGAGCTGATATTATTAATAATAAATTATTATAAAAGAGCATTTATGGTAGGATTTTTGATAACTTTTTTCCCTATCGTATGTATAAAACACTTATTTGATGGAATAAATGTTAATGGAAAAGGGCATGCATTGGGTGCATGGCTAAAAGAATATTGTGCATTAGTATTTGTACAATTAATTCATGCCGTGACATATTCTGTTTTAATTGAAGGAACATCACAAGTGTTTGCTTTTAGTGGTGATGGTGATGGAAATGTTATTTTATATTTACTATTTGTCTCTTTCTTGTTTAAAGCAGAAGGAATAGCAAAGAGTATATTCCAATTAGATTCTAATAATGGTTTATTATTTAATATGGCAAATGGTGGTGCTGCAGCAATTGCATTTGGTAGACAGGCAGTTAGTGGAGTTAAAGATATGACTCACAAGAAAGAATCAGGCCACGATAAAGAAGATAAAAAACTAGAAAAAGAATTTACAAATAAAAGAAGAGAAATCGAAAGTTCTAGAAGTGCAAGTAGCATAAGAGAATCTGGACAAAAGATTGATAAAGCAAATAGTAGTGTAGAAGAAACTACTAAAGAAAATGATAAAGATACGTCAAATCTTAAACAATCTAGCGGTTCTTCATCACTTACTCCAGAAAGTGTACAAGCTAGCGGAGAAGACAATAAAAATACATTTATGTCAGATGATGAATACATTGCTCAAAACTTAGAAAAAGCAAAAACTGTAATAGGTGAAAAAGCAATGAAAACGAGAAATGGAAGTTATGACAACCATAGAAGACCAGGCGTTAAAAATGCAATGAAGAATGTAGCTAAAAATGCTGGTAAATTTGGAGTAAAGACTATTAAAGGAGTTGCAGGTTTTGGAGTAAAAGCTGCCGCGATGGGCGTTGGACTAGCCGCTGGTGCTGCAACAGGAAGTCTTACAAAAGGTTTAGGCTATGGTGTTGCTCTTTCTAAAACAGCAGGTTTAGCTACTTCTGCTGCTGGCAGAGTCGGTTCATGGGCTGGAAGAAATTATAAGTCAGAAACATTAAGAGAAAAGATTGCAACAAATGATAAAAATATGATGCAAGATTTAAAAGATGCTGGTGTGGATACAGATGCATTATTTAATAGTAAGAAAGGCGATATGATTAAGAAAGCTTTAGCAGAATATGCATCTGGAATGGTAAGAGGCGGAAAAACACTTGCAGATAAAAATTATACTTATGAAATTGTTAAAGATTCTTTAAGCAAAACAGAAGAAACTAAAGACAAATAATAATAAATGTAAAGGGGGATTAATATGCATAATAAAAAGAGTTATACGAGAAAATCAACAAGAGTATTTGCGTTTTTTATGTGTATAATACTCCTTTTAAATATAGGATGTGCTTATGCAGATGTTTCTGCTGTAATTACTTCTGGCGAAGGAAAGGCGGAAAGAGATTATCACAAATGGCGTTCTAGCACGACATCTAGTTGGTTTATTCAATGGATAGAAAGTTTTTTCATTAAAATGTTAGAAGAAGAAGAAAAAGGTAGCTTCAAAGTTGAACCGGATGGTTATGTCGAGGATGCTTTTCGTGTAATTAATATTAATGCAAGGACGGATTATTTAAAAAATTGGTATCTTGCCTTTAAACTTTCAGATAATGGTAATGCAGGAGCGTATAAGATATCTGTTTTTTACCAAGACTTGTTAGGACATAAAACGTATTTAAAGTATAAATTATGCAGACAAGAAACTTTAGATGGTAGTAGAATAGATAACCAAAACACTGTTCCTCTTTGTATTACAGAAAATAGTGATACTTATGGTGGTTTGCCAGATATTACAGCTGTTGCGGGTTCTGATAAAGATACTTCAGTAAATGTAATTTTGGAAAAGGATTATTTATATGGAATATATATTGATAATCCTCAAAAGAATCTAGCTAAGAACAGGCCGATTACAATCATGGTAAAGGATATTACTCCTAACCAGGGTGGTAAAGAAATATTCTATTCGAATATCCCTTCAGGTTATATTTCTATGCGTTGTGCTTTAGAAGATGATAATGGAAGACGTGCTCCAACTGGTAGTGAATTTAAAACAATAATGATAGATCAAGAAGTAATAGACTATTATTTAAGATTATGGGGATTTAAAAGAAAAGCATCAGATTCTGTGGAACTGTTGCCAGTTGAATCTGCAGCCACAGCATTAATTATTTTCTTTGGCGAAATCATTCTATTTTTTGGAGAACATTTTTTAAGTATTGATAACTTGACACTAGATAATTTGATATTTAATAAACTTGGTGGCAAAGCGGATCCTGTAATTGATTTAAGAGGGCTTGGGCGGAATAATAAGCACAGAAGATGATGAAGTATCTGGAGTTTTGGGTAATCCAACTGTAATCGAAGCTATAGGTACAATTTATAGTGGCTTAAGATATGTAGCAATTATTGTGTATCTAGTATCGCTATTATATATGGGTGTTAAAACTTTAATGGCAGTTGGTACACCAAATGAATCTAAAACAAAAAAATATATTCAATATTGGATTACAGGTGCAATAATATTGCTTATAGTACCATACTTTCTACCTGCAATCCCTTATATAACTAATAAATTAACAGAATCTTTAAGCCCGCACTCTTTGGCAGCTGGAGAATTTAGTGTTACTTATATTGCTCAATATTTAGGACATAATTTCTTGGGTGAAGATGCTGATGTAAAAGAAACAAAGAAAGAACTTGAAAAAAGACTTGATACTTTATATCAATTAAGTTACAAAAAGCAAGCAGATAACTTTGTACCTATGTCTCCAGATGATGTAGCGGGCACATTAAATACAGTTATTAGTGAAATCAAGAATAGTCCACATTATTCAAGAGATGGTTATAAAGTTGAAACTAAAATTAGAAGTATATATAAAGAAATTGTAAAATATATAAATCAACATTGCGATAAGTGGACAGCTGATGACGATGATGTAATCAATGAAAAAATTAATTCTATCGCAGAATATGTATATGGCAGAACCACAATAAATGCTGTATCGAATGAATATTTAAGAGATATTTTTTCTGGAGTATCTATTAGCGGATCTGGTTCAGGATTAATGTCAAGAATATATGCATCTTTGACTTTTTCAAAATTAAGAGATCAAAAAGGCAAGATGAGTTTGCATGGTCATTCAAATTACGAATTAGCTAAACAATATATGCAAAAAATTAATTTAGACGTAAGTAAGTTTACAAATTATGCAGATGAATTTCAAGAAATGTGTACCTATAGAGGCGAAGTTGCAGGCGAAGCAGAGTTAGCACTTAGAGAATTTGTGGAAGAATACAAAGAAAGTGCTATAGCATACGAGATAGAAACTTTACAAAAAATGCAAAATCAATTAATTGACGACCCTATGGTAGCATTAAAAAATTTAGCAAAATCACAAGGAAGAATGGTGTATGCAATAGCGTGGTGCATATTATTATTCCAATTATTTGCAATGGTATTTATGTATTATAAAAGACTATTTGTAGTTATTCTTCTTGTATGTTTATTCCCATTAGTAGTTGCAATGTATGTAATAGATAAGATGGGTGATGGAAAAGCCCAAAGCTTACAAAGCTGGTTTAAAGAATTTTTTGCAAATAGTGCAATTCAATTTTTACATGCGGCAATATATGTAATGCTTGTTAATATTGGAATTAAAATATGTGCTGAAGATCCAACAAGAAATTGGCCGTATTTAATTATGTGTGTTACATTCTTGTTCCCAGCTGAAAAACTTTTAAGAGGAATAGTTGGTCTTCAAAGTAATACTTTAGAAGGACTTAAGTTAAATATTGTAGGTAGTTTAGTTGCAGCTAAATCAATTGGAAGATCTGGTATTGCTGCTGGTAAAGGAATGGCTAAAGCAGCAAAAGGTGGAGTTGCAGGTATGAAGAGTTTCCATCAAGGAGCTGTTAAAGCAGGAATGGGTGGATTAGGTGGTCATCTAAAATATGGTGCTAGCAAAATATCTCCACATGCATTAAAAGAATCGCTATATCAGAGTTTTAAGAAAGATGAAGAAGAAGCTAAAGAGAAGAGAAAAGATAAACAAAATAAGAGACAAAATAAGCATGATAGTAGAACAAGAAGACAAGATTTAAGAAATCAAGAAATTCAAAATTCAAGAGCATTAGATAAATCTAATAGAACAGTAAGAGACAGATTAAATGTTGCAAGAGGTGCAGTAAATGATACTATGAGTAGTGTAAAAGACACAGTATCTAATAGTGCAATTGGAAGAGGTGCAAAAGCAATAGGAAGAGGCGCTCATGCTGTTGGAAATGTAGCTAGCAAAGTTGGCAATAGTAAATTAGGAAGAGTGAGTCAATATGCTGGAAGAAAACTAAAGAAAGGTGCTGGCAAAGCTCTAAAAGGCTATAGTAAACTTGCAACTGTTGCAGCTGCTGGAGTCAAAGCTATGGATACAATGGGTACTTCTGGAATCGGAACTGCACTTGGAGATTTTGGTATGTTAACTAGCGATTTAACTGGTGCAAATAAAAAAGATAAAAATGCTCAAGTTTCAACAAATGGAGAAAATCCAAATGGAATTAAACCAGCTAGTGGTGGATTTGCAGATCATGTTTCAAGAGCATTAGGAAGAGAAAATCATTCTAATGAGTCTTCATATGATGAAAGCAGAGCACCAACTAGCCCAGATTATGGAGAAACACCATCAGCACCAGTAAGTGAAGAATTTAATCCAACACTAACACCAGATACTTTAGGAGAAGATATTGGTGAAGGATTAGATAGAGGTGCAGGAACATCTTTTGAAACCAACTCAAATAGTACAGGTGGAAATATGAATTCAACGAGTGTCGATACAAATATTAAGGATGAGGGAATCTCAACATCTGGTTCGGGCTCATTACCTGATGATAGAGATCTTGATCATGATGATTTTGATGATTCTGATGACTTAAAAGATTAAAAGAAGGAAGGTGAGGATATGAAAATAATGCAAAAAAAAGTATGCATAATAGTAGTATTTATATTACTATTTAACTTTATCATGTCCTCTTTTTCTATTTGTTTTGCAGGTATACCAGGTACAATTTCAAAAAATATTAAGATACCAAATGATGGTAGAACTAAAAAAGAATTCTTTTTGTCTAAAGAAACAGGTTTAAATGGCGGAAAGAATTCAATTAAAGTAAATACAGAAGCGAGTCGGAGTTTTTAAAATTACAGTGTCAAATCAAGGCTTTAATGTACCATTTGATATATTAGGTTCAGATAATAAACCACTTCCTTTAGCAACTTGTACAGGGGCTTCTAAATTAGTAAATGCGGCTTCAGTTGGTCAAGTACAAGTTTACTTAAGAAGCGATGAAAGCGATTATAAGCTTGCAGTATATTCTGATGCTGTTGATGGCAGTGCATATCATATTATATTTGAAAGATCTGGAACAACTGGCGTTGAAACGTGGGATTTGGCATCATCTCTTTATTCATCTGTTGAAACAAATGATGGTGTTGGAGATACAGATATAAGTTCAAAAGGAAGAAACGGCGAGCTAAAGGATCCTGGCGATTTAAAACCTTCGCTTTCTAGCAGTAAAAATGGTGGAAATGTTGATTTTGTTCAAAAAGTAATAAGTTGGATTTTTACATTTGGTATTGCAGATCCTTTAAGAGGAATAATTATTTTGTTATTTGGTAATGTAACAATAGACAATTTATTATTTAATCATTTTAATGATACTAAATTATCATTTTATCCAGAAAATGGGAGAGGAACTGCTCAAGGCAATCATTTGTTAGAAACTCCTTCGCTAGAAAGAGGCTTACTTCACATGGTAAGCGAATATTATGCTATTTTTAGAAGCATTGCCATAACATTTTACTTAATAATGCTTTTATATATAGGCATAAGGATTCTATTAAAATCTACTGCAAGAGATAAAGAAAAATACAAGACAATGCTTTCTGACTGGTTTACAGGTGTTTTATTGTTACTATTTTTCCCTTATGCAATCAAATACTTAATTATTTTTAACGAGACGTTAATAGGTATATTAGAAGAGCGAGTAATAGGAAATAATGATATGTCGGGTGGTTTACAAACACCATCTGCAAACGTTGATGCACACTTACTAATCGCTATGGGACAAAAATCTGAAGGTGGTGGCTCAAATAAAGGATTGATGCTTAACTTCAGAGATAAGGCTGTAGATACTGGAAACTTAGGATATTGTTTTGTATATATATATTTATTAGTTAAATTATTTGGATTTATTATTTATTATTACAAGAGATTAATAACGATACTATTTTTAATAGTATTATTCCCATTCGTTGCAATATCTTATTGTTTAGATAAGGTAAAAGATGGGAAAGCACAAATATTTAGCAATTGGTTAAAAGAGTTTTTGTTAAATGTATATACACAATTTTTCCAAGCAGTTTTATGGGTAATAGTAATGTTTGTTGTAAATGCTTTAATAGCAGGTGATTCAGATAACCCTGTATTAATTTGCGTTGGTATAGGATTTGTATCAAAGGGTGATACTATTTTAAGAGCACTGTTCCCAAGCTTACTTGGTGGTGGTGGCGCTAATACTGTTTCACCAATTGAAAAAACAGCACAAACCGCTATTGCTAAGAGAATGATAGATAATGTTACTAAAAAGACTCAAAACACAACAAAAAGATTTAAAGATGCAAAGAAGTCTTTTACAAACTTACAGAAAGAACATGAAGATAATAAATTAAATCTATTAGAAAATAGAGTACAAAATCAAGAAAAGAAATTAACAGAGCAAGCTATAGGTGTTATAGGTGGCGCCGGAGAAGGTGTAAATCCAGTTTTAGACGCAGCTACAATTAGAAGAAATGATGGCGTTTCAAGTGGTGAATCAAGAGAAACAGCAAATCCAAAAAGAGATGAAAATCTTGATAAGAAATTTGATGCTATGCAACAATTGGTAACTGGTCTAACACTTGAACAAACGGCAGGATCAACACAAGATGCTCTTGCTCAAAGAATGGATAAAATGTCACCTGCAGAAAAAGAAAAATTGATGCATGAATTAAAAGTTGCAAGAGCAACTAGAGAATTAGTTACTGGAAAATCTGCAGATGGTAGAACGTTAACAAGACTAGAACTTGGATTAAGTGCAAATATTGTATTTGAAGCAATGACTTCAAATGATGCTAAAAATAGAGATGCAAAGAGATGGTTAAATAATAGAAAAGTAACTGTAGGAAAGAAAGTTCCTGTAAGTTCTTCTATTAAAACAAAAGAAGATGCAATTGCTTGGGAGAAAAAGCATGGAAGAAGTGCCTATAAGATGGAAAAGACAGAGATGGATCTTAAAGATTATCTAGCTTTTTCCGACTCTAAAGGTGGAACTGTTGGTCAAGGATTAAAAGGTAAAGTTTTAACAAAAGATCAACAATCTCAAATGCAAGCAGGTGATGCATTCTTGGGCGGAAGAACAGGACTTCATACTGGAAAGACAGTTGAAGGTGATGTTGATAGTGTTACTGGACAAAAAACAGTAAGCACACGCTCTAACGAAGGAAGAAATGTTGGCGCAGATAAGGTTATATCTTTAAGTAGTGATGAAAGAGAAAGAAGTCATGAAAGAAGAGATTCTAAAGGAGCTAGCGTTGTTGACAAAATGGTTAGTAGCTACGCTGGTGACATAGATGCAACAAGTTCAGATAAAGAAGAAGTAAAAGAAGCTGCTAATTTAATTATGGAATTAGCTGAATATAATGAAAGAGTTAATAGTAGTGATCCTTCACAAAAAGCAGAAGGTGTAAGTGCAGATGAAGCATTGAGAATTACAGATGAACTAACAAAGATGTCAAAGAGCAACAGAAGAGTTGCTAAGATGGTTCAAGAATCTGTAAGCACAGATAAAGCAGGAAGCACTTATAAAAAGACAGAATCTGTTGTTAAGAAAGAAGGAGCAAAGGCTAAGAAAGTAGAAAAAATTGTAAAGAGAACAGCAGTAGAAGAAACATCAAAAGGTGTTAAAGTTAATTTAGGTGTTTCGGTAGAAGGTTTAAGAGCAATGTCTGCAAAGACAGTATTAACAGATAAAAAAATGGATAGCGAAACAAGAACTGGCTCAACACAAGATGCTATTGAAGTACTTCAAGATGTAGCAGAAAGAGTATCTGGTGAAGATGAGTTCTTGGATGCTATTGAGGCTGCAACTTATGAAAGATCAGAAATGGATGCTTATCTAGGTGAAGATGCTGTAATTAGCACAGGATTCTCACTTGGAGATGGTCTAGTAAGAGATGAAAGATCAAATGAACAAATTTTAAGTGATGCATTTATGAAGGATATCCAATCAAGATCTGAAAATGATGCAGCTGCTAAAGTAGAAGCAATGAAGAGAGAGAGACCTAGAAAAATGGTTAAAGCAATGACTAATATAGTTGATGCGACCGTAGGAAATGTGGCAAGAGGTGCAGCAACCATTACCGCGGATGCTCTATATATTGGTGCAGATAAAACTCCTACATTGAAAGAATTTGGTGTTGCAACAACAGCCGGCCTAGGTATAGGAGATGCTATTACAAAACCAATACAAAAAGGTGGCAAGGTATTAGACAGTGTGTTAGAAGAAAGAGAACATCGTAAAAAGATGCACGAAGCTCAAAAAGAACACACAGCATATGCTAGATATAACGAAAGATCAAAGAATGCTAAAGGCGCTGCGGCAGCAAGAAATATAAATGCATTTAAAGACAAATTATCGTAAAAGGTGGTGAGCATAATGAAGAAAAGTAAAATAAGAATAATGAGCATATTATTAATTATCATTATGCTCTTTACAAGTTTTGCTAGCGTCTGTTTGGCTAAAAGTGACCAAGAACAATTAGAAGAAGACGAAGGTCAATTTGGTAGTGTTACTGTTTTTATAAGAGATTTAATTAATAGTATTTCTTTTAATATATTTAACATAGCACAATCTGGACTTAGAGCAGCAAATAATGGACAAATTATTACAATAGATACACTTGTTTTTGACCATTTTTCAGAAACTGATATTAACTTTTTTAAAACAGTTTCAGATACTTCTATAATTGGAAGAATAAAAGCGAAAGTATCTGTATGGTATACAAGATTTAGAAGCATAGCAATCACATGTTATTTGATATTTTTGTTATATGTTGGTATTAGAATATTGCTTGCATCTGCAGGAAAACAACAAGAAAAGTATAAAGAAATGTTGATTTCGTGGGGACAAGGAGTAATTTTACTACTGTTTTTCCCAATACTTTTGTATTTTGTAATTACGATTAATCATGCTTTTGTAGGAATGATAGAAGAAAAAACAGCAGCAGCGCTAAACATAGTTCCTTCTACAACAAATGTAGATTTAAGTTCAATAAAAAATCCATCAGCTGATGCTGATAATGAAGCAATAGCTCAAAACTTGGATAGCAATGTTTTTGAAAGTAATCCTGATGCAAATTATATGGCTAAACAAGCAGCACGTGCTAAATCAAAAACAATAGCAGATGCAGTTGTTTTCTTAATAATGGTATTTCAATTCATACTTTTATTAATTGCTTATTATAAACGTTTATTTATGACAGGATTTTTGATATCGATATTTCCAATAGTAATGATTCTTTATCCTATAGATAAAATAAACGATGGAAAATCACAAAGTTTCTCATCATGGGCAAAAGAGCTATTCTTAAATATATTTACGCAAACATTCCATGCTATCTGCTACATATTTGTAATGGCAGCGACAGAAGCTGCATCTGGCGACTGGATATTAGCACTTGTTGCGGTTACATTCTTATTTAAAGCAGAAGAAGTTATTAAAAATATATTAGGATTAGGTGGTTCTTCAACTGTCACATCTCCAGCAGCAAGTATGGCAAAAGCAGCAGTTGCACTTGGCGCTGTTAGTACAATTTCAAATACATTTTCAAGTACTGCAGAAAAAGTTGTTACAGGGTCAAGAATGATGAGAGAAGCTAGAACTATGGGATATAAGACATCAACACTTGGATTAAGCAAGAAAACGAGAAATGAAAAGAGAGAAAAACTTATGTCTGAAAGATATAATGCTCTTCTTACTTCTCCATACAACCCTAGTAATTATAATAGACCTGAAACTGGTGTAGATCTTTCAGGAGCCGCTGTTGCAGGTCCTACAGAGAATCAAGCAGATAAGATTGGAAATGTTTTACAAGACGCTGATGTCGCACAATTTAATCAAAATGGAAATGATCCAATGACATTTGCGATGATGGCTGCAATTAATAATCCTAAAAATGACAATTTAGCAAAATCGCTTGAAGAAAAAGGACTAACTAAAAATGGTAAGAAAAGTTTGGCAACATTATCTCAAGCTACTAGTGAATTTCAAAATTCAATGTTGGGCTTAGATCCAAATAGTTCAAACTATAAAGAAAGAGTTAAAAAGATCAAAGGAAAATTTGATGAACGTATTAAAGTTGCATTTCCAGGAGCTAATGAGAAAGCAAGAAAAAATATGGCTCATGCTGCTTATAAGGCAATGCGAATGGGTGCCGGAATTAAGAATAATAAAAACTTTGACTTAGATGAAAGCAGAAAAGCATTTGATAATAAGCGTAGGCAAATAGCAGGTAAAAATGCTGTTGTTGATATGGATAATCTTAAAAAGAGAAAAGAAAATGGCGGAATGGGACTGTTTGCTCAAGAAGATTATACAGATAGAGATGGCAATCTTAAATTATTTGGTTATGCTAAACAAATGGAAAGCAAATATTTTGATGCATTATCTAAAGATGAGAAATGTAGCAAATTAAGTTTAAAAGATAGAAAACAAATGGCGAAAGATTTAGCTGTTCTTGCGACAACAAGAGAACAGTCGAAACTTTCTAATGATGAATTAAGAGAAAATTTCCTTGCTTTAAAAGGAAAATCAAAATCAACTCCTGCAGAAGGAAAGCGCGTATTTACTATGAGCAATTCAATGCAGATGTTTACAGCTAAAACAACTTTAGATGCAGCAGAAAGATTACAAAGTGCTAACGTTACACAACTAGATGGCGCATTAGACGATATAGTTTTAGAAGGCGTTGGTAGCGAAAAATTAGAAGCATATAAAGAAGATTTAGGTGATGATACATTAGGATTTGGCGCTGATATGGAGGATGTACTTGCTATTGTCGATGAAGTGGTTGTTGAAGAAGCAGGTGTCGAAATAAATGAAGATAATCCAGAAACACTTTTAGGTGCTATGGGTGTATATGAAGATAGATTAGAAGGCGAAGAAAGAACAGCTGCTACCGAAGAAAATAGAAGAGAAGTTGCTAAAAAAGCAAATAAATCTAATAAAGAAGCGGTTAAGAAATCTAAGCAACGTAAAGATGTTAAAAAGAAAGAAGCCGGAAGATCGACTAAAATGACAATTGAACAAGCAATGCAAATTCAAAATGAGATGCATGGCAAACCAAAGACAGAAGACCAAATGGATAACCCATTTGATACATTTAATTTAAAAGAAGAAATTGTAAGAAGTCAACTAGAAGCGGCAGGTGCTGCTGCGGCTTTACAAAGTGAAATTGATAGAGTATCGGGTGGAGATTTATCTGGTTCTAGCGAAGGTGGAGCAACAGTAGAAAGCATTCTTGGTGGTAGTGCAGATAGTTATGTATCTGCAGAAGCTACTCCTGTTAGTCAAGAAGATTTCTGGATTAATTCAAGTCTGGTTGATGTAAGAGAAGAAAAAGAAAGACAATTAATAGAAGGCCTTGACTTCTTATTAGGTCAAGATGATGAAAATATTGATATGCCAGATATAGGACCTAATGTAGATGGATATACAGAAAAACAATATATAGATAAAGCAAAAGATCTTAATAGAAAAGGAAGAGAAAAAATATTAGAAGCATTAGCAACCGCAGGAGGAATGGGCGTTGCAGCTACTACAACTGGTGCTATGGCGATTGGTTTAAATACTGGCGCAAATCCTATGCAAGAATGGCTTGCTGGTACTGCTGCTGGCGCTGCAGCACTTAATGGATTTGGCTTTAGAGATAAGCAATCTCAAATTAAGGTACAAGATGCTGATGGAAATGTCTATACTGTTGATATTCAAAAATACGGAACAGGTGCTGATGATTTAGCTTTAATGAAACCTGATGCATCTGGAGTTTACAAGCTAGAGGACTTAATAGCTGTAAACCCTGATTTTGGTCAAAAATTAGAGTTACAAATAAATGACCAAAAAGCAGGAAATGTTAGAGAAAAAGAAGAAGAAGGCAAGAAATTAGCTGAAGAAAGAGCTAGCAGAAGAGCTGGAAGAATATCTGGTGCCTTAGATAGTAGAAGAAATAATAGAAATTCTTAAAAACAAGGCGGATTATGACTAAAAAGGCGTTATAATCTGCCTTTTTTGTTGAATTATACGCATTTTATTGGTATAATTTATAAGAATATATCTAATTATTTATTGGATATATTTTTAATGGGGCTGTAATGGTTTCGACGGTTATTTTGAATTAAGAATAGCGAGTGATGGATTCTCGTAGGCCATCTAAAAAACGAGAGAAAAAATAATTAACGAAAATAATTTAGTTTTAGCTGCCTAGGTGTAGCTCGTCTTTCTTTTTAGTGCCACTTTCTTTAAAGATAAGGCGTCAAAATAAAGTGGAAACAAACTTACTAAAGCTTCTTAGGTAAGGGGTATTTTTGAAGCTACAATTATAAAATCCTGTTTGTCGGAGTTTATTTTTGGAAACATAAAAGACATACTGCACTCGGAGAAGTTCTTATGGATGGATATTCGGACACGAGTTCAATTCTCGTCAGCTCCACCATCTAATAGTTAAAGAAAGTAGAATGTAAGGTGATGTACAAATGGATAAAAGAATAATAATTGTCTTTTTATTAATAGTTTTAGCTATCATCTCAGCAATTGTTTTTAATCGTTTTAAAGAAGAGGAAGATATTCCTATATCGGTTAGAACACCCCAAGATGTTGTGATACTAGAAACTACTGATAATACAAAAAAAGAAGAAGACAAATTAGTTGAAGTAACTGATGATAAGGTTGAAAAAATAAAGGAAGAAGCTTATTTAGGCATATTGCTTCAAATACAGGCTTTCGATTCATTATATACTAATTATGAACCTCTTTTAGAAGCTGCAATGAGAATTGCTAGTGAACAAGGTTTGTTACAAGTAAATTCGGATGGTATTTATTTAGAATATGTTCCTAGAGATGTTGTACATGACATTATCTTCGAATTATCTGGTGTTAGAGTAGATGAACCAATAATAATAGATGATTTCTATTATTTATACGATGCAGAAGGGGACTACTACTATGTGGTTCCGGTTGGTGTATATTGGATGCAATTACAAGATATAAATACCATAATGTATTCAAAGCAAGATGATCAATATATCATAAATTGTAGTGCAAAATTAGGAAGCGAAGAATCTGGCATGATTACAAGCTATCCAGATATCGAATTAAGATTAAAATATAAACCAAATAATAAATATGTAAAATATCAATTAATTAGTATTGTTACAGGAAAAACAGATATAACATTTTCTGAATAATTAAAAAACCTAAATTGCTTAAAAACAATTTAGGTTTTTATTATTAATAGGAAACTTGTACAAGATATAAACCGTGCGGTGGCAATGTTTTTCCCGCTTTTTTACGATCTTTACTATCTATTATTTTTGGAATATCTTTTAAAGATATTTTACCTAGTCCAACATCTACGATTGTGCCACTTATAATTCTTACCATATTATACAAAAATCCATCGCCAGTTAGTTCAAGAATTATTCTATTATCTGAAGTCTTTTCGATACTTGCTTTATAAATTGTTCTTATGGTTGTTTTTTTAGGTGCTCCGCCAGAAGACTTAAACCCTGCAAAATCATGGGTTCCTTCAAAATATTTAATAGCTTTTTTCATATCTTCGAAATTTAAAGGAATAGGCATATGGAATTCTCTATATCTATTTAAAGCAGAAGGAAACTCATTATTGTTTATAATATATCTATATGTTTTTTTCTTGCAATTATATCTAGAATGAAATCTATCTTCTACTTCTTCAGCATCCTTAATTACAATACTATTAGGAAGTTTGCTGTTTAGAGCATATGGAATCTTTTTAGTTTCGATTTTTGAATTGGTTTTGAAGTTTGCAACCTGCCCTAAAGCATGCACACCGGCATCTGTTCTTCCGCTACTATTTAATTCAACATCTTCTTTGGTAACTGCATTAATGGCTTTAATTATTTCACCTTGAATACTCTCTTTTCCGTGGTTGTGTTTGCCAACCAGCAAAATTTTTACCATCATATTCAATTAATAGTTTAATATTCCTCATGTAGATATCCTCCAATTGCTTAAATTATATTAAGATTTTTAAGTAAAATCAAGAAACTCTTTATTTATTGAAATATAAGGAATCAAATGCTATAATTCTAGGTAAATTAAAGCCAATTATTGTTAGAAAGGAGATAAAAATGGAACAAAGAAAGAAAATTTTTGTCTCTGGAAAATTAAGTGGAACACATACTTATAAAGATGATCTGATTTCAAAAGAAAATCCAGATAATATAGAAAAATTTTTGCTTGATTTTTGCGATTTTAAGCTTTCTAAAGATATGCTTGCTTTTAGCAATATACAGGAAATTACAGATGACAACCAAGCTCTTGAAATGATTAAAAATATTGAATCTCCATGCAAACTTGGAATTTATTTTAATAAAATTTTTAAAAAGGCCTTTTTGTCATTTAGTGAAAATAAAAATATTATTATTAGCATTAATGGATTTACAATAAAAGCTATATTTGAATTATTATCAAATTCGGAAATAACAAAGTATATAATTAATTCTTTTTCAACTTTAAATTGGATAAAAGAATATGGTGTTGAGATAAAATCATTATATGATATACCAACATTTATTAAATTGCTTACAAATAGGGTAGATCCATATAAACCAGAAATGGAATATCTAAAAGAATATACAGATTATGGCTATGATAACTCAGAAAATGATGAGATGACAGTTGCTTGCTTTTGTAGAGTTTTTGGTCAAATATTAGATGAAAAAAGTGAAGAATTTGGCCTTTTGGATGCATCAAAAGCAATTAATGAAAATAACGAATATGAATTAATGGAATTAAATAAAATTGGAGAACAAGACTATACTATACTAGAAATAGCCTATAATGGCTTAAAAGAAGTTTTTAGTGAACGAAATAAAAAAGATATAAAGCAGTTTGAGAGTAAAGCATATGTCTTATCGCCATTAAAAAGAATAATTCCAAAATACAAAAACTATAATAAAGAAATTGCAGAAAATCTAGAATCTGCTTATTTGGAGGATTTAACATTAAAGACGTTAAACGAGTTATATAACAATAATCTTCCTGTTAAATATGATTTTGAAAATGAAAAATATATAATATTCTGCAAAGCAAAGAATTTAAATAATATTTTTTCGGTTACTCAAGCGGTGTTTACGCAAGTGTTTTCAGGGCTTTTCGACAAAATGCCGCATTTAAAAATCGAGTGTGACGTTATGTATGAATAAAATAGAAAAAATTTGCTAAAATGCTTGATTTTTAGCTTGTTACATAGTAAAATTGCTTTAGCATATTGAATTATTACAAAAGAGTGAGGTTTCGCCTCACTCTTTATGTATGTAAGGAGATAAAAAAGGAAGTGATAGCATGACAAAAACTGAAGCAGAAATAGCAAAAATGACAAAACCACTTATTGAAGAAGCGGGATATATGCTTTATGACGTACTTTTTGTTAAAGAAGCAGGAGAATGGTTTTTAAGGTTTTTTATTCAAAATGATAACAAAAAGGTTGACTTAGATGACTGTGAAAAAGTTAGCAATTTATTGAGTGATTTTCTTGATGAAAAAGACCCAATTTCAGAAAGCTACAATTTAGAAGTTTCTTCATGTGGTTTAGAAAGACATCTAAGAGAAAAAGAGCACTTTGCTGGTGCAATTGGCGAAAGAATAATTGTAAAACTCTTTAAAAATCAAAATGGCAAGAAAGAATTTGAGGGGCTTTTAAAAGATTTCAAGAATGATATGCTAACACTTATAGATGATGAATCAAATAAAGAAGTTGCTATTTTAATTAATGAAATTGCAATGAGTAAAATATTATATAACTGGGAGGAATTGAAAAATGAATAAGGAAATGTTTTTAGCGCTTGAAGAACTTAGCATTGAGAAGGGAATTAACAAAGATTATATATTGGATGCAATTGAACAAGCATTAATAACAGCATATAAGAGAAATTTTAATTCACAAGAAAATGTTAAGATTGTTATAGATGAAGAACATTACACTATTAACGTTTATTCAATGAGGGAAGTTGTTGAAGAATGTTTTGATCCAGCTATAGAAATTGAAGTTGCTGATGCTAGAAAGATTAAGAAGAGAGCTAAAATTGGAGATATAGTCGAAGTTGAGGTTACTCCAAAAGATTTTGGTAGAATAGCAGCTCAAACAGCAAAGCAAGTTATAGTTCAAAAGTTAAGAGAAGCAGAAAGAGAAATTGTTTACTCTGAGTATTCAGATAGACAAGGTGAAATTGTTTCTGGAATTGTCCAAAAGGTTGAAAAAAATGTTGTTATTGTTGACCTTGGAAAACTAGAAGGAATTATGCCTACAAACGAACAAGTTCCTGGAGAAATATATAATCAAAATGATAGAATTAAAGCATATGTTTTGGAAGTAAATAAAAATGCAAAAGGAATACCACAAATGCTTATTTCTCGTACGCATCCTGGATTTGTAAGAAGACTTTTAGAACTTGAAATTCCTGAAATTTATGAAGGATTAATTGAAATTAGAAATATAGTAAGAGAAGCAGGATCTCGTACAAAAATTGCAGTTTATTCAAAAGATCCAAACATTGATCCAGTAGGAAGTTGTGTTGGTCCAAGAGGAACAAGAATTCAAAATGTTTTAAATGAATTAAAAGAAGAAAAAGTTGATGTCGTTGAGTGGAGTGATGATCCGGTTCAATATATTGCATCTGCATTAAGCCCTGCAACTGTATTAGCGGTTGATATAGATGAAGAAAATATGGCATCAAAGGTTGTTGTTCCAGACAATCAACTATCACTTGCTATTGGTAAAGATGGACAAAATGCTAGATTATCTGCAAAACTTACTGGTTGGAAAATAGATATTAAATCTGAAACACAAATAAAAGGTGGAGAGTAAAATGCCAAAAAGTATACCAATGCGCCGTTGCCTTCGGTTGTATGGAATCGAAACCAAAAAAAGAATTAATTAGAATTGTAAAAACAAAAGAACAGGAGCTTTTTATAGACAAAACAGGAAAACAAAATGGTAGAGGAGCATACTTTTGCGACTCGATAGAATGTTTAGAAAAAGCAATAAAATCAGGAAGAATTGAAAAAGAATTTGAAATGCACATTTCAAAGGAAATGTATGAAAATATCAAAAACCAATATAACAGGGGAGAATAATTTGATAAATAAAATATATAATATGCTACGGTCTGTGTATGAAAGCAGGCAAATTAGCGTATGGCACAGATATGTGTCTAGATAAGATTAAATTTAAAAAAGCAAAACTTGTGATTATATCAGAAGATGCTTCAAATAATAATAAAGAAAGATTTAAGAGAATTTGTGAAGAAAATGATATCAGTTTTTATGAGTATGGAAACAAAGAAGATATTAGTTTCGCAATTGGAAAATCAAATAAAAGCGTTGTTGCGGTTTTAGATAATAATTTTGCAAAAAGCATTAATAAAATGTTTGAGGATTTAAAGGGGGCAATTATTTAATGGGAAAAATGAAAGTGCATGAGCTAGCAAAAGAGCTAGAGCTTTCAAGCAAGGACTTAATGGACAAATTAAAGAAGATAGGTATTGAAGCAAAGAGCCACCTATCTACTTTAGAAGATGATGAAATAAAATTAATAAAAGAAAAACTTGCTAAAAAGACTAGTTCAAAGGCAAAGCCTAAAAAAGTGCAAGAAGAAAAAGAAAGTGAAGACTCAAAAGTTGCTCCTCAAAAAAAGGAAAAAAAGCAATTTTCTCCAGTTATTATTAGACGTGAGGTAACAAGAATAACTACAGATAGTTATGAAAAAGATGATGACCAAGATAGACGTCAAAGAGATGATCTTGGAGTCGTTCAAAGAAGAGCTAATACTTCAATGAATATTAAGTATAGAACTGAACCTAGACGTCCAGCAAGCATTTCTTCAACAAGAAAAGAAACTCCAGTTGCTCCTCAAAAAGAAGCTACAAAACAAGTTTCAAAGGAAGCTCCAGTTATTAAGAAAGTTGAAAAAGAAGTAAATGAACCAGTAAAAACAGCTGAAAGTTCAAGCGGTGAAGTTAAGGTACAGAGACCTCAATATACAAACACAGAGAGAGTAAATAGACCTCCATTTAACAAAGATGGTCAAGGAGAAAGAAAACCGTTTAATAAAGATGGTAGATCATTCAATAAAGATGGAAATACTCAAGGCGGCTTTAATAGAGGAAATAGACCAAATGGAAGAATGAACGAAAATAGGCTAGAAAAAGGCATTAAAGATATAATGTCTGCTCCAATGGGAGATATGCCAAATAAAGAGACTGGTAAAGAAAACTTTAGCACAGAATATAAAGATAAACAAAAAGCAAATAGAAAATTTGAAGAAGAAACTCAAGTTAAAAAGTCTCCAAAAAATAAAGCTTCTAGAAATAATGCTGAAGAGATTAATTATGGCAAACTAAAGGATTTACAATCAGAGACAAACTTTTCTTCAATGTTTGAAGATACAGATAGTAAGATGTTTGATTACTATGATGTATCAAAGCAAAAGAAGAATAAATTAGATAAGAAAAATAAATTAAAAAATAAAGAAAAACAACATCATGAGCAAAAGATTTTTGAATTAACAGATATAGATATTCCAGATACTATTTCTGTTAAATACTTGGCTGAAAAGCTTAAAAAGACAGCTTCTGAAGTTATTAAAAAACTTATGGGCTATGGAATATTAGCTTCTTTAAACCAAGAAATAGATTTTGATACAGCATTTTTAGTTGCTTCTGAATTTGGCGTTACAGCCCATAAAAAAGAAACAGTATCTGATGAAGATATATTATTTGATGAGAGTGAAGATAAAGAAGAAGATTTAGTTCCACGCCCTCCAATAGTAGTTGTTATGGGACATGTTGACCATGGTAAGACATCACTATTAGATGCTATTCGTGAGACTAACGTAATAGATAAAGAAGCTGGTGGAATAACACAACATATAGGTGCTTACAAAGTAAAAGTTAAAGATAGAGAAGTATGTTTCTTAGATACTCCTGGTCACGAAGCATTTACAGCAATGCGTGCTAGAGGAGCTCAAGTAACAGATATAGCAATTATTATAGTTGCAGCAAACGACGGTATAATGCCTCAAACAATTGAAGCTATTAACCACGCAAAAGCAGCAGGAGTATCTATAGTTGTAGCTATCAACAAGATAGATGTTCCAGGTGCTAATATAGAAAAAGTTAAACAAGAATTAACTGAGTATGGTCTTGTTCCTGAGGAATGGGGTGGAGACACAATCTGTGTTCCTATTTCTGCAAAACATAGACAAAATATAGATGAGCTTTTAGAAGTACTTTTATTAGTTGCAGATATGAAAGAATTAAAAGCAAATCCAAATAAGCAATCTAAAGGTACTGTTATAGAAGCAAGATTAGATAAAAATACAGGTGTTACAGCATCACTTTTAGTACAAAGAGGAACTTTAAATGTAGGAGACACAATTGTTGTAGGCTCTGTAATTGGTAAGATTAGAGCTATGACAGACGATAAAGGTAATAAAGTTAAAGCAGCAGGACCTTCTACACCAGTTGAAGTTGTTGGTTTAACAGAAGTTCCAGAAGCTGGCGAAGTATTCTACGAAGTAGATAATGAAAAAATCGCTAAACACTTAATTGAAAAGAGACGTGCTAAGGAAAGAGAAGCAATGATAAATGCATCAGCACCAGTAACTTTAGATAACTTGTTTAATCAAATTGAACAAGGTAAGCTAAGAGATTTGAATATCATTATTAAAGCGGACGTTCAAGGTAGTGTACAAGCACTTAGAGGATCACTAGAAAAGATTCAAAATGAAGAAGCAAGAGTTAGAATTATTCATGCTGCAGTTGGTGGAATTAATGAATCAGATGTTACACTTGCAAAAGTTACAAATTCATTAATTATTGGATTTAATGTAAGACCAGATAATATGGCTAAATCTTATGCAGATAAAGAAAAAGTTCAAATCAATTTATATTCAGTTATATATAATGCAATTGATGATGTTGAAGCAGCATTAAAAGGAATGCTTAAACCAAAATATAAAGAAATTATTCAAGGAACAGCAGAAGTTAGACAAGTATTTAAGATTACAAATGCTGGTATGGTTGCAGGATGCTATGTACTTGAAGGAAAAATCGTAAGAAATTCTGGAGTAAGAGTATTAAGAGATAACGTAGTAATCCATGAAGGAAAACTTACATCATTAAAACGTATGAAAGATGATGCAAAAGAAGTTGCTGAAGGATATGAATGTGGTGTTCAAGTTGAAGATTATAATGATATTAAAGTCGGAGACAAGATTGAATCATTCATAATGGAAGAAATTAAACAATAATTGTAGCGGCGACCATATTGGTCGCCACGATGAAAGGAAGTGTTACATCATGGAAAGAACAGATAGAGTAGAAGAAGAGATTAAAAAGATTGTTGGTTCACTTATAGATAATGGAATCAAAGATCCACGCGTTAATGGCCTAATCTCTGTCACAAAAGTAATAGTTTCAAAAGACATGAAATATTGTAAAATATATGTAAGCATGATTGGAACAAAAGACATTGATGAAGCTATGAAAGGATTGGATTCAGCCAAAGGTGTAGTTAGAAAAGAAATCGGAAGCAAAATTAGAACTTTTAATACACCAGAAGTTAAGTTTATTTATGATGATTCTATGGCCTATGGCCAACATATTGACGATATTATAAGCGGCTTAAATATTAAGCATGATGATGAAGAAAACGAAGAATCTAATAATGAAGAATAATTGTTTTATTTGATTTAAGGGGAGGCAAATGAATGTCTGTATTAGAAAACATAAAAGAGAGAATAATGACTGCAAACTCGATTTTAATATTGACGCATGAGAATCCTGATGGTGATGCAATTGGCTCATCATTGGCTCTTTACAATGCATTCAAAAAAATAGAGAAAAAATCTGTAGTATATATTCCTTGTCCTGATAAAACATATAAATTTTTACCTGGTTTTGAAGATATAGTTATGGGCGAAGGCAATTTAGATGCTAGTGAGTTTGACCTTGCAATCTCTGTAGATGTTAGCGATTTAAATAGACTTGGCATTACTCTTGATTTATTTGAAGAAATTGAAAATACTATTTGTATTGATCATCATATTACAAATCAAAATTTTGCTGATATTAACTACGTTAATGCTGTTGCATCATCTACTTGTGAGAATTTAATGGTTATCTTAGCAAGTATGGAAATTGCTATTAATAAAGAAATGGCAGAATGTTTATATACGGGAATTCTTACAGATACTGGTGGATTTAGATATAGTTGCCAACCTGAGACAATGGAAATGGTAGCTACTATAATGGAAACAGGTATCAATACAAATAGGATATATAGAACCATATATGATGTTACAACATTTAATAAAACAAAGCTTTGTGGTAGATGTATAGATCGTTTAGAGCTATTAGAAGAAGATAAAGTTGCATTTACATATATGCTAAAATCAGATTTAGATGAATTACAATTAGATGAAAGTGATAGCGATCAAATAGTTTATTTTGGAAGAGACATTGATACTGTTGAAGTATCTATCTTTGCAAAAGAAAGAGAAGATGGTTTATACAAGATTTCTATGCGTTCAAATGATTTTGTAGATGTTTCTGTTATAGCTAGTAAATTCGGCGGTGGAGGACATGTAAGAGCTGCTGGCTGTGAGTCTGCTATGACATTAGATCAAATTAAACAAGCATTATTAGAAGAAATTAAAAAACAATTAAAGCAGGAAAAAAATAAGGAAGAACAAGTTTAGAAAGATACTTTTAACAAATGAAAAGTGGTGGCAGTTTCGCCACCACTTTTTTAAAAAAGAAGGTGAGAAAAGTGGATGGAATTATAATCATAAATAAGCCACAGTGGTTCACATCATTTGATGTGATTGCTAAGCTTAGAAAGCAATTAAAGACAAAAAAAGTAGGACATACCGGAACATTAGATCCAATGGCTACAGGTGTTTTAGTTGTTTGTATTGGAAAAGCTACGCCTTTGGTAAATATATTAACTTCTGAAGACAAAGTTTATAGAACAACAATAAAACTAGGAATAGAAACAGATACGGCTGATTTAACAGGAAGAATAACTAGGTATATAAAAGAAGATAAAATTTTTGAAAGCAATGATTTAAATTTGAAAACTTTAGAAAATCAGACTAAAAATGTTAAATACATTAGCGATATTGCAATGATTAATTATAATAACAACAATGTTTTTTCTAATGAAATAAAATTTGATTTAGATAATAACAAAATAATAGACGTAATTAAAGGGTTCATTGGAAAACAAGATCAAATTCCGCCGCTATATTCTTCTATAAAAATAGATGGTAAAAAGCTATATGAATATGCAAGAAAAGGGGAAAATGTTGAAATTCCATCTCGTAAAATAGAAATTTATGATATTAAGGATATATGCTATGATGGAAATAATGAATTATCATATACAGTACATTGCTCAAAAGGAACATATATTAGAAGTTTAAACGAAGATATTGCAAAAAAACTTGGATTGATTGGAACCACAATGCATCTAGAACGCATAAAAACGGGCAAATTTAGCATTGAAAACGCAATTTGTATAAATGATGTTGATGAAAGCAAGATTATTCCAATAGAAAAGCTTTTTGATAAAAAAATAGTATTGGAAGATTCACAAGAAAAAATGCTTTTAAACGGCATAGAAATTGAATCTGAAAATGAAAATGGAATATATAATTTATATATCGGTGAAAAGTATTATGGACTTGGAGAAGTAAAAGATAAAAAGCTTAAAAGATATATAATACTATAGGAGCAAATTATGATTAACAAAAATGATGAATATATAGTTGAAATAATAGATAATGGAATTGATGGAGAAGGTATAGCTAAAATAGACGGATATACTCTATTTGTTGAAGGTGCAATTAAAGGCGAAAAAATAAAAGTATTGATAGTTAAAGCAAATAAAACATATGGATATGGGAAGATTATAGAATTAATTGAAAAAAGTCCTTATAGAGTTGAACCAATATGTCCGCAATATAAAAAATGTGGTGGTTGTTCACTCCAACATATGTCTTATGAAGCACAAATGAGATATAAAGAAGAAAAAGTTAAAAAGACAATAAATAAGTTTTTAGGTGAAAATAATAACTTTATATTTAATAGTATCATTGGAATGGGCATTCCATATAATTATAGAAATAAGGCACAATATCCTTGCCAAAGTGGAAAGATAGGTTTTTATTCTGTAAGAAGTCACGAAGTAATAGAGAACAATTATTGTTATATTCAAGACGAAGAGTCAGATAAATTGGCAAAAAAAGCATTCGATATTTTGATGCAAAGCAATAATGTTTGCTATAATGAAAAAGATGGAACAGGAAATATTCGACACATAATGGTTAGAATTGGAAAAAATTCTGGCGAACTGATGCTTGTAATTATTACAAAGAATGAAGTGTTACTCGGAAAAGAAGAGCTAATAAAAAAACTTAAAGAAGAATTTCCAAACTTAAAGTCAATTATTCAAAATATTAACGATAAAAATACAAACATTATTATGGGAAAAACGTGCAAAACACTATATGGAGAAGATTATATTGTTGATATTCTTGGAGAATATAAATTTAAAATATCACCACTTTCTTTTTATCAAGTAAATCCAGTTCAAACTGAAATTTTATATTACACAGCTGTTGAAATGGCTAAATTAAAAGGTGATGAAATTTCTTTTGACCTATATTGTGGAATTGGAACCATATCTAGCTTTTTATCATCTAAATGTAAAAAAGTATATGGCGTAGAAATAGTTCCAGAAGCAATTGAAGATGCAAAAGAAAATGCAAAATTAAATGAAATAACAAACATTGATTTTAGATGTGGAGCAGCAGAAGATATTATTCCTAAAATGTATGAAGAAGATAATATAAAAGCAAATGTAGTATTTGTTGATCCGCCTCGTAAAGGCTGTGACCAAGTTTTACTTGATACTATAATAAAGATGAAACCTGAAAAAATGATATATATTAGTTGTAATGTAGCAACACTCGGAAGAGATTTAAAATACTTAATAGATAATAGTTTTGAATTACAAATTGTTCAACCAGTTGATCAATTTCCACAAACAGCTCATGTTGAGACAATAGCACTGTTGAGATTAAAATAGCATTAAAACGATTACTTTGAGGCAAGCTTTGTATTATTTTACATAGCTTGCCTCTTTTAGTACACTAATATAACCTACAGTCATTTTTCATATACTGGCATTCCACAAATATAATCAACTAATTTGTAATTGTCTTGAACGAATTGTTTTATCTTATGGCATGTTTGATGTTTAGAAGCAAAACCTATACCTAATATTATTTTAACATTTTCTATGTTTTGTATTTTTTCTATTACTTTTTGCTCGCCACCATAGCCAAAATTGCCAGTTAATAATGTGTCAAAATACTTATTGTTTGTATTAAATGGCAGCAATACCATGGAAGCATTTTCATAAGCTAAAATTACATTTTTACCTTCGCCTTCAGATTTATCAATGTAGTTTTTTATTTGTTTCCAACAATCAAAATAATCTACATCAATACCTTTAGCAGCTTCATAAAATTCATATTCTGAAGGCGCCGAAACAACACGAAGAGTTGCAATACAATATCCAAAAAACAATAATATTACAAAAAAGCAAGTTAAAGTTAAACCAATACAAATACATAAAATTGTTTGTTTTAAAGCTTTAGTTTTAACATTTTGTTTTATAAACCATATTAATCCGATAATAAATGGCATTAATGCAATAAATAGATGCCAAAAATCAATAAATGGTATTACAAAGAAAAAATTACAAATTGATAAACAAGAAATATATGTCATTTGTCTATTTTTGGTTTTAATTGATTTGACTAGTTCTAGCAAAACTAGAATAACCACTATTATCATGATTGGCGTTCCTGCACTTGTTGTAGAATATGCATTGCTTTTGCCAAAATCTAACATTCCTAAAATGCAAAGGTCAAAAAAGTCAAAAAGACTATTTGAACATACAAGATATATTATAAATGGAACTATAGATATAATTCCTGTCCCAACAAATATTAATGCTTTTATAGATTTATTGTCGATATTTTTGTTTAATATCAAATACAAGAAATAAAAGCATGCATACACTACTCCGATATTCTGTTTGGTTAAAAATATCAAAGCAATTATAAAGCCGTTTAAAATCCACTTATAATTAAAATTATCTGGAATTTTTAGTTCGATAATTATTAATAATAATATCCATATCATGCAAAGCCAATTGTAACTTATTTTAGCTGCTACCAAAAATGCCATAAATATTGGAACTAAAACCAAATTTGCTTTTGGACTATGACATGTTTTTTTGATAATATATAAAAATAATGTCAAACTGCATCCCAACAATATTCCACCATATATATGAAATGAAAAAACATTATTCCCCAAAACGCGTATGAACAATGCTCCAATAATGTGAAACAACGGCGTAACAATCATACTAAACTCTCTGTAGGGAACAAACCCATTATATAATTTTTGTGCATTATGCATATTCCAAAGGTTATCGGCAGAATAGTCTTTAGTAATACAATAATATATAATAAATAGTGCCGAAAATGCTATAAACATATATAAATACTTATATTTTAAAATCTTTTTTATCATTTTTCTCCTCTAATTGTTATAATTTTCTTTTATTCTACCATATCTTAAAGCAATCTGAAACTAGGACAAGTTGAAATTAATACACTTTTATAATATTATAAAAAAGAGAACAAAAATGTTTAAGGTAAGTGTTTTTTGAATAATAAATAGGAGGCGATATTATTTCTAGATTAGCTTTAAAAATAATTGCATTAGTTACTATGATTATTGATCATGTTGGTGCAATCTTCTTTCCTGAACTTACTATTTTAAGACTTATAGGAAGAATTGCTTTTCCTCTTTATTGCTTCTTGTTAGTTGATGCGTATATAAATATTAAAGGTGATAAAAAGAGAGTTTTTAAATATGCGATTTGTTTACTTTTATTTGCTATTATAAGTGAACTGCCATATGATTTGTTCTTTCATGATAAGATGATATTTTTAAGGCGCCAAAACGTTCTTTTTGATTTGCTTTTAGGGCTTCTGTTTTTAGTAGCATATGATCATACAAAAGAAAATAAAGCATATAAGTTTATAGTTGTTTATCTATATATAATGCTTTCTTTTTGTTTATTTGTGAATTATTCAATATATGGTGCTGTTCTAATATTTGGATTATATCTATATAGAAAAAACTCAAATTTAAATATATTAATTATTACTATGTTATCTTTTATGACCATACAGTTTATACCAGAATTAATCAATTATTACAAAGAGCCAACAGTATCAATTAATAACTTTTTAATTAAGCAAAGTATTTTAGTTGGTGTACTAGTTTCTATTTTACCAATAATGAATTTTAATGGTTTAAGAGGAAAATATAATAAGATAATAAAATACTTTTTCTATATTGCTTACCCGTTACATATTATTATTTTATTATTAATTAAAAAAGGTATATAAAAGAAGGCATGCTTTTAAAGCATGCCTTTTTGTTTATTTATATTTTTCGATTAGGTAATTTGCCATTACTTCTGCACCGTTTTGAATGTCACATTTTAAAATATTTTGCAAGGCTTCATTTATTTTGCCACTACTTATAAAATTATTTAATTCGTTATAGATTTTGTTTGGATTCTCACATTGAATACCATATCCATTTTCTGTAACATATTCGTGATTGTGCTTTTCTTGTCCTGGAATATGACCTGTAACAACAACGGCTGTCACACTCTTTAAAGCTTCTATCATCATATTTGGACCAGCTTTTGTTAAGATAATGTGACTATTATTTAAAAATTCATGCATATTTGTGACAAAGCCATGAATCTTTACATCATTAGATATAATATTTTCTTTTTGAAGCTTGGTTAGTTCATTATAAAGTCCCTCATCTCGACCACAAATAACATTTATGTTTGCATTTTCTATTTTAGAGACTTCTTTTACGAATTTTACATTTTTCTTTAAATTAACAGATGGATTAACAAGCAATATATTTATTTTATCTTTTATTTCTTTTGGTTCTTTTCGTACTACAATATCATCTCTAACTGGGAAACCATATACAGTAACTTTTTCTTCTGGCATTCCTCTTTTAATAAAATCCTGTTTTATTATTTCTGTTGGAACGAAAGAATGTGTAGCATCTTTATCAAACCACAATCTAGGAGGTTTAACTAAGTCAACTACTCCAACATATAATGGAATGTTTAGATTTTGCTTTTTTAAAATATCTGAAATTGCTTTAGTAAACATACTATGTACTGTAATAATTATATCTGGCTTAGATTCTTCTAACTTTTTTATAAATGCTTTTTTCATACTTCTCTTCATTGAACCATGAATAGCACCTGTAAATGTTTGTGAAAAATTATAAGATAAGCTCCATAAAGCTGGCGCTTTTATAGTTAGCGGAATATAAATATTTTCCATCCATTCACCTTTTTTGCCCATCAAAGGAAAAGCATCTACCAATTCTACTTCAAATCCATGTGGCGTTAATTTTTTCGAAATAGCATTAGCAGCAGACTTGTGTCCTGTACCTGTTCTTTCTGCCATAACAACCATTACTTTTTTCATATTTTCTACCTCAATTTCTTTTAATTATGTTTATTTTGCCATCACATTTTCACATATATAATACCATATAATTCAAAAAAATAAATTCATTTTCTAAATTAGTTTGTATATTGAAAAATATTGCATTTTTTGGTTAAATATGTGGTAGATTGGTGTGATTTAGGACAGAACACACCATTTTTATGGAGGAAAAATGTTATTTTCGAGCACAATTTTTCTCTTTGTTTTTCTTGTTGCAGTTTTATTTATTTATTTTGTCTTTTTAAGAAAGACAAAAAAACTGAAGAATTATTTTTTGATGATTGCAAGTCTTGCTTTTTACGCTTATGGAGAACCAAAAAATATTATTCTTTTAGTTTTAGCAATAATTTTTAACTGGATTTTTGGACTGCTAATAGATAAAAACAAAGAAAGTAAAATTAAATCAAGATTAATAATTGCTTTAATGCTCATATATAACTTGGGAGTGTTGGTAGTTTATAAATATTTAGGATTTATTGTTACCAATATTAATGGATTGTTTAATACTAGTATCGATGTTCCCAATATTGCATTACCAATAGGAATTTCGTTTTTTACATTCCAAGCAATTTCGTATGTAATAGATGTATATAGAGGGCATGGAAAAGCACAAAAAAATATATTAAATGTGGGACTTTATTTATCATTCTTTCCGCAATTAATTGCAGGACCTATTGTGCGTTATGAAACTGTTGCAGAACAAATAGAAGGTCGAAAAGAAAATTTACAAGATTTTTCAAAGGGTGTTTTTAGGTTCATAATTGGCCTTGGTAAGAAAGTGTTACTTTCTAATCAGCTTGCTATAGTTGCTGACTATGCATTTGATAATAATCCTACATCTGTTGCTTTTGCTTGGATGGGAATAATAGGATATGCTCTTCAAATCTATTATGATTTTTCTGGATATTCAGATATGGCTATAGGACTTGGACTTATGTTTGGTTTTAAGTTTGAAGAGAACTTTAACTATCCTTATATATCTAAAACTATTACTGAATTCTGGAGAAGATGGCACATATCACTTTCAACTTGGTTTAGAGATTATGTTTATATTCCTCTTGGCGGTTCAAGAGTTGAAAAAAAGAGTAGAGCATTTTTTAACATATTTATTGTATGGCTTTTAACTGGTATATGGCATGGAGCATCTTGGAATTTTATTTTATGGGGATTGTATTTCTTTGTTGTTTTGATGATAGAAAAAACTCTATTTAAAAATATATTAAAAGAATCAGAAAAAATCCCTTGGTACAAAAGCGTACTATTACACATTTACTCTATTGTTTTGATTTTATTTGGATGGGTCTTGTTTAGAGCACCTAACTTAGAAGGAATCGGCTTGTATTTAAAATCTTTGTTTGGAATAAATGGCATTGCTCTTGTAGATAGCAAAGCAATTTCATATTTTTCTAGCAAGTTTATATATTTTGTATTTGCTATTATATTTGCACTACCTACATATAAAATCATAGAAAAATACACATCAAAATATAAAGTACTTTCATATGTAATTATTCCAATAATAATGGAATGTATACTTATAATCTCAATTGCATTTTTAGTAAAAGGAACATATAACCCATTTATTTATTTTAATTTTTAGGAGATAATATGAAAAACAATCAATACGTTATAACAGGAATAATGTTTGTAATTACTATAGTTGTGATTTCATCCTCAACATTTGTTATTAATAGACAGGAAATTATAGATGCTATTAAAGATGTTAATATATTTAAAACTATTGAAAAAGTATATACAAGTGATGTTGCTTTTTCGCAAGTTTTTATAAATATTTGGTCATCGTTGCAATTTAACAATTTGTTTTCAAAAATAAAATTATATGATGATGTTGAATATGGAGTGATTATGCAAGATGCAGATGGAAGTTTATATTTTCCGGATGCTAAAGTAGATGTCACAAAATATGCTGATATTGTTAAATCTTTTTCCGATGAAGTTACTAAAAATGGATCAAAATATGTATATATACAAGCACCTGACAAAATCTTAAAAGACTACTCTGACTCTAGACTTTTTGAATACAATTTTTCCAATGAGAATGCTGATAATTTTTTACAAGGTTTAAAAGAAAAAGATGTTGAGTATTTAGATTTAAGAGAAGAGATTGTTAAAGATAAATTAGATAGAAGTAATATGTTTTATAAATCAGACCATCATTGGAATACAAAAACTGCGTTTTGGGCTTATCAAAAAATAATAAATCTTTTAAAAACTAATTATAGTTTTGATATTGATAGAGAGGGTTTCTATACCAATTTAGAAAACTATAATCAAGTTACGAAAGAAAAATGTTTTATTGGTTCTTTAGGAAGAAGAGTTGGAGAAGCGGTTACTGAACTTGATGATTATACTTTTATAGAGCCAAGGTTTGAAACGAAATATGCTTTATATAATGGCGTAGTCTCATTAATAGAGCCAATAAAGCAAGGAAACTTTCAAAATACGATAAAGATTAATTCTATATTAAATAATAAAGATAATAAAACTAATAGGCATAGTGCATATTTTGAATGGGATTATGGATTTTTAAGAGTATGTAATGAACTGATTGACAATGATTATAAAATATTATTTATTAAAGACTCATATTCGCTTCCGTTAGTTGCTTATTTATCAACTTGTATTTCACAAATAGACATGGTTGATTTAAGAGATACTCCTAAAGCAGACGTTAAAAAAATGATTAAAGATAACAATTATGATATTGTTATTCAAATTTATAATACAGAAGTATTTAATGATACGATGTTTTCATATTGACATTTTTCATAAAACGCGATATCATTATCGCAACTTAATTATGTTAATCTTGAGGTCTTAAATTTTAAGAATCAATTTTTTAATATGCTAAAAAATATGAGGAGGCATGACAACAATGAGGATTTCAGAGCTTAATTACGAACTATTAAGTGAAGATGAACAGTATAGCATTGTCATGTCTAATATATATGATATGGCAAAGACTGTTCCTAATGATTTGGAAAAAGCTGATCTAATAGTTGTTTTAGGGTGCTCACCAATTCCGCTTAGATATCGGATTTTGAAAATGATGGAATTAGTGAAACTTGGTTATTCAAAAAACGTACTTTTTTCTGGCGGAAAAGGTTGGCAAAAGCTTTTTAGAAAGCAAGACTTAGAAACTGGAAAAGTAGTTATTAATGAAGCTAAAAAAGAAGAATTGCTTCGGGCTGTCCGGAGTTGTATCGATGAGAATTTACTTAGTAGCGATGAAGAAAAAATACTTGATATGTCAGAAGCGGAATTAATGAAACTTATTGTTATAAGTAATGGTGGGCTTAGCAATACTAAAATATTTCATGAACCTTTTTCGTATAATACAAGAGAAAATATAGAGTATGGAAGAACTTTAATAAATGAGCTCTTAAAGAGGAAAGAAATTAATAAATTAGAACGAATGATTATAGTAACATCATCTTTTCATTGCAAAAGAGCATATCTTACTTTTAAAAAAGCTTTTCAAGATATTGAGATATTGGCTTGTCCAGCTACTTTAGATTTAGAAGATAGAGGAACGTCATTAGGTAGGGCAATGCTTTCAAATGCATATTATAATAAGCAAATCCATTTAGAATGCAACGCAATTGTTAATTATTCTAAAAATGGATCAATTTTGGATGCAGAACTTATAGATCTCGTTCCTAAGGAAGTAGCTTTTGAAATTGAAGAAAGACAAAAAGTATAATTACTTATATTAAATATAAAAGGCAAGGAGAAATCCTTGCTTTTTATTATATCAAAATATGCGAACAAGTGTTTACAAATATAAAATTTAATATTATAATAAAAAATGATAGTAAAAAATTATGGCTTTTTGGGGGTGATGGTAAGTGGATAATAAATATGACCATATTTATATTGCAATTGATTTAAAGAGCTTTTATGCATCTGTAGAGTGCCAAGAGCGAAAACTAAATCCACTTACTACCAATTTAGTAGTAGCAGATGATAGTAGAACAGAGAAAACTATTTGTTTAGCAGTCAGCCCTTCTTTAAAGCAACACGGTATTCCAGGTAGAGCAAGATTATTTGAAGTGGTTCAAAAGGTGAAAGAAATAAATGCTGCAAGAAGGATAAATGCTCCTAATCATAAATTTACTTGTAGTTCATATGATGCTGTTGCATTAAATGAAAATCCAGATTTAGAACTTAGCTATATAGTTGCACCGCCAAGAATGAGATATTATATGGAATATAGCCAAAAAATATACGAAATTTATTTAAAATGGTTTTCAAAAGAAGATATATTTGTTTACTCAATAGATGAAGTTTTTATAGATGTTACACACTATCTTTCCACATATAAGTTAACACCAAGAGAGTTGGCTACAAATGTAATTCAAGAAGTATTAAATAAAACAGGTATTACAGCTACATGTGGCATTGGTTCTAATTTGTATCTTTGTAAGATAGCAATGGATGTGGTTGCTAAGCATATGGAACCAGATAAAAATGGTGTTAGAATTGCTGGCTTAGATGAAAGAACATATCGAAAATATTTGTGGAATCATAAACCGCTCACAGATTTTTGGAGAGTTGGTAGAGGCATATCTCAAAAATTAGAAAAAAATGGAATGCATACAATGGGAGATATCGCTAGAAAATCTATTCAAGATGAAGATATGCTTTATAAGCTATTTGGAATAAATGCGGAGCTTTTAATAGATCATGCTTGGGGGTACGAGCCTTGCACTATAGAAAGCATTAAATCATTTAAACCAGTAACGAACAGCTTAAGTGAAGGACAAGTATTAAGTCATGCATATAATTATGAAAAGGCGAAACTAATTATAAAAGAAATGGCTGAGAGTTTGTCGTTTGGTTTAATAAGAAGAGATTTAATTACTAGCAAAATAGTTTTAGAAATAATATATGATGTAAGTAATTTATATAGCTCAAATAAAAATAAATATACTGGAGAAATAGATTATGACCACTATGGTAGAAAAGTTCCTAAGCATGCACATGGAACAATAAATTTGGATCATAAGACATCATCTACCAAAATTATTACAAATGGTGCAGTAGAGTTATTTGATAAGATTATTAATAAAAATTTATCGGTAAGAAAAATTTATATATCTGCATGTGATGTTGTAAATGAAGATGACTATAAAAATATTCTAGTTTATGAACAAATGAATATGTTTATTGATTATAATGAATTAGAAAAGACAAGAAAAAAAGAACAAAGCGAAAGAAATTTACAAAAAACAGTTTTAGAAATAAAAGATAAATTTGGAAAAAATGCTGTGTTAAAAGGTATGAATTTCGTTGAAGGCGGAACTACAATTATGAGAAATGGTCAAGTAGGCGGTCATAGAGGTTAAAGATAAGGAGAAAAATATGTATTATAGTCACGAATATGATGATATAATTGATATAGTATATTCTAAATCAAAAAAACATCCACACATGTCGCTTTATGCCCGTTCTGCACAATTTGCTCCATTTGCTGCTTTGACACGGGTATGAAGATGCGGTTAAAGAAACAGGTAGAGAAACTATTGGAAGAATAGAATTAGATGAAGAAATTAAAGTTATACTAGATTCTAAATTACAACTCATAAGAGACAATTTAAACAATAAAAAAGAAATTGCATTTACATATTTTGTACCAGATTTGAAAAAAGATGGCGGAAAATACGTTACGCAAGTTGGAGTTGTTAAAAGGTTTGATGATTTGGAACAAAAAATAATATTAATAGATAAAAAAGAAATACCAATAAATGATTTAATAGATATTTCTGAAGTAAAATAAGCAATCTTAAGAAAGTGGTGAAACATGAGTTACACGTATACAAGAAAAGTAAATTATTATGAAACAGATATGATGGGAGTTGTACATCATTCAAATTATGTAAGATATTTAGAAGAAGCTAGATGTGCGTGGATAGAATCAATGGGAATTCCTATGCAATATATTGAAAGCAAAGGCTATACAATTCCAGTACTAGAAGTAAATATTAAGTATAAGAATCATATTACTTTAGGAGAAACAATTGCAATTGGTATTAATTTAATAGAGTATAATGGTGTAAGGATGACAATTTCGTATGATGTAAAAGATGTAAAAACAGGAAAAGTTGTAATAGAAGCTTCAACCAAGCATTGTTTTACAAACAAAGAATTAAGACCTGTTAATATAAAAAAATGCGATGAAGAAATAAATACTAAATTTGAAAGTATATATACAGAATACACTATTAACAAATAGTAAACTTTTTGGAGGAATTATGAATCTAAAAACAAAATTTTCAGTACTTAGTTTTGTTATTGTTTTATTGGTTGCTATAAATAGCTTTTGCTTTGGAGCCAAAAAAGAAACTCAAGATTTAAAAGTTCTAGTTATAGAAATTAATCCTATACTAGAATCAATTACAAACAAAGAATTATATCCGGAAAATGATGGACATCCAAAAGTAAGTGAATATTTTGGACAAGATACTAATAAAGCAATAGATGAATTAAAAGAAGACCTTGAATTTGCTTCGCACGGATATTTAAATATCATTATGGATTATGAATACTTAAATGAATTTCCAACATATATAAGTGTGATTAAAGGAACAGAACTACATAGTTTCACAGAAGAAATGTATGTAGAGAGCACGAGATCAGAATCAAATCCAGACAAAGGAACTTGGTATAATGTTATTACAAATTTAATTCCTAACATTCCATCTTATTCGTTTGATTATGAATATTTGATAGATAAATTTGATTTAATAGAAAGAAAGAATAATGGTGAATTTGATCAAGTATGGATTAACTCAATTGACCCAGCACAAACATATGAAACAATGATGGTTGGAAAAGATGCTTTTTGGGTAAATGGTACACCGCTAAAAAAAGATTGCAATAATTTTATAATTGCAAATATAAGTATTTCGAGAAGAGACGCCAATTTACACGCCTTGGCTCATGGGTTTGAAGGAATAATGAGTCAAGTATTTAATGGTACATATTTTAGGTATGGCAAAAATTACGAAGATTATACAGAAGAAGATTTCAAAAATCTAAATCTTTGGGAACAATTTTCGATGACAAGCAAAGAGTCTAACGGCGACAATTCTGGTATCGGAAATGTTCACTATCCTTTTAATGGAACAAAAGATTATGATTATACGAATGATAAACAAGTATATTCTTATTGGAAAAATTGGCTAAATTACCCTGATTTATCTGGGAAAAAGACTTTATCTGATAGTAGCGCATGGCTCGATTGGAGCGAAAATAAAAAATTAGGTGAAGATGAAAATAAGGATCCAGATAGACTATATATGAGACTTTGGTTTTATTTATTTCCACATGTGGAAGGTGTAACTAATGATGGCTATCAGAACAACTGGTGGAAATATTATATTACTTTAGATTATGCTAAAAATGTTGCATGTAAATTTGATAGTAAAAAATATAGCAATAAAAATAATTTGTTTAATGAGAGTATATTCAAAATTGAATATGCATCAGATTTAAAAAAAGATGTACCATATGATGAAACACTTGCTCATATTGAAATAGAAGATACAAGCGTCATAAAGATAAAAGGTGGGAAATTAAGCGTATTAAAAGACGGAGAGACAACAATTTCATGTTTTGCAGATGGGGAAAGTGCAAAATATAGAGTGCTAACTTCTATAAAAGATGGGATATATACTTTGGTTATTGCAGACGCAGATAAAAATATAGAAATAAAAATTGATGAAGAAGATAATAGCAGTGTAAATGGAAATGACAATAATATAGAAGATACCTCGTCTAAAAATGATAAAGATGAAAAAGAATATGAAAATAGTAAAAGGTCAAATAAGGATAATGAGAAAAATGATGAAGTGATAGTTTGGAAAAGGGCATCTGAATGGGCAGAAAAAGAATTAAAAGATGCTGATGAATTAAATTTGATTCCAAAATCGTTTGAAAATTTAGATTTTACTAAAGAGATAACAAGGTTACAATTTGTATACGTTGCAGTTAAATTAAATGAAAAATTTTCTCATAAAATAATAACACCAACAATTAACAATCCATTTATAGATATAGCAGATAATGAAGTGCTAAAAGCTTATACTTTGGGAATCACAAAAGGAACATCAGAAAATGAGTTTTCACCAGATAAATTGATAACAAGAGAAGAAATGGCAACAATGCTTACAAGAGCTCTTACACAAAGTGGAGTAGATACTTCTATAGACTTAACTAATGTTGAAAAGTTTAAAGATGATGATCAAATGAGTGAATGGAGTAGAGATTCTATTTATTATATGGCTAATAAAGAAGCTATTCTTGGGATAGATGATGCTGAAAAGATATTTGGAGTAATGCAAAATGCAACAATAGAGCAAGCTATTTTAATAAGCAAAAGATGTGTTAAAAATATAGAAAAATAATTAAAAAGTGGCTTATATGCCACTTTTTAACGTTTAATTTAAATGTTGACTACTTTACATAATTATGATACAATTCCGTAAGTATAACAATTTTAAATGACTCTATCTATTAAAGGAGGAACACTATGGATATTACCAAAAAGGCTTACTGTCATTGGGATTTAGTTCGGTTTATTGAAGAAGAGAGTTTAAAAAGTGATGATGGATTTTTAACGCTTTCTGTAACTGATGGCTCACAGTATGAACTTATGCTTTTTTTGGGAAAAGATGACACAGGAAAGTTTTTTGAAGTCAGGGTATACAAAGCTGAGCCTTCTCAAGTATATGTCAAGAACGATAAGGATAGGGTTCTTTTCTATACTGAGAATGATGAGTATGCAACTTTTCAGTTTGAAAACTATGAAGATGCACATGAATTCATTGATACTATTTCTTATAGACATGAGGAATATTTGAGAAGACCTGTGAGAGAAATTAAGAAAAAAGAAGATAATAAAGAAGAATAATTTATTTCAAAAAGAGGCTATTTAGCCTCTTTTTTGATGCAGGTTTTTCTTTTAATTTGGACAGTATAATGGTATTATATTTGTGATAGTAATTAGAATGGGAGAATTGTATGAGTGAAATAGAAAATAAAGTATTGGAATATGTAAAAGGAAGAATTAATTGGCATAAAGAAACATCACAAGATCATTATGATTTTTGGGAAGAACATATAAGATTTGTATATAAAGAAGCAGATATGCTTGCCAAACAAAATAAAGCTGACGAAGAAGTTGTCAGAATAGGTGCACTTTTGCACGATATAGCCTTAATAGATATGGTTGGTACAAGAGCTGAACATCATATAAATGGTAAAAAGATAGCTGAAAAAGTTTTGGATGATTTTAATTATCCAGAAGATAAAAAACAGAAAGTGCTAGGATGTATTCTTCATCATAGAAGTTCAAAAGAAGCTCAAAATATAGAAGAAATATGTGTGGCTGATGCTGATATATTAGCACATTTTGATAATATTCCTCTGTTGTTTGATGTAATGTATACATTAAGGCATTTGGAATTAGCAGATGTTAGAAAACAATTAAAAGACTATATAGAAAAAGACTTTAATGATTTAAGCGATATTACTAGAGATAGTTTTAAGGAAAGATACGAAAAAATTAAAGATGTTATCATAGTGGAATAGATTATTTTAAGTACTAAAGAGAAGGTGTGTGATTTATGAAAGATCAAACAATTTTATATGTAATTGGAGTTATAATCTTAGTAATACTACTAGGAATTAGTCTGTTTAATAATAATGGATTGGGTTCAAATAGTATTAATAATTACGAAAGCTACAATGAAGAAACAAGGCGTAATTACGAAGATATGGATATAGATCAATATATCGATAATATTGAAAACACACGCTATGAATATCAGGAAACAGATGATAATACGAGCAGTATTTCAGACTTAATTGCTGACTTATACAAAGAATACATGGAAGAACAATCAAGCGAGCAAGCAAGTGATAACTATGATGAAGGTAGCGATGATCCAAATTATAACGAATTAAACTTCATAGATTTCATTAATGGAAACTCAAATAAAGAAGAAAATAAAACTAATGTTCAAAATAATAATGTAATAAAAAATGACAATAACGTAAATATAGAATCAAAGAATGATGACAATGCAGTAACATTTAATGAGGCGGCTTATAGTGGATTTTATTATAATGGTTTAACTTCCACTCAAAAAGAGATATATGGGAAAATAGTTGATGCATGTAAAAAATATGATTCAAAAATAAAATTAAATAAAAATGATATAAATGACACAAGTATTGCACAAGCTGCTATTTTATATGATCATCCAGAATTTTATTGGACAACACAATCTATGATTATTACTCAAAGCAACAAGGCTGTTGAAATACAATGCAACGTTCCACAAGATGCAAAAACTAATATGGAGCAAATAGATAAAAAAGTAGCACAAATAATATCTCAGAGCGGAACAATCGAAAAAGATAAAATAAAATATTTTTATGATTGGATAGTTGAAAATACAGAATATGAAAAAACAAATGATAGTCAAAATATGCTAAGTGTTTTTCTGAATGGCAAATCAGTTTGTGCTGGTTATTCTAGAGCATTCCAATATTTATGTCAAAAAGCAGGAATTTACTGTATATATGTACCTGGAACTACAAAGGAAAACGAACCACATGCTTGGAACCTTGTAAGAATAAATGGCAATTATTATTGGGTAGATGTAACATGGGGAGATCCAATCTTTGCTGAAACAGATATTCAAAAAACAAATTATAACTATTTATTGGTGTCAGACAGTGAATTTCTAAACAATCATACAATAGAAAAAACTGTGAGAATGGATGACGGAAGAACAATACCTCTTAATGTAAATTATCCATCTTGCACGGATGATAGCTTAAACTACTATAATCAAAAAGGTTGCTATTTCCACCAGTATGATAAGAATGAAATCGAAAGTTATATTCGTGGAAAATTGGAAGAAGAAATATATACTGATATAGAATTTAAATTTTCGTCGGCAGATGATTATAACAAATTTATAGAGGATTTCTTTAGCGGTGATTCTCCAAAAATATTTGATGTTTTGAGAAAAATAAAAAAATTTAGAAATAAGACAATTGACTTAAATTATTATCTAATAGAAGAAATGTACTATGTAGAAATAAGTTTTACTATGTATTAGAGATAAGTATGCAATTAAAATAGAAGGTGTATTAAATGGTAGAAATTAAAAATTTAATTAAATCATATGGTGATAAAAGAGCAGTTGATGATATCAGTTTTACAGTAAATGATGGTGAAATATTTGCTTTTATTGGTCATAATGGTGCTGGCAAAACCACTACAATTAAATCTATAGTCGGAATAAATGATTTTGATAGTGGCGATATTTTAATAAATGGGAAATCAATTAGAAAAAATACAATAGATTGCAAGAAACAAATTGCATATGTTCCAGATAACCCAGATTTATATGAAAATATGAAAGCAATAGATTATATTAATTTTATTTGTGATATGTATGAAGTTCCGGAAGATGTTAGAAGAGAAAACACATTAAAATATGCCAAAATGCTAGAAATGGAAGATAACTTAAAAGATGTTATTTCTTCTTTCTCTCATGGAATGAAACAAAAAATAGCTTTAATTTCTGCATTAGTACATGAACCAAATATTTTAATAATGGATGAACCATTTGTTGGACTGGATCCAAAGGCTGTTTTTGATATGAAAAATATAATGAAAGAAATGTGCAAAGAAGGCAAAACCATATTCTTTTCGACACATATTTTGGATGTAGCTGAAAAATTATGTGACAGGGTTGCAATAATAAAAAATGGAAAAATTGTTAAAGTTGGCAATATGGATGAAATAAAAGGAGACGAATCGTTAGAACAAGTTTTCTTAGAGTTGGGGGAAAATAATAATGAATAAATTTTTCTCTTTGCTAAGGGCTGTTATGAGCCAGGATATGGAATTGCTTAAGTATAGAGCAAAGGCGAATGCATCTAGTTTATCTAAATTACTAATTCCAATTATGCTAGGTGCACTTATAATGTTTTCTATTGGTAGCATGTTTCTTCCTTTGGCTATTGAATTTCAAAAAACAGAATCAACATATATTATTCTTTCCTTTTCAACTATTTTACCAGTACTTCTTGCTTTTATGGAAGGAATATATAAATCGCAAAGCATATTGTTTGAAGCAAAAGATACAGAACTACTTTTCTCTTTACCAATTTCTAAAAGGCTAATATTGTTGACAAGGATAATTAAATTATATTCTTTTCAATTTTTATATAGTTTGCTCTTTTTTGTTCCAGGGATAGTTGTGTATGCTTTGCATGAAAAAACAGATGCGTATTTTTATGTAATTACAGTTATTATGGCATTATTGTTGCCTATTATTCCAACAATTATAGGATGTATAATTGGATTTATAGTTAAGAAGGTATCTAGCAAGTTTAAAGCAAGAAAACTAGTAGAAATAGTATTAATGGTTTCGCTTCTTTCTATTATTATGCTACTGTCTATGAACTCAAAAGGAACGTATGAAAGTCTTATTACAAACTCAAGTAACATTAATAATATCATTAAGACTTATTATTATCCTATAGGTGCATATGTTGATTTGATTAAAGAATTTGATTTATTAAAATTCTTGACGTGGGTTTTGGTTAGCGCAATTCCATTTGTACTATTTGTCTTAATAGCTGGAAAAATTTATTTTGGCTTGGTTTCTAAATCAAAAGAAAACATTAAGAAAACAGCAAAACAAAGTGGAGAGTATAATAATCTTAGATTTAAACAAAACAACAAAATGATAGCTTTAATTAAGAAAGAGTTTAGTAGATATTTTTCTTCTACAGTATATGTAATAAATACAATTTTTGGACTTGTGTTACTAACAATTGCAACAATAGCATTATCGTTAAATTTCGAAGGAGCAATTAACTTTATGGCAAATGATATAAGTAGAGAAGAGATATCTACTCTTAATGTGCTTGCTCCAAAAGTATACTTGGTTATAGTTATGGCGATGTCTTTTATGACTTCAATTACTTCTTCGGCAATTTCTATTGAAGGAAAAACATTTAATATATCTAAAAGTCTTCCGGTTGCCACAGAAAAATTATTATTTGCAAAGATATTAATGAGCAATTTAATTACAATTCCAGTTATAATAATTTGCGACATTATTTTTTGTATTTCTGTTAATGTTGGTATTATTGACATTGTTGCAATTGCGGTTACGTCTTTTGTTGCACCATCTATAGCAGCTATATTTGGCTTATTAGTTAACTTGAAGTTTCCTAAAATGGATGCTTCATCAGATACAGAAATAGTAAAGCAAAGTATGAGTTCGATGATTTCAGTATTTAGCGGCATTATACTTGCTGTAATATTTTTTGTTATAACATTTATTATTGCTGGTTTTGGCGATGTTGCGATTTTATTTGAGATGGCACTTCTATGCATGTTATTATTAATTCTTTGGCTTATACTGAAAAGATATGGGAAGAAGAGATATAAGGAAATAGAAGCGTAAAATAAAACGAAGTGATGTGTTATCACTTCGTTTTTTAATTAATAATTATTGTTCTTAACACTTTCTCTTATAAAAGAGTTAAATAAAGGATGCGGTTTAGTTGGTCTAGATTTAAATTCTGGATGGAATTGACAAGCAATAAAATGTGGATGATCTTTTAATTCAATTATTTCAACTAAATTTGCTTGTTCATTTATACCAGAGAAAATCATACCTTTTTCTTTTAATATATCTCTATATTTATTATTAAACTCATATCTATGTCTATGACGTTCTTTAATATTTTCTTGTTTATAATCATCGTAAGCTAAAGTTCCTTTAACAAGCTTGCAATCGTAATTTCCTAACCTTAATGTTCCGCCCATGTTAATTATTTCTTTTTGTTCTGCCATTAAGTCGATAATTGGATCTTTACATAGTTCATTAAATTCGGTAGAGGATGCATCTTCTAGGCCACATACGTTTCTTGCAAATTCTATACAAGCTAATTGCATTCCTAGGCAAATTCCTAAAAAAGGAATTTTGTTTTCTCTTGCATAAGTAATCGCTTTTATTTTTCCTTCTATTCCTCTTGAACCGAAACCGCCTGGAACAATTATTCCGGAAGTGTTTTCAAATACTTTATTTAGGTTATTATTTTTTTCTAAATCTTCAGAATTAATCCAGTTTATTTTTATTCTCACATTATTAGCATATCCAGCATGCTTTAGACTTTCAGCAACACTTAAATATGCATCATGTAATTCTACATATTTTCCGACTAGTGCAATCTCAATTTCATCTTTTAAATTATCTACTCTTTCAACTAAATCTTCCCAATACTTAAGATTGCTAGGTTTTACTTCTAAGTTAAATTGTTTTAATACAAGTTCATCCATGTGCTGCTTGTGATAGTTTAGTGGAACTTGAAAAATATTTTTAACATCTACACTATCAATTACATGTTCTTTAGGTATACTGCAGTACAAAGCAATTTTTTCTTTCAAATGATCATTTAATTCTTCAGGGCTTCTTGTTACTATAAAATCAGGTTGTATTCCCATACCTCTTAATTCAATAACGGAATGTTGTGTTGGTTTTGTCTTTAATTCGTTTGAACCATATATATATGGAACCAATGTACAATGAACAAATAATGTATTTTCTTTTCCTAGTTCATTACTTAATTGTCTCAATGCTTCTATAAATGATTGAGATTCAATATCTCCAATCGTTCCTCCAATTTCTGTTATAACAATATCTGCGCCACTAGTTGATGCAGCAGCATAAACTTTTGATTTTATCTCATCAGTAATATGAGGTACTATTTGAACAGTTGCTCCTAGATAATCGCCTCTTCTTTCTTTTTCAATTACGCTAGAATAAATTTTTCCGGGTAGTAATATTTGATGTGTAATTTAATTCTTCATCAATAAATCTTTCATAATGACCTAAATCTAAATCTGTTTCTGTACCATCATAAGTTACATATACCTCACCATGTTGAAAAGGAGACATTGTTCCAGGATCAACATTTATGTAAGGATCAAATTTTTGCATAAAAACTTTATATCCTCTTGCTTTTAAAAGTAATGCTAAACTAGATGCAGTGATGCCTTTTCCTAACCCAGAAACGACACCACCAGTTACAAATACAAATTTTGCCATAATTATTTCCTCCAAAAAACAAAATAAAAACCACCAAAGGAGAGTGCTCCTTTGGTGGCTCTTCTAGATTATATCATTAGATATTCTAATGAACAATCGTGTAAGTAAAGAATAATATTAAGTTTGTATTACAAGGTACCATTATTCATCAAATAGACAAGTTCATCTTCAGTTAAGAAACCTTCACCGCCGCCATTTGCCCCGATTTTATAAGAAGCAAAGTAAGTTGCATATGTGAGGGCATCCACAGGCTCATCACCTTGAACAAAGAAATGAATAAATGCAGAGAAAAGTGCATCGCCAGCTCCAACAGTGTTTACGATTGGTCTAACGGTTCTTGCTTTAACAAAAGAAATTTCATCTGCAATCCTATCATAAATCATAGAACCTTGTGCTCCCATAGAAATAACGATTATTTCTTGATTATAAGTGTTAATAAGACTTCTCATGAAGGATTCTTCATTTCCTTTAATTCCTTCATTGCTCATAAATATAATATCAGCATTTTCAAGAAATTCTTTATCATATTTAGAATTAATATCCTTTAACACGTGGCAATCAGTTGCTATTTTAATACCCTTTTCCTTAAAAGTTGAGAAAAATTCACGTGAAAAATTCACGTTAGTGAGAATTGCAATATCATAATCAGTATCGAAAATAAATGAGGCAGGATAGCTAGATTCTTGAATGTTTTTGAGATCACAATAAATCTTTCTTTTTCCTTCACTATCGTAGATAACGATAGACTGAGGAGTTCCCTCAAGAAAATGATAAATACCTTCAGCACCAATGTTATTTTTAGCAAGCTCTTGAAGAATAAGTTTGCTAAAAGAATCATCGCCTGTTAGTGAGTGAAGATGGACTTCATTACCAAGCGTAGAAAGTGCTTTTGAAACATTATAGCCTACGCCAGATACTTTTGATGAAATACCATCAAATAAATATTCAATAGGAGAATATGTAATAGGAAATTCGGAAATCCGGAGAGTAGATTCTACATTAACGAGTCCAGAAATAAATATCTTGCTTCCCATGTTCATTCCTCCTAACTAAAAAGCAAGTTATAACTAGCCTAAGGAAAATGTTATAGGTCATAGAGAATATAACATCATAAATAATAAAAGTCAACATAATTTGAACCCTTTTTATGCAATGGTTTGTAATTATTGAAAGAAATGGTAAATAATGCTAAATTTATATTATAAAAAATAAATATATGGAGATAAGAATGGAAAATAAAGCAGATCAATACTTTACTCAAAATCCTACTTCAAAGTCTGAAGAAAGAGAAATTGAATATTGTATCTTAGATAAAAGAATAAAGTTTATAGTGGATAATGGAGTATTTTCAAAAGCACATGTAGATATTGCGACTAATTTTATGCTAAATGTTTTAATTAAAGAAAAGATTCATGGTGATGTTTTAGATTTGGGATGTGGTTATGGCACAATTGGAATTACTCTAAAAAAGTTTTTTGAAAATATTAAAGTAACAATGTTAGATATAAATGAAAGAGCAATTGGTCTAGCTAACAAGAATGTTAAGATTAATGGGTTAAAAGATATTGTCATAAAAGAATCAGATGGATTTGATATTATAAAAGAGGATGAGAAATTTGATTTTGTAGTTACAAATCCGCCGATTAGGGCAGGCAAAAAAGTTATTTATAAGATGTATGAAGATTCATTTAACCATTTGAAAAAAGGTGGAGCACTTTACCTAGTTATTAATAAAAAACATGGTGCACCATCTACAAAAGAATTTTTAACAAGCTTGTTTGGAAATTGTGAAGTTTTAGACAAGAAAACAGGTTTTAATGTTATTAAATGTGTAAAAGAATAAAAACTAAAAAGCGAGCACAAATTAGTGCTCGCTTTTATTATAGAACAATTAAATTCTTGCTATCATTAAGTTTGAAGAAGAGTACCTTCTAAGACCTCTATAAAACATAAATGTTGCAAGCGTTATAAATAGTATGCTTACTGCAATTAATATAAGCATTAACTTTAAATCAAAGTTTAATAATAGTTCTACTGGAAGAAAAGTGACAAAGCCAACTGGAATGAAAGTGTAAAGTATTACTCTTACTATTCCTTTGAAAATTCCTCCAGGGTAAGTTGCAAAACTAATCATTAGGTGAGAAGATGTTTCCTCAATAATATCTGAATTTTTAAACCAAAAACTAAATGACCCAGATATAATGGCAATACTCAAATTTATTATTCCTCCTGTTACTATAAATAAAGTAAATAATAAAAATTTTGGAAGAGTAACTCCTGTTAGTATTAACATTATATATGCAAATATCAAATCACCAAGTGCTGATACACCTATTTGTGAAGATATTGCAGATAATAAAACATTTTTGGGTTGAACCAAATAATTATCCAAAGATCCATCAACTATTAATGAAGAAAGAGAAAATGCTTTCTCAAATAGAAAATGTGCAAATCCATACGTACCTGCTGCCATTCCCCACATTAATAATATGTCCTTAAATTCAAATCCGGCAATATTACTTTTTAAATTAAATAATACTATCCATTGAATAATCATACTTAAGTTATTTAATATCATAAAAAATACATTTGATAAAAAACTTGCTTTATTTAACATTTCTCTTTGAATTGCATAATAAGTAGAAAGGCTTATGATTTTGAACTCTTTTTTTATTTCTCTAAACATGAGGATAAAACACCTCCTTTTGTTATCCGCCATTTACATTTAATCTCTTTGAGCCTTTTGCGTACAAGAAACTACAAATTCCATAGCTAATAAAAATGTAAATAATTTGTGCTATTAAAATATTTATAAATTCATTAATATCAAAATTAACAAATAATCTTGCTGGACCATAAGATATTACATATATTGGACTGTATCTTAAAATACCTCTAATGTATTCTGGAAAGAATTCAATAGGGAAGAAGGTTCCAAATATTAAAATCATTTTACTATATAACCAATAAAATGGATTAGCATCTTCAATAAAGAAAGATAATAGTCCAATTGCGATAATTAGAAATATACTAATTAATTCTGCAAGAAAGCATGTTACCAATACTAAGATAACACTTAATACTGTTTGCTCTGGCATACTTTGAATTAAGATAAATCCAAGAGCGACTCCTATAATAATATCTACGATGAATTTTAAAACCATAGAGCCGAGGTGCTTAAATAATGCATAAAAAACGTAGCTGTACGGTTTATTTAAGTTATAGGTGATATTGCCAGATTTAACATCTTTACAAATTTCTTTACAAAATCTTCTACCACCTAGTGATGTAAATAAAATTTCAGTTACCAGTAGGTACCATGTCATTTGAGTGATTGAGTATCCATTTATCAATTCTTGAGGATTAGAGTAAATGTATTGCCAAACCATAAACATGATATAAACAAAAATAAAAAATGTAAAAACACCAAAAGCAGTATTGGGAAGATATTGTAGACTTGTCATCAATTCGGCTTTAAGAATGTGAATATATTTTTTCAATTTAATCACCATCCTTATTTTGAACGTTGATATATTGTGGTAATAATATCTTCAAGAGGAACATTAGTAATATTGATATCTTGTATACTATCCATATCAAATGATTTCATAGCTTCTCCAATTGTAGTTTTGTCTAAGTCAACTTCAATTTTATAATTATTACCTTTTTGTTTTAATACTTTTACATTATCATCTCCTGAAAATTTACCGTCATCACGCATTTTAATATCAATAATTTTTTTGTTTAAGTAATGGTACTTAAGATTTTCCATAGTATCATCCAAAACCAATTCACCATTATTAATAATTATTACTCTTTTACAAAGTTTTTCGATATCAGAAATATCATGTGATGTTAAAAAGATGGTTGTGTGGTATTCTTTGTTCATTTGCTTTATAAGTTTTCTTATATTGTCCTTAACAACAGGATCAAGTCCGATTGTAGGTTCATCTAAAAACAATATTTTTGGCCTATGAATCAAAGAAGCAACAATTTCACAACGAATTCTTTGTCCTAAACTTAAGTTTCTTACAGGAGTATTAATAAACTCACCAAGTTCAAATCTATTTTTTAAATCTTCAATTCTTTTTTCAACTTCTTTATCATCAATATCATAAATTGCTCCAAAAAATTTGAAGTTATCGTAAGGTGTAAGGTGAGTCCACAATTGTTCTTTTTGACCAAAGACTGTTCCAATTTCATAGGCGAGTTTTTTTCTCTCTTTGGTTGGGTCAATACCTAAGACTTTAATTGAACCACCATCTGGATACAAAATTCCTGTCATCATTTTAATTGTAGTACTCTTTCCTGCCCCGTTAGGACCTATGAAGGCAAGGACTTCGCCTTCATCTACGTCAAAAGAGATTCCTTTGACGGCTTCTACACTACGATAAGTTGGCTTTAACATAGATTTAAAAGTTCCTTTAAGTCCTTTCTCCTTAGTTTTTACCCTAAAAGTCTTTTTTAGGTTTTGAACACTAATTGCTTTCACTTTTTTCACCTTCCTTTTTGTTTGTGATAGTGTCTTAAAAGAAACATGGAAATAAAAACTTATAAAAGAATATAAAAAAAAGCCACAAAATCTTTGTCAAAGCAAAGACTTTGTGACTCCGTAAACATTATATACGTGTAGGTTTTTATGCCCTGTGTAGCTTAAAATACACACTCACAATTATTATGAAATTACAACTTTTTATCTAGTTGCAATTAAATATTAACATAATTTTGAAGAAAAAACAACCCCTAAAATAAAAATTACTTGACACCAAGTATTTTAACCATTATAATGAACATTGTCTTTAAATAGTTGCAGGTGTGGTTCAACGGTAGAACTTCAGCCCTCCAAGCTGAAGACGCGGGTTCGACTCCCGCTACCTGCTCCATAATGAAGAAGCAAATCTATGAGATTTGCTTCTTTTTTTAGTTCGTTATATTTTTAAACGATTAGCTGTATTGAAGCATATGATAATCCGTGATACAATGCCTTTTGTAATAATTATTTTATACATCCTTTATAATTATGAAGGGAGATAATACTGTGAAAAAAGTTAAAGCTAATCTCGAAATTTGCAAACATATTGCTGAAGGTAAAATTGTACATGGGCAGGTTGTAAATGAAGATCTTACATTTGTTTTTACTATTCCTGGTTATTATGGATATATTTTTGCTAACGAGGATATTGCTTTTGCTATTGAAAAGATAAAAATGATCCCTACAGAGATAAAGACTTTTGTTGACCTATCTATTATTAAACCAAAAAATGAAATAAAATCTACGAGAGACTTTCGTTTGCTAGATAAAGAAAAATGGTCAGCTAGAAAATTTGTTACTCAAGATGGTAAAGAAGTTTGGATTAATAATAAGTTTCTTTGTAATATTATTGTTCAAGAATGTAGTTTCTATCAAGATGGTAAGAAACCTGTCGGATCTATTATTGCTGTTGAAAAGGGTGTACCTGTTATGGTGCTATTACCGATTCGACAATACAATTAATAAGGAGGATTTTTCGTGGGTGATAATACTTCTCAAAATCCTTGCACATTAGTAGCAGGGGATTCTTCTAAAGAAGATAAGAATTCTATAAGTGAAGTTGTTTATCCAAAGTTCGTCCCGTATTTTTCAAATAGAGATGTATTTGATGAAGACCCTGTTCATCGCGGGTTATTTGATACACGAGACGAAGAGCTTCAACAATCACATGGCAAAGCGCCTTGGGATGAATATGGTTGGTCAAGAGATGGTTGGGTGATTTAAGTATCAAAGTAAAGCGAAAATAACAGTAAATTTTTAATGAGCAAATCTTTAAGATTTGCTCATTTTTTGTCTCATACCTATATTTACATAATTGAAGAACCATGATAGAATACGCTCGCATGAATATGTTTTGTTGTTTTTTAGATATTATATCTATAAAAAGGGAGGTTTTTTTATGAAACAGGGTTTGAGTCTTATTGCAACTATCCCAGCAATTCAGAACTATCGAGATGTTTTAAAAGTTTTTAAGTGTCCTAGAATTTCTGAAGTAAGATTTAATACCGGATCTAGAAGTCCTTATACATCATTAGAGACAGTTAAACTATTAAAAGAGTTTGCCGAAAAAGAGAATAAAAAACTTTGGATTGATATTAAGGGTCGTCAGCTTAGAGTAGATGCGTGGGCAGATCCGCTTTATGAATGTGTTGAACTTAACCATCCCATTAAAGTTGATTTTCCAGCACGAATTGCATTTAGAAACGGATCTACAAGTCAAATTTCACATGTTGATGGTAATAAAATTTTTTTGATGAAACCGCCAAGAGAAGTACTAGGCAAAGGACAATCAGTAAATATTATAGGAAGCACGCCTAATATCTTGGATGGGTACCTAACTAAACAAGATGTTTTATATCTTGAAGCTTGTAAAGAACTAAATGTTAAAAATATAATGGCATCATTTGTTGAACAAGAAGATGACTTAGAAGAGATTAAAAAGATTGTTGGTTGTGATGCTATTATATGTGCAAAGATAGAATCACAAAAAGGAATTGGATTTATTGTAAGTCATAGCTTACAAAGTTTAATGGCTGCAAGAGATGATTTATTTATTGAACTTAATGGTAATTATAAGATGATGCTAGAAGCACTTAAAATAATAATTACTTCTGATCCAAATGCTATTTGTGCATCAAGAATTTTTACTTCGCTTGAAAGAAGAGAAAGTCCAGATTTTTCGGATTATGAAGATTTGGAGATGATGTATCAAATGGGATATAGAAGATTTATGCTATGTGATAATGTCTGTAACTACGCTTTTGATAATGCTATAAAAGCATGGGAGGAGTTTTTGGATGCGTAATTTTGTATTGTGCGGTATGCAATTTGGTGATGAAGGAAAAGGTTCTTTTGTAGATTTTCTTTCACAAGAATATAATGCTAACTGGATTGTTCGGTATAATGGAGGGTCACAAGCTTCTCATACTGTAACTACTCCTGAAGGGAAAATTCATAAGTTTAGCCAACTTGGATCGGGAATGTTTAATGAACATGCAAAAACATTTTTATCTTCTAATATGGTTATTAATGTAGATAATTATTTTAGAGAAGTTGAAATTTTTTGCAAAACATCTGGTCAAAAAATGGAAGACGTTTTGAGTAGAGTCTACATTGATTGTAATTGTCTTGTTGTTACTCCTTACCATAAACTTTTAAACAAACTTCGCGAATTATCTTTGGGAGAAAATAGACGAGGTAGTGTTGGTACAGGAGTGAGTGAAGTTGCATATTTGAAAACATATTTAGATAATCACAAAAATAATGGTCGTTATTTTTGGCTTTCCATTAATCTATATGAATTATTCTATGAAACTATTTTTAAAGTAGGTCGTGCACTTTCAAATATAAAAGCATATGTTCTTGAGTTTTATAATATTCATAAAGAAGAAATATTTAAGAATTGCTCACCCAATATGATTGAAGGGTTAAAAAATGAAATAAATATACTTCTTTTTTCGGATTTTGAATGTAGGCTTGAAGAAGAATATATAAAAATGTCGGACAAGATGTTTGAAAAATATCCAATCTTGATGCAGACATTTTATGGCACGAAACCATTTCTAATAGACTTATTTTTTAAAACTGATAATAGTGGATTGCCTAGAGAAGAAAAGCAAAGAGCATTTGAGGATTTTACAATTATCTTTGAAGGAGCACAAGGACTGTTATTAGATGTTAAATACGGATTGAAACCAAATACTACTTTTCTTGATACTACTGTTAAACAAGCTATGAAATATATAAAAAGCATAAGAGAAGAATGCAACAAAATGCAGACTAAAGGACATGTCAAAGTTAATAAAATTGGTGTTGCAAAAGCTTTTTATACAAGGCATGGCAAAGGTGTTTTTCCTACAGAAAATTTTAAAATGAATTCAACGATGCATGATGATAATCAGGAAAGCACATTTTGGAATGGTGACATTAGATTCGGTTGGTTTGATGCAGTATTATTTAGATATGCTCAAAAAATAAATAAAGTAAAAGAAGTATATCTTTCTTCACTTGATGTTCTTGAAGGAATGGGTGATTTAAAAGTCTGCAACTGCTATCGTTATGATGGATATGTCGATGATGAATTTGAAAAAGTATTTGATTTTTATATTAATCACAAAAATGAAGTAATCATTACAGACATTAAGTGTACTTGCAAGGATATTAGTAAATATCTAGAACAAGCCAAACCAATTTATGAAAATGTTGATGGCTTTATGAGTGCTGTTATTGAAGATGATAATGGCAACAAAGTGTTATCAAAAGGATGTGAAAATTATATTAGAACAATATCTAATATGATTCATCTTCCTATTACTTTGGTATCATATGGGCCCACCAGAAATGAAAAGATGTTTGTTAGTATTTAATCGGCAAAGGAGGGTCGTGCCACAATGACATCCTTGAGGATAGAACGAGAAAAAGAAGCTACTATAGGATTTTTAAAAGAACGACTAAATAGACCCGATTACAGTTATATTTTTATTGCTGGGCCAACGTGTTCTGGAAAGACCACATTATCTTATTTGCTAGAGCAATTCTTTTGGGAAAAAAATATTTCGGTAACTGTTATAAGAGAAGATGACTATTTCAAGAATATTGAAAATATTCCAAGAGGACCAAGAGGCTTTTTAACAGATTGCACGGATGCTTTTCATATTGAAGAATTAAAAAGAGATTTTAAAAATTATCTAGAAAATGGAAAAGCAGCATTACCAATGTATGATGTTGCAACTAACAAAAGGCTTCCATCAAAGCAATATGTTCTTAAAAATGATGTTACTATTGTTGAAGGGCTTCATGTTATTTCTTTATTTTCTGAAATAAAAAATTCTATTTTTATTTATGCAGATACTTCTATTGATATTTGCTTAAAGCGAAGAATAAATAGAGATTATTTGAAATTCCGAATCCCAGAACAAAGAATTATACAACATTTTAATGAATGTATTATGCCTTCTTATGAGAAAGAAATTCTTCCTCAAAGAAATATGCATGATGTAATTTTATATGATTCAGCAAGGGGTGATTGATTTGACTGTGGTTGAGGTTTATGAAAAACTAATCGCATCGCGAAGACCAATTGATTTCTTTGGAGAAGTTTCTAATGAAGATTCTTTAAAAACATTGTATCGGAAATTTTGCAAAATGGTTCATCCTGATTTAGTTTCAGAAAATGAACAGTATTATGCAAATGAAGCTTTTAAAATGCTCAATCAATTGTATGATCAAGGACTAAAGGAACTAGAAAATAAAATGTATACAGTCGATTCTTCTACAGAAGAATATAAAAAGAGCAATCCTCTTTTTGAAGTTGAAGCAGAAGGAAAAGAGTATACATTTTATGATCATGTTACTACTGGTGATGTTGCTAATATTTTTAAGGGTGTTTGTGATAACTATTTTTATTTTATTAAGGTCCCTCTTGAAGCAAAAGATAGTGACTTAATTGATAATGAATTTGATATCTTAACTAAAGTAAGACACCAATCTTTGCCTTATGTTGAATGTAAAATTACTGCAAATGGTGCAAGCGCAATTATTTCGCGTGAAGTCGAAGGTATTACATGCGAAGAACTATTAAAGCAGTACCCCAGTGGTGTTCCTGCTGAACATGTTCTTTGGATGGTAGAAAGACTTTTAAGCGTAGTTGGATTCTTGCATTATAACTGTATTATTCATGGTAATATTACTCCTAATAATATTTTGATTAATAAGAAAAATCATAATGTTACTCTTTTTGGTTTTTCATTTGCAATTCAAAAAGCAAATGAACCTGGAGCAAAATACAAATTCTTTAATGAGTATTATTCAGCTCCAGAAGTTTTGAAGGGTGCAAGAGTTGAACCATCAACAGATATTTACTCAATTGGGAAAATAGCAATAAAACTAATGGGAGGAAATGTTTCTAATAGTGGACTTCCTCTAAGCATTGATAGAAGAGTAAGAGATTTTATAAAAGGAATGTGCAAAGATGAACCATTGACTCGGTCAAATGATGCTTGGCTTCTTTATAAAAAGTTGCAAGAACTTCGAACAGAGGTCTATGGTTCTGAAAGATTTAAGGAATTAAAATAAGGAGGTCGATTTCTTTGGGTGGCAGCACTTATGATCGGGATGTCTATTCTGGAAGTTCAAGTTCTGGTTGGGGTAATTCTTCTTATTCTGCTTCAAAACTTTCAAGTTCTACATTAGATTCATCTTTGCTTCCTAATGGAAAAATAATTGAGAGTAAGACAAAAACACCTATTATTGTTGTTCTCGATGTCACAGGTTCTAATATCAATTTTGCAAGAGTTGTATATGATAAAATGCCTATGTTTTATGGCCAGATTGAACAGCAAGGCTACTTAAAAGATTTTGATATTTCTTTTTGTGCTGTTGGTGATGCATATACTGATGATTATCCAATGCAGATTTGCGATTTTGCAAAAGGGATTGAGTTAGACTCTCATATTGAAAAACTTGTGCTCGAAGGATACGGCGGAGGACAAGAAAAAGAATCGTATGAACTTATGGCTTATTACCTTTATAAAAATGCAAAGTTTGCTCCTGGTAGTGAACCAATTATTTTCTTTATTGGCGATGAAGCCCCTTATTCTTTTGTGAATGAAGATCAGGCAAGAAGATTTGGAATTGAATTAGATGAGACTGCTGCGAAGGATCCTTTTAATCTTCTTCGTAAGAAAGTAAATGATAATGTTTTTATGCTTCTTAATCCATATAATAGCCAGTATTTTAAAGACACTATTACAAATGCGTGGGTTGATAGACTTGCGCCTGAACATGTAATTAAGATTAAAGAACAAAAATCTGTTGTTGATCTTATGCTTGGCATTATTGCAATGAAATCTAAATCAAGAACTTTGGCTGGATACATTGGTGATATGAAAGGGAGAGATCAAACTCAAGAGAGAATTGAAAATGTTACTTCTTCTCTTAGAAAGCTTTCTCAGTCATTCCTTCCAACCACAGTAAAAGGAAATATTCCAACAATACTTAAAACAGGTGATGACAAACCTTCTGGTGGTCATAGACTTTAACTATCAGTAAATAATTATAAGGCAGGATTTATTCCTGCCTTTTTTAATTGTCTGGAAGTAATATTGATATAATGAGCTATCCGTGATAGAATACGCTCGAACGAAAAGATTTGAAGCTCTTATAAGATAAATATCTAAAAAGGGAGGGAGAAAAGTGAATTCGATTGTGCTTGAAAGAGAAGTTAAGACTGATCCATGCATGGACGCTGTTGAAAATATTGAATCTGGTTTCATTTTTATTGCTGGGCCTACATGTTCAGGTAAGACAACCTTAGCATATACTTTAAAGGGGTTTTATGAACAAAAAGATATTGGCGTTACTGTAATTAGTCAAGAAGACTATTATAAAGATTGGAAAAATATTCCATGGAGTTATAAAGGCTATTTAACTGATGTAAGAGATGCTTTTTATATGGATGAATTTGTAAGAGATTTTAAAAAGTATTTAAAAGACGGAAAGGCAGAAATTCCACTTTTTGATATGCAAGTACATAAAAGAATTTCAAAGCAGTATATTAAAAGAACTCCTATTACTATCGTGGAAGGCCTGCATGTGATTTCAACTTTTTATGGAATGGTTGATGCTTTATATCTTTATATGGATGTTCCGATTAAGAGGTGTGCAGAATTAAGAGCAAATCGGGATCAAAAATTTGAACGCATGAAAAGAGATGATTCAATATTTCATTTTATTGAATGTATTGAACCATTTTATGATGATCAAGTTTTTCCGCAAAAAGATTATGAAGGTGTACTTATTTTTACACCGGGATCATAGGTTTAAAGGTAGGGTTAATTCCTACCTTTTTTGTTTTGAAAAAAGCCATTTATCAAGGATTTTCGGGTTAAAATGTAAATTGAAGCAGTTGAAATTTATGTCAACTTGTGGTATAATATTGGTGTTGAAATACAAAAATATTTCTTTCTTTGTAAAGGAGGTAAAATCAGGAAATTAGTAGATACCGGTAGCTCATTTTTATCTAAAACACAATAAAATAAAAATAACAAAAAGAAAAGGAGAAGAAAAATGAAAAAGCTAAGCGTCATTATCCCTTGCTATAATGAAGCTGAGGGAAGAATTCCGGAAGTGGCCTACAATCGGCTGCTCAAAGTCATGAAATCGATGGAAAACTATGAGTATGAGTTTATCTTTGTGAACGATGGTTCCAAAGATGATACTTTGCTTATCTTGAAAGAGTTGGCAGAAAAAGACCAGAATGTGAAGGTCCTTTCTTTTTCTCGCAACTTCGGCCATCAGTGTGCTGTTACTGCGGGTCTTAAGAAAGTGACCGGGAATGCATGCATCATTATTGATGCTGATATGCAGGATCCGCCGGAGCTTATTCCAGAAATGGTGAAGCTCTGGGAAGAAGGAAACGACGTTGTTTATGGCAAACGCCGGTCCAGGGATGGTGAGAGCGCATTTAAGCTTTTGACAGCTAATGCATTTTATTCATTTTTAAATTACATGTCCGATGTAGACATTCCCCAAAATACTGGGGATTTCCGTCTTGTAGATCGGAAAGTAGTCGACAAAATGAATAGTCTCCCAGAACATTCCAAATTCCTGCGCGGACTCTGGGCTTGGCTCGGATATAAACAGAAGGAATTGGAATATGATAGGGCGGAAAGATTTGCAGGAACCACGCACTATCCGCTTAAGAAAATGCTTAAGCTGGCTAGTGATGGAATCTATAGCTTTTCGTCAAAACCAGTCAAGGCCATTGGCCTAGTTGGTGTTATTTTCCTGATATTTGCGTTTGTTTCTTTTTGCGGTACAATTATTTCGGTTATTGTGGGTGGACCTACATTTAACTGGTTTATTGTATCTGCACTTTGCTTCATTGGAGGAATAAATATGTTTGCCTTATATTTGTTGGGCAATTATATTATTCGCATCTATGATGAAGCAAAAGGTCGTCCACAGTTTGTCGTGGATGAAGAAATAAACTGATTTCAACAAAGCGGGCCTTATGGCCTGCTTTTTATTTTTGACATGGATTATACTCATTTTGTATAATGAGATAGATAAAAGTTGATTATTAGTACAATTTGTGCTAAATTAGTATAGCTTTAAATAAGAAATTTTTTGAGGTGCAAAATGTTTGATAAATTAGAAAACGTTGAAAAACGTTATGAAGAATTAAATGAAAAAATATCTGATCCAGAAGTTATTGCAGATCAAAATGAATGGAAAAAATTAATGAAAGAACATTCAGATATTACTCCTGTTGTGGAAAAATATAGAGAATACAAATCTGCAAAAGCAAGTGAAGAAGAATTAAAAGAGCTTTTAAATGATAAAGAAATGCATGATTTAGCTCAAGAAGAATTAAATGAAATTAAAGAAAAGCTTCCTAAGATAGAAGAAGAACTTAAAATGCTTTTAGTTCCAAAAGATCCAAATGATGACAAAAACGTTATCATGGAAATTAGAGGAGGAGCTGGTGGAGAAGAATCTTCTCTTTTTGCAGGTGATTTATATAGAATGTATAATATGTATGCAGAAAAAAAGAGATGGAAGTTTGAAGTAATAAATTTAAACGAAACTGAGCTTGGTGGCATTAAAGAAGCAACAATAAACATTACTGGTAAAGGAGCTTATTCAAGACTTAAGTTTGAAAGTGGAGTTCATAGAGTGCAAAGAGTTCCTGAAACAGAAACATCTGGAAGAATTCATACTTCTACAGCAACTGTTGCAGTACTTCCAGAAGTAGATGATGTAGAAATAGAAATTAAACCAGAAGATCTAAAAGTAGATACATTTCGTTCTTCAGGTGCTGGTGGACAACATATTAATAAAACAGAATCTGCTATTAGAATTACTCATATTCCAACAGGCGTTGTGGTTGAATGCCAAACAGAACGTTCGCAAATCCAAAATAGAGAAACTGCGATGAAGATGCTTCGTTCTAAATTATATGAAGCAGAACTTGAAAAACAAACATCAGAGCAAGCCGCAAATAGAAAGAGTCAAGTTGGAAGCGGAGATAGAAGCGAAAAGATTAGAACATACAATTTCCCACAGGGAAGAATAACAGACCATAGAATTAATCTAAGTATTTATAGAATTGACGATTTCCTAAATGGAGATTTAGATGATATGATTGATGCATTAAATGCTGCTGACATGGCTGCTAAATTATCTGAAGAAGATTAAACTTATAAGACACTATAAACATTGTTAATAAAAGGATGTTTATAGTGTTTTTTGTTTTTTACAATGATATTACAATTGTTGTTAAATGCATTTATAAATGGTACCATATTAAGTAATATAGACGGATAGTCGGAGGGTGATAATATGGCAGAACAAGAACAAAACAAAATGTATAAAATTAGTTTTGGTGATAAAAACAAAAGAGAGTTAATGGCGACATTATTTTCGATGTCACAAAGTGAAATTGAATCATTTAAAATGGGAGATAGAGATAAGCTTATAAATTTGGCTAAAAAAGCAAAAATACTAGAAGGATTAGATGTGGATAATTCTAGTATTGGAGGTAATGTAAATCCTATTGGTGGTTTAGAAGATAGTCAAATTGAAGAAATGTTAACTATTACAATAGATCTTATTTCAAAAATAAAAGAAGAGATGCCAGTAGAAAAATCTTTGAATATGTCACAGATAATAAGTCTTGGGTATGATTATTCTACTAGAAACCAAGAAGAAAAGAAATATTTCGAAAAATTAATACCATTTGGAATAAACATAGAAGAAGTTGAGCAAGAACAAGAAAAAGAAAATAATTTAGATGAGGTTCCATCGGGAGAAGTCTTGGCGGATAAAGATGAAAAAGAAAAGAAATTAGAAGAAGAAAAACTAGATGAGACAAAAGAAGAATTACCACCTGAATTAAACGAATCAGAAAAAGAAGAGGATGCAAAAATTCTCGCAACTTTTACCGAAGAAGAAAAGAGAGAATATATTTTAAAGAAATATATTTTATCTGGAGAAAAGTTGTTTCAAAGTATAGAACAAACAGAAATATATCAAAAATTGCCTACAGAACCTAACGATATAAGAGGATTGGTTCGCGATGCTTATTTAACGTGCACACAACCAAGTGATTTAATGAATGAAAAATTCCTAGATAATTTTGTAAAAAACAAATTAAATATACAAGGAGATTTTTCTGGCCTAGGTTCATTGCATATGGCAGCTTTAGGAAATACATATGTTGGATATCATATTGAAGAAGTTGGAGCTTCTAAAACAAAAGATGCAGAAAATAATGTAGCAGTTATTTCATTCCCAGCTTTTGCAAATGACATGCCAGAATTTCTTAAAGAAGAAGTTAGAAGAAGAGGAAAAGAATATATAGAACAAAGAATAAAAGATGTTATGAATAATCATGGCTCTTTTGAAGCACTTGCACTTCTTTCTCCATTTGATGACTTCATAGATTCTTCACTTAGTGGATTAGAAGGACAATTAGGTAGTAGTGAAGAAGCTACTAGCATGAAACTATATTTAAAGGAAATGAGATCAGATATTAAAGGCAATATTCAAGGCGGTATGAAAAATCTTGATGTTACATTTAATGCGTCAGATGTTAATTTTAAAGATAGAGATCAAACAATGGCATTTATTAATAGAATGAGACATTTAGATAGAGAAGCTGGTGAATTAAATGTTGATGAAGCTATAAGAGAGATAGCTTCTGATTATCAAATTAATAGCTTGGCTGATGCACAAAGAGTAGTAGAAATACGAAGAACACTTTTGACAGTTTGTCCAAATGTTGACTTTGACCTATCATTTGGAAATATGTCTAGTGATGAAAGATCAGCTGCTTATGCTTATTTATCTGCAAATGGATTTAATACACCAGTTATAGATAATGTCATTGGAAATGTTGCAGAAGAAGTAATAGAAAGAACTAATCCAAATAGAGAAACATCTCGAAGAGCTCGTAGAGAAATAGAATCTACAGTTGCTAATTCAACTATGGCAAGACTTGGCGTGCAAGTAGCAGCAAACATAGCAACTAATGCAATGGCTCAACAAGTGGTTGCAGCAGGAATGGGAGTTGCCACAGGTGGTGCTGCAACAATTGGTGCTGGAACTGTAATGAATGCTGTAGTAAATGCAGTAAATCCAGGTGTTTCAAATGATCCGGAGTCGCAATTGGATTCGTTATCTAGCGCTGGTCAAGTTCCGTTTTCCGAAATGAAAGAAATACTTGATGAAGCAATTGAAGAAGAAAATGAATTTGATGAATTTAATCCTGACGGCGGAAATAGTTATCCAGTGTAGTCCAAATAAGAGTATATAAGGAGAGATAATTATGGATTTAAATTTTAACAAAAGATATGCATATGCAGAAGTATACTCTATCCTAAATTGGTTAGGAGATGAATATAAGAGAAAAGTTCCAAAAAATCTTTTGCAATTATTTAAGCTAGAAAGAAAGTTTGGTTATGATCCAGAATTAGATTTTAATAAACCATTGATTGATCAAGTAAGACAAGAAACTAAAGATATTATTGCATATCTACAATATTCTTGTTGGCTAGAGAATGACCAAAAGAAGGCAGAATTAAAAGCACAAGTTGAAGAAAATGCTAGAAGGGTCAAAGAAGAAAAAAGAATTCTTAGAAATCAAAGAAATGAGCTTAGAAGGCAAAGAGGAGGAGATATTCCTCTAAATCAAGCAATTGACAATGCAATAAGTAGGTTAAACGGAAACGGTTAACATAAACTATTGATTTTTGACTCTTTATATAGTAAAATGGTAACGAATAAAAAACGTTACTTAAGGAGGATCAGCTATGATTTCAGCATCTTTGTTTATGCTTATTATTGGGCTTCCTGGATCTATTGTTATAGGTGCTGTTCTTGCTTTCCTACTCTATAAGCTGCTTTTTTACGTTTTAGGAGCTTTGTTTAAAGGCGGAGCATTTGTAGTTTCAGGCGTAGGCATGTGTTGCAAGAACGTATTAAAATGGATTGCAATTGCTATTTGTGTTGCTGTCTTTATCTCAATGTTTTTTTAAACAAATAAACCGGTCAAAAAATCCTTTTTTGACCGGCTTTTTTTGATATTTTTTTGTTGACTTAAATCCTTAGTGATGTTACAATATAAGACGTTATTATGCGACTATCAAAAATAATGCTCTACTCTTAGGGAGGTAAAGATTACATGAAATGTGTGCGGCATTAAACAAGTGTTAAAAAATGTAAAAGAAAAAGGTGCAAAAAAAGTATTTATAGCAAAAGATGCAGAGGCACATATTACTGCAGAATTAGTCAAATTTTGTGAAGCAAATAACATTGAAATAGTGTATGTAAATACAATGGCAGAAATTGGAAAAATGGCTGGTATTGAAGTTGGTTCTTCTTGCTATGCCGAAATCTAAATTGATTGAATCAGGATAACCTGTTCAATATATATAATTTAAGCACAGGAGGTGAAAATAAAAGTATGCCAACGATTAACCAATTAGTTAGAAAAGGAAGAAAAGATAAGACTTCTAAATCTAAAGCTCCAGCTCTACAAAAAGGTTATAACTCAAAATTAAAAAGAGTTACTAACCAATCTGCTCCTCAAAAGAGAGGCGTTTGTACAGTTGTTAAAACTACTACACCTAAGAAGCCAAACTCAGCTTTAAGAAAAGTAGCCAGAGTAAGATTAACAAATACACAAGAAGTTACAGCTTACATTCCTGGAATTGGACACAATCTACAAGAGCACAGTGTTGTTCTTATTAGAGGAGGAAGAGTTAAAGACCTTCCAGGTGTTCGTTACCATATCATTAGAGGAACATTAGATACTGCAGGAGTTAAAGACAGAATGCAAGGTCGTTCAAGATATGGTGCTAAGAAACCAAAGAAGGCTTAATTCTTTGTTTCAAATGTTGTGCTTAAATTATATATATTGATATTTAAGCACTTGCGGAAAATGTTTTGAATTTAAAATGGTAATCGAAAAAACCATTTAGTAAAAACAATTTTCAGAGTACCTTTGTATGCGGTATATGTGCATACTAGAATAATTTATAGGAGGGAAGAACAGTGCCAAGAAAAGGTTATATAGCTAAAAGAGAAGTTATCCCAGATCCAGTTTACAATTCAAAATTAGTTACAAAACTAATCAACAATGTAATGGAAAGTGGTAAAAAATCTGTAGCTCAAAAAATCGTATATGGTGCATTCGATATCGTTGCTGAAAAGTCTGGAAAAGAACCTCTAGCTGCATTTGATGAAGCTATGAATAATATTATGCCAGTACTTGAAGTTAAAGCTAGACGTGTTGGTGGTGCTACATATCAAGTTCCAATAGAAATTAGAGCTGATAGAAGACAAGCATTAGGTTTAAGATGGCTAGTTAGATATGCTAGACTTCGTAACGAAAAAACAATGGCTGAAAAATTAGCTAACGAAATTATCGATGCTACAAATAGCATGGGGGGAGCTTTCAAGAAGAAAGAAGATACTCATAAGATGGCAGAAGCTAACAAAGCATTTGCACATTACAGATGGTAAAATCTAAGATAAAAATTTGATAAATAGGAGGAAAATAAAGTGGCAACCGGAAAAAGAGAATATTCTCTAGAGAAAACTAGAAATATCGGAATAATGGCTCACATTGATGCTGGTAAAACAACAACAACAGAGCGTATATTATTCTACACAGGTAAGACTCACAAAATTGGTGAAGTACACGACGGTGCAGCTACTATGGACTGGATGGAGCAAGAGCAAGAAAGAGGTATTACTATTACTTCTGCTGCTACAACATGCTTCTGGAAAAACCATAGAATCAATATTATTGATACACCGGGCCACGTAGACTTTACAGTTGAGGTTGAAAGATCTTTAAGAGTACTTGACGGATCAGTTGCAGTATTCACAGCTAAAGATGGTGTTCAACCACAATCAGAAACAGTTTGGAGACAAGCTAAAAAATACAATGTTCCAGTTCTTGCATATGTTAATAAAATGGATACAACAGGTGCAGACTTCTACAACGTTGTAAATAAAATTAGAGATAGATTACATGCTAATCCAGTTCCAATACAATTACCAATTGGAGCTGAAGATACATTCCAAGGTATAGTTGATTTAATGAAGATGAAAGCATTCATCCATAAAGATGACCTTGGAAAAGAAATTGAAGAGACAGAAATTCCTGCTGATTTAAAAGATAAAGCAGAAGAATTTAGAGCAGCTATGATTGAAGCAGCTGCTGAACAAGATGATAGCTTGATGGAAAAATATTTAGAAGGTGGAGAGCTTTCAGTAGAAGAAATTAAGAAAGGCCTAAGATTAGGTACACTTGCTTGTAAATTAAATGTTGTTACATGTGGTTCTTCATATAAGAACAAAGGTGTACAAGAATTACTAGATGCAGTTCTTGATTACTTACCAGCTCCAACTGATGTTCCAGCTATCAAAGGTATCAATCCTGAAACAGGATTAGAAGAAGAAAGACCTTCTTCAGATGAAGCTCCTTTTGCTTCACTTGCATTCAAGATTGCTACAGACCCATTTGTTGGAAAACTTTGTTTCTTCAGAGTATATTCAGGAACATTAGAAACAGGTACAACAGTACTTAATACTAATAAAGATAAAAAAGAAAGATTCGGAAGAATTCTACTTATGCACTCAAATCATAGAGAAGATGTTGAAAAAGTTTATTCTGGAGACATCGCTGCAGCTGTAGGATTAAAAGATGTTACAACTGGTGAAACTCTTTGTGATCCAGCACATCCAATAGTTCTTGAATCTATGGAATTCCCAGAACCAGTTATCTCAGTTGCTATCGAACCTAAGTCAAAGAATGACTCAGAGAAGATGGGTATTGGACTTTCTAAATTAGCTGAAGAAGATCCAACATTTAAGAGATATACTGATGAAGAAACAGGACAAACAATCATCGCTGGTATGGGTGAGCTTCACCTAGATATCATCGTTGATAGATTAAAGAGAGAGTTCAAAGTTGAAGCTAACGTTGGTGCTCCTCAAGTTGCTTATAAAGAAACAATTAGAAATAAAGTTAAAGCTCAAGGTAAGTTCATCCGTCAATCAGGTGGTAAAGGTCAATACGGTGACGTATGGCTAGAACTTGAACCACTAGAGCCAGGTTCAGGCATTCAATTCGAATCTAAAATCGTTGGTGGTGCAGTTCCTAAGGAATACATTAAACCAACTGAAGATGGATTTAGAGAAGCTTGTAACACAGGTATCTTAGCTGGTTATCCAGTAGTAGATGTTAAAGCTACATTAGTTGATGGTTCTTACCACGAAGTTGACTCATCAGAAATGGCATTCAAGATTGCTGCTTCTATGGCTTTCAAAGAATGTTGCAAACAAGCGCATCCAGTTTTACTAGAACCTATCATGAAAGTTGAAATAGTTGTTCCAGAAGAATACATGGGTGATGTTATTGGTGACGTTAACTCAAGAAGAGGTAGACTAGAAGGTATGGAAGCACAATCAGGATCTCAAACAATCCACGCTTTCATTCCACTTTCAGAAATGTTTGGATATGCAACAGACCTTCGTTCTAAGACACAAGGTAGAGGAACATATTCAATGGAACCATCTCATAACGAAGAAGTTCCAAAGAGCATTTTGGAAACTATCACAGCTCAAAGAGCAAAGAAAGAATAATTGCAATAAAGATATTGCAAATTTAATAAAAATTTAATAAAATGATTTAGACATTTAAAAAGTAAGTAATAAATTTTTAAATATAAGGAGGATTTTAAAATGGCTAAAGAGAAATTTGAAAGAACCAAGCCACACGTTAATATTGGTACTATCGGTCACGTTGACCATGGTAAAACAACATTAACAGCTGCTATCACAAAAGTATTATCACTAAAAGGACAAGCAGAAGCTAGAGCATACGATCAAATCGATGGTGCTCCAGAAGAAAAAGCAAGAGGTATTACAATTAACACAGCTCACGTTGAGTATGAAACAGATAAGAGACACTATGCTCACGTTGACTGCCCAGGACACGCTGACTATGTTAAGAACATGATCACAGGTGCTGCTCAAATGGATGGAGCTATCCTAGTAGTTTCAGCTGCTGATGGTCCAATGCCACAAACAAGAGAGCACATCTTACTTGCTCGTCAAGTAGGTGTTCCTTATATCGTAGTATTCTTAAATAAATGCGATATGGTTGATGATCCAGAATTATTAGAATTAGTTGAAATGGAAGTAAGAGAATTACTTTCTAAGTATGATTTCCCAGGAGATGATACTCCAATTATCAGAGGTTCAGCTCTTAAAGTTCTTGAATCTACATCAACAGATCCAGATGCTCCAGAATATGCTTGCATTAAAGAACTTATGGATGCAGTTGATACATATATTCCAGAACCACAAAGACCAACTGACCAACCATTCTTAATGCCAGTAGAAGACGTATTCACAATCACAGGTCGTGGTACAGTTGCTACAGGTAGAGTAGAAAGAGGAACAGTTAAACTTCAAGATGAAGTTGAAATCGTTGGTATTACTGAAACTAAAAAGACAGTTGTTACAGGTGTTGAAATGTTTAGAAAACTTCTAGACCAAGCTGAAGCTGGTGACAACATCGGTGTTCTTTTAAGAGGTATCAACAGAGACGAAATCGAAAGAGGACAAGTTCTTGCTAAACCAGGAACAATTCACCCACACAAGAAATTCAAAGGTGAAGTATACGTTCTAACTAAAGAAGAAGGTGGAAGACATACACCATTCTTCAACAAATACAGACCACAATTCTACTTCAGAACAACTGACGTTACTGGTGAAGTTTCACTTCCAGAAGGAACAGAAATGGTTATGCCAGGAGATAACGTAACAATGACAATCGAACTTATTACTCCAATCGCTATCGAAAAAGGATTAAAATTCGCTATTCGTGAAGGCGGTAGAACAGTAGGTTCTGGTATCGTTACAGAAGTTATTGAATAATTTTTAACTTATTAAAAATAAAAGGTTCATCTTGTAAAAGATGGACCTTTTTCATTTTTAAAAATAACATAATCTATCTTAAAAAATATTGATATTTTAAGTATATAATTTGATTTTGATATTTCGTTAATATATAATTATATGTACTAGAATTTGTATTTGCGCGGGGGTGTGCAATTAAAGATGAAGAAGTTTATTATTGGAGTAATCTTGGTTACAGTCTTAATTGCAATTGGTATCAAATTAACAAATTATAGAATACCAGTTACTAGAGAAAGATTTGTTAACTTCATGATAGATAATGGCTACTATGTAGCTTCAAATTTTATATATACAAGTGGAGAAGATTATTTGTCAGGTGATAATGACGGATTATTAATTAATATAACAGCTGAAATTGATGAGTTAAATATTAAAGTTGATTATTTTGACTATGTTGATGACATCGCCGCACATAAAAGTTTTTTAAATACATGTCAAGAGATAGAAGATAAGTATTTCTTTGCAAAAAGCAGACAAGAGCTTTTAACATATTTTCCAAAGAAAGATTATATAAAAGAATCATATGGAGAAAACTATTCTAGATTTATAATTAGAAACCCAGATGGACATAATGTTACTTCAATAGTTTCTCAAATAGATAATACACTTATTGTGGTTCGTGATACACAAGATAATTCATATTACAAGATTAGAGATTCTCTTGGAAACATTGGTTATTAATAGCAATTATGATTTTATGAAAGGAATAAAGATGAATATATTATTAGATGTTATGGGAGGAGACAATGCACCAGACGAAATAATAAAAGGTGCAATTGAAGGAATAAACAATTTAGATTCCTCCACTTACATAACGATGATTGGAAAAGAAGATATTATTAAACAAAAAATATCAGAAATATATAAAAAAGATTTAAGCGAAATAACAGATAGAGTAAAAATAAAGAATGCAACAGAGGTAATAACAAATCATGAAGCACCAACAGAAGCATTAAAAACAAAATTAGATTCTTCTATGAATGTTGCTTTTGAAATGTTAAAAAGCGGAGAAGGAGACTGTTTTATTTCAGCTGGTAGTACAGGTGCATTAATGGCTGGAGGATTATTAAAAGTAGGTAGAATAAAAGGTGTTGATAGACCTGCATTATGTCCAATGCTTCCGACAATTGATGGAAAAGGATTTTTACTTTTAGATGCGGGTGCAAATACAAACTGCAAACCTATTAATCTTTTACAATTTGCACAAATGGGAAGTATATATATGCAAAAAGCATGTGGAGTAAACAATCCATCAGTTGGACTATTAAATATTGGCTCAGAAGAAGAAAAGGGAAATGTTCTCACAAAAGAGAGTTTTCCATTAATTAAGGCTGATGAAAAGATCAATTTTTATGGCAACATTGAAGGCAGAGATATGTTTAGTGGTGATGTTGATGTTGTTGTCGCTGATGGTTTTACTGGAAATATTGCTTTAAAAACAACAGAAGGAATTGGTCTTGCTCTTGGAAAGATGTTAAAAGAAGAATTAACAAGTTCTTTATTTAGAAAAATAGGCGCTGGAATTTTATCAGCTTCTGGGGCACTTACTTCTTTCAAAAAGAGAATAGATTATTCAGAATATGGCGGAGCCCTTCTTTTAGGAATAGAAAAACCAATAGTAAAATGTCATGGAAGTGGAAAAGAAAAAGATGTTAAAATCGTTTTAAAACAAGCTGAAAACTATGTGAAAGGCGGAGTTGTTGAATCTATAAAAGAATCAATTACTAAAAACAAATAATATTTTTTCTTTTGTTGACAATTAGTAGATAATATATTATTGTAATATTTAAGAGCGATGATGCTTAAAAGAAAGGGTGAATAAAATGAATCCAGATGCAATATTTGAAAAAGTTAAAGAGGTTATAGTTGAACAATTAGGCGTTGAAGATGAAGCAGTTACAACAGAGACATCATTTATCGATGATCTTGGTGCAGATTCACTAGATATAGTTGAGCTTATTATGGCTTTAGAAGAAGAGTTTGATCTTCAAATTCCTGACAGTGAGGCTGAAAAAATTGCTACTGTTGGAGACGTTATAGAATATATTAAAAATAACCAATAATTGAAAAATTTGCGACCTTTTAGGTCGCTTTTTCTTTTTAAATCTTATAAAATATTAAAGGAGGTGAAAAAATGAACATAGAAGAAAAAATAGGATACAAATTTAAGGATAAAAAATTAATTGAAATTGCTATGAATCACACATCTTATGCAAATGAACATAAAGGAAAAACAAGTAATGAAAGATTGGAATTTTTGGGTGACGCAATTTTAGAATTAATTTCTAGTGAATATATTTATAATGAATATCCAAAAATGCCAGAAGGAGAAATGACTAAAACTAGAGCATATGCAGTCTGTGAAGATTCTCTTGCAATTGTTGCAAATAAGTTTAGCTTTAGTGATTTCTTACGAGTTGGCAAATGTGAAAATAAAATAGGTGGAAAATATAGAAATTCTATTCTTGCAGATAGTGTAGAAGCAACAATTGGTGCTATTTATCTTGATTCAAATCTTGAAGAAGCAAGAAATTTTATATTACCTATGATTATTCCACAAATTGAAGATTATATAAAAAATGGCGGTAAAGATTACAAGACAAGACTTCAAGAAAAATTACAAGAACATGGTGAAGTAAAGATAGAATATAAACTGATTGGCGAAAGAGGACCTGATCATGCTAAAGTATTTGATGTTGAAGTTTTGTGTGATGGAAAAATACTTGGTAAAGGTGAAGGAAAAAGTAAGAAAGAAGCAGAAGCAGATGCAGCAAAAAATGCCTTAGATTTGTAGGAGTGATAAAATTTGAAAAACGTACTTATCTCGGGATATTATGGTTTTAATAATACTGGCGATGAGGCAATGATAGAAACAATGTCTAGTTTATTAGCAAAAAGAGATTGCTCTTTAACAGTATTATCATCTAATCCTGATAGAACAAAAGAATTATATAATGTTAGAGCATATAATAGATTTAAATTATCAGAAGTTATTAAAGCAATAAAAAAAGCAGATATAATAGTTTCTGGTGGTGGAACATTATTTCAAGATATTACAAGCAAAAAGAGCATTTGGTACTATCTTGGAATTATTAAACTTGCTCAATTATTTCATAAAAAAGTAGTTGTTGCTTTCCAAGGAATGGGACCAATAGATACTAAGTATTATAGACGAATGACAAGAAAAACTTTAAATAAAAAAAGTGTTAGATTTATTGGGTTAAGAGATGAGCAGGCTATAGAATATGCCAAAGAAATTGGTATAAAAGAAGATAAATTATTCTTTTCTTCAGATATGATTTTTATGATGAAACCACCAGCTGATGAAAGAATTGATAAGATAATTAAAGATAATATTTTAAATTTGCAAGAAGGACAAAAACTAATTGGCTTTTCTGTAAGAGAATGGAAAGATAAAGATAGGACTGACAGCTTAGCAAAAGCTGCTGATTTAATAGTGGAGAGATACAATGCTAGAATAGTTTTCTTTCCATTTCATAAACCCAAAGATGCAGAGATTAGTAAAATAATAATGCATAAAATGAAGCATGAAGATAAAACAGTATTAATGCCTAATAGATACTTGCCATCAGAAGTGCTTGGCGCTATGGGAAAAATGGACGTTAATATTGGTGTAAGACTTCATTCGTTAATCTTTTCTTCTATTAGTAACGTACCTACAATTGGTATTTCATATGATCCAAAAGTTGATGGGTTTTTAGATATGATAAATTCAAATGCAGTTTGTACTTATGAAGATATCGATAGCAAAAAAATAGCAGATGAAGTTGGAAGATTACTTCAAAACAAAGAATGTAATTACGAAGAAAAAATCAAAGAGTTTAGAGAAGCTGGAGAAAAAACACTAGAAAAAATAATAGAAGAATTATCATAGTTTTTACTAACTTTTAAAAAATAATGAGGTGATATATTTGTTATCAAGTGATAAAGAAGAGTTTCTAAAAAAGACAGCAAAAGATATAAGAAAAGATATTTTATTTCAAATATATAATGCACAGTCGGGTCATCCTGGTGGAGCGCTTTCATGTGCAGATATCTTAACTGCGATATATTTTGAAGAAAAAACAAATGATGACAAAGTAATTTTGTCAAAAGGTCATGCTTCTGCAGCTTTATATGCAGCTCTTGCAGAGCACAGCGAGATAAATAAAGACGAATTAAAAACATTTAGAAAGTATGGAAGTAGACTTCAAGGACATCCTTCATCACATGCTTTAGAAAAAATCGATGTATCTTCTGGATCTTTGGGTCAAGGATTATCTATTGCAAACGGAATTGCACTTTCAAATAAATTAAATAAAAATGATAATAAAACATATGTAATTTTAGGTGATGGAGAAATTGCAGAAGGACAAGTTTGGGAAGCAGCAATGACTTCTTCTCATTACAAGCTAAAAAATATAATTGCTTTTTTGGATTATAATAAAATGCAAATTGATGGAACAAACGATGAAGTAATGAAATCAAGACCTCTTGATAAGAAGTTCAAAGCTTTTGGGTGGAATGTGCAAGAAATAGATGGTCATGATTTTAATCAAATAATAGACGCAATTGAAAATGCAAAAAATTCAAAAAAACCTAACATGATAATTGCAAATACAGTTAAAGGAAAAGGTGTTAGCTTTATGGAAAATCAAGTAGGTTGGCATGGAAAAGCACCTAATGAAGAACAGTATAATTTGGCAATGAAGGAGTTGAGTTAATGAAAGCAACAAGAGAAAGTTATGGTGAAGCTCTAGAAAAGCTTGGTAAGAAAAATAAAGATATAGTAGTTCTTGATGCAGATTTAGCAAATGCAACTATGACAAAAAAATTTAAATCACTTTATCCAAAAAGATTTTTTGATATGGGAATTGCAGAACAAGACATGATTGGAACTGCTGCCGGATTTGCAATTGGAGGAAAGATTCCTTTTTCAAGTACTTTTGCAATATTCGCTGCAGGTAGAGCGTATGAACAAATTAGAAATGCTATTGCTTATCCAAATTTAAATGTTAAAATTGCTGCTACCCACGCTGGTTTAACAGTAGGAGAAGATGGAGCATCTCATCAGGCGATAGAGGACATTTCGCTAATGCGTACTATACCTAATATGACAGTAATATCGCCTTGTGATGACATGGAAACAAAATGGGCAATAGATTGGGCTACTAAATATAATGGACCAGTTTATATTAGACTTACTCGCCCTAAAGTAGAAAGCATTTATGGAGAGAATCCAGAATTAATCATTTTAGAAAATGACGAAAAGCAAAAATCAAAAGAAGAAAAAAGAAATTTAAAACCAAAATTTGAAATAGGAAAAATGATAGTTCATGGTGAAGGAAATGATGCTACTGTTTTTGCAACTGGTGTAGAAGTGCAAGAAGCACTTAAAGCAAAAAATGAACTTGCAAAACAAAGTATCAACATAAGAGTAGTTGATGTTCATACAATCAAACCAATCGATAAAGAAACAATTATTAAATGTGCAAAAGAAACTGATAGAGTTATCACAATTGAAGATCATAGTATTATTGGTGGACTGGGATCTGCTATTTGTGAAGTTCTTTCGGAAGAATTTCCAACAAAAGTAAAAAGAATGGGTGTGCAAGATAAATTTGGTACTTCTGGAAAGTGGCATGAATTACTAGAAGAATACGGTTTAGATAGTAAAAGTATAATTGAAGAAGTATTAAAGAAACAAAATTAATTTTTTAAGGGTCTAACTGTTGTAAGTTAGACCCTTTTTTAACAATATTATTACAATTGTGTTTCAATTTTGTAATATATATGTAAAATGTAACTTTTATGTGACTTATTACTCCATTTCGTTGATTTATGTCGATATCCTTGGTAGAATTTTGTTAACATTATAAGGAGTAATATGCAGTTTAGTTGACATTTTAGAATGCTCTTATTTGGAGGAAATAAATGATTGAGTTTAGAAACATTACCAAAGTATATTCCACAGGTATAGCAGCTGTGAATAAAGTCAGCTTATTTATAGAAAAAGGTGAATTTGTTTTTATAGTTGGTAGCAGTGGTTGTGGAAAATCTACTTTGATGAAAATGATGATGAAAGAAGTTGAACCATCAAGTGGTCATATATTTATAAATGGTATAGATATTACTAGAATTTCTAAGAGAAGAATTCCTAATCTTAGAAGAAGTATGGGAATTGTATTTCAAGATTTTAGGTTGTTATTTGATAAGACAGTATATGAAAATGTTGCATATGCAATGAGAGTAATTGAAGCAGACCCAAAATTAATTAAGAAACAAGTACCAAATGTACTTTCATTAGTTGGATTACTTGATAAAGCAGATTTTTATCCTGATCAACTTTCTGGTGGTGAACAACAAAGAGTAGCCATTGCTCGTGCAATAGTAAATAATCCTGCAGTATTAATTGCAGATGAACCAACTGGAAATTTAGACCCTGATACTGCTTGGGAAATAATGTCTCTTCTTAGTGATATTAATAGAAGAGGAACTACAGTAGTTGTTGCTACTCATGCTAAAGATATTGTCGATAAAATGCAAAAAAGAGTTATAGCTGTAAAAAATGGTTCAGTATATAGTGATAAAGAAAGCAGCGGCTATGTAGAAGATCATGGAACTGGAATTGTAGAAAATCCAAAAGATTATTCGCATTTAACAAAACACAATTTCCCATGGTCTAGAAGAAAGGCAGGTGTCTAATTATGAGTTTAAATACAATTGGATACCTATTTAAAGATTCTTTTCATGGCATGAAAAAAGATTTTAAGAATACTTTGATTTCGCTTGGAACAATGTTTGCAACAATGCTATTAATAGCAGTTGCCTATCTAGTCTATATGAATGAGAATAAGTTAATAAACGATACTAAAGATAGAAGTTCAAATATTGTTGCATATGTAAATATTGATGTTACAGATGAACAGGCAAAACAAATAGGATACAAGATAGAAGAAATAAGAGGAGTTACATCAAATACATATAGAGATAAAGACTATGCAATTGAACTTGCAAAAAGTATGAATCCTATCATGGTTGAAGGTTTCTCAGATGAAATATTAAAAACAATTTATCCTGCTTACTATGTAATAACATTTGATGATGTTACAATGATTGATGTTATTACACATGAACTAGGAAAAATAACAGAAATAGAAGATGTATCAGTTAATCAGTATGCTGCAGCAAAAGCAAGAGATGCAGAGATATATAAAGCTGTAGCAATTGTTGCAGTTATATATATAATTGAATTTTCAGTATTTCTTATGATGAATACAACAAAGCTAATGATGTATTCAAAGAGAAAAGAAATTTCAATTATGAAATATGTTGGTGCAAAAAATAACTTTATAAGAGCACCATTTGCAATTCAAGGAGTTCTTACAGCTATAGTTTCTGTAGGACTTACAATGCTTGTAATAAATGTGGCATATCCGGCATTTATTAGATCAATGACGACCTTAGAGAGCGGCTTTAGTTTTATAGCATTTGGTTCGTTATTTAAAGAATTAGCACTATTACTTGTAGTAATTGGAGTATTAATAGGAATAGTAGGTAGCAGTGCTTCTATGAAGAAATATTTAGATGTGTAAGGAGTTTATGGGAATTTCCATAAATGGAGGTGTAATTTACTAATGAAAAAATTAATAAGTTTAATTCTAGCTATATTCATGCTTGGATCAACAGTTATTGCTGCGACTTCAAAAGAACAACAATTAAAGAATACAAAAGATAGTATTACTAGAGCACAAAATCAAATTAAACAAAACGAATCACAGCAAAAATCTGTAAGAAGTGAAATTAATTCTTTGGAAACTAATATTAATTCAACTGAAAATCAAATTGAACAAACCCAAAGAGAAATTTCTGAAGTTGAAGCTTCGATTAGAAATACTGAAGAAGATATTAAAGTAACGCAAGCAAATTATGATAAAAACTATGAGTTAAGAAAAAATAGAATGGTTGCTTATTACAAGGTTGGAAGCACTTCTTTAGAAGAATCTGTTTCTAAAATTGATAATGAACCAGATAAAATGTATATGGAAAAAGCAATCGAAAAAGTTGTAAATTATGATACAGGAATAATAGAAGCTTTAGAAAGAGATAGAATAGCATTAGAAGAACAAAAGGCCAAACTAGATGAAGAAAACGTAAGGCTAGCTTCTTTAAAAGCAGATTTAGAAGTTAAACTTGCAACACTTAATACAACGAAAGAAAAACGTACAAGTTACCTAAGCGCTTTACAAAATGATCATAAAGAATTAGAAAAATCTATTGATGATATGAATGCAGAAGCAGATAAACTTGCAAAAGAAATCGCTGCTGCAGCTTCTAAGAATACAAAGTACACTGGCGGTAAAATGACATGGCCATTGCCAGGTTACTATTATATAACTTCTCCATTTGGAAATAGATTGCATCCAATACTTAAAGTATATAAACTACATACTGGTGTTGATATAGCAGGATCAGGATGTAATGGAAAGCCTGTTGTTGCTGCTGCTAGTGGCACAGTAATTGTTGCCAAATATAATGCAGCATATGGTAATTATGTTGTTATAGATCATGGTGGCGGAATCACTACTTTATACGCTCACTCTAGTAAATTAGAAGTAAAAGCTGGCGACAAAGTTAAAGCAGGACAAGAAATAATGAAGGTTGGTACTACAGGATATTCTACAGGTCCACATTTACACTTTGAAGTAAGAGAAAATGGAAAATATGTAGATCCAATTGGAAAAGGATATATTAAAAACTAAAAATATTGGGGCACGAACAATTATAGAAAATCAGCTTTCTAGAATCGTTCGTACCCCATCTTTTTATGCCTTTTTATTTTTTGCTTCTTTTTTTACTTCTCTTAAAAACTTAGGAAGAACCATCATTCTTCCGATTCTTGTAGGTTCTTTGATTAATCTCCATGCCCATTCGATTTTTAATTTGATGAATAGATTTGGAGCTCTTTTTACTGTGCCTGAAAGCACATCTATTGAACCACCGCAACCTATTGCAAGTTTAAAAATATTTTTATCTAGTAAAGAGTTTATCAATTTTTCTTGTTTAGGAAATCCGATTCCTACAAGTAAAATATCTGGTTTTAATTCAGATATTTTAGCTATTATTTTTTCTTTTTTTTCATCATCAAAATATCCATCATCTACACCTACTATTTTTATAGAAGGATATTTAGCTTCTAAATTCTTTTTAGCTATTTCAGCTATTCCTGGCTTACTTCCCCAAAAATAAAAAGACTTTGATCCATCTTTATACTTTTTTAACAAATTACATATTAAATCATAACCTGCAACTCTTTCTTTTAAAGGAGTGCCTAAGATGTTGGCACCTTTTATTATTCCGATACCATCTGGAATAACAAGAGAAGCTTTATTATTTAATATTTCTTTATATTCTAAATCTTCTTTTGCTTTCATTACAATTTCTGGATTTGGTGTAACCAATAGATTACTTTTATCTCCATTTATCATTTCGTCACATTTTGATATGGCTTCATTCATGTTAACATTATCAAAATAAACTCCTAAAACTTCAACTTTATCCATATAATTACCTCATTATTTCTAAATTAATGAAATTTTATCATATGTTATGCTATTTTACAATTTACAAATTGTATAAAACCATATAAAAATGTATAATGTTTTTGAAAATGTGAGGAGAGAATAATGAAATTAAAAAATATTAGTTTAATGAATGTGTTTATGTGTTTTTGTGTAATTATAATTCATATAACATCATATCCAATAGAGAATTCAGAAATAGATAAAACGTGGGTGCTGATTTTATTTTGTATTAATGAATTTTTAAGATTTGCTGTTCCATGCTTTGTTTTTTTAAGTGGTTATAAGCTTTATAGAAGATATAAAAACGAAAAAATAGATATAAAAAAATTCTACTTTGGAAGGCTAAAAAAGATAGTAATTCCATATATTATTTGCTATATTATTTACTTTTTTTACTTTTACAATAAAGGTTGGATAGGTTTTCCTGATTTTATGAGAGGTCTTGTAACAGGTCGAATGGCTGCACATTTTTACTATGTAATATTTACTATACAGTTATATATATTATTTCCTTTAATATTGATATTGTTTGAAAAGAATTCTAATTTAACATTAGCAATTTCATGTTTATCGACTATTATAATGAATCAAGTGATAAGTTTTAAATATGATTATTTAATTTTTGTTACTTGGATTTTATATTTTGTTTTTGGTATGTATGTTGCTAAGTATGAAAAAGAAAAAGTTAATAAAAAAGCATTTGTATTTGAGCTGTTAGGATTTTCAATTCTTTCAATATTTATGGTATATATAAATTATAAAACGGAAGTACTAAAGGAAATAAGTATTTATTATCCACCATTACTTATACTTTGTTCGATATTCGCATCAGTATTTTTCTTAAATCTATTTAAGATAATTACTTCAAAGGAGCATAAAGCTTTAGAAGCTATAGTTAACTTTTTTGATCCAAACACTTATTATATCTTTTTGTACCATGTTTTTTTTATAGAAATCACTCAATTTGACATTATACACGCTCATTTGAATACTCCTAAAACAGTTTTTTTGGGCCAAATTTTGATAGTTTTTTGGGCGATTATGATAATGTGCGTGATATTAAATTTTGGAAGAAAAATGCTAAAAAAGGCCAAAAATGAAGTGTTTATCAGAAATTAACATAATGTGTAAAAAATATGCATTATGTGTTGAAAAATAGCCGATTTTATGGTATAACTTGCTAGATTAATTGGGTAGAAAATAAGGATTATTATTAAAGGAGGATACTATGATAGCAATTGGTTGTGATCATGGTGGTTTTGAGCTTAAAAAGTTCGTAATTAATTCTTTGGGAGAAGAGAACTTTAAAGATTATGGTACTTTTTCGGATAACTCATGTGATTACCCAGATATAGCTTTTCCACTTGCAAAAGATGTGGCAAAAGGTATTTGTGAAAGAGGAATTTTAATTTGTAGAAGTGGTGTAGGCGTTGATATTTGTGCTAATAAAGTTAGAGGAATAAGATGCGCATTATGCTTTAATAAAAAAATAGGTGAGATGAGTAAAAGGCACGAAGATGCTAATATAATAGCGTTACCTGCCGATTATATTACAAAAGAAGATGCTCTAGATATAATAAATAATTGGTTAAATACTAAATTTGAGGGCGAAAGACACGAAAGAAGAATAAATAAGATTAAGAAATTTGAGGAAAGATAGGTGTCTTTTTAATGTCTTCTAATGAATGGTTAAATATGTTAATGACCTTTGTGATAGCTTGTGTTGCAACTGCTATTCTAACGCCATTTTCAATAAGACTTGCATATAAAATAGGTGCGATGGATGTTCCAAAAGATAAAAGAAGAATCCATTCAAAGCCAATGCCAAGAATTGGTGGGGTTGCTTTTATTACTGGATTTTTTATCTCAACCATTATAATGTTTGTATTTTGCAATATAGATAGAAGTGTTAATTTTCAAGAGATTAATTTATGGGGATTTTATTTAGGAGCTATTATTATCGCTATAGTTGGATTTCTTGATGATATAAATGTTTCTGAAGAAGGATTAAAACCTGCTACTAAATTGTTTGGACAAATAATAGCGGCGCTTTGCATAGTTTTAAGTGGCGCTAGAATTTTATATATTAATATTCCTTTTTTAGAATTTTATGGATTAAATGATGTACTTTCAATTATTATCACTGTAGGTTGGGTTGTTGGTGTTACAAATGCTATTAACCTACTTGATGGACTAGATGGATTAGCAAGTGGAGTATCAGCAATTGCAGTTTTATCATTACTTGTAATATTTGTATTAAATGGATCAGCGCAAATTGCTTTGATATTAATTGCCGCATTACTTGGTGGATTAATTGGATTTTTGCCATATAATTTTAATCCGGCTAAGACATTTATGGGTGATGTTGGATCTAATTTTTTAGGATACACACTAGCTGCGGTTTCTATGTTGGGAATGGCAAAGACTTATACATTCATGGCCATTATAATTCCAGTATTAGTTCTTGCTCTTCCAATTTTTGATACTTTATTTGCTATAATTAGAAGAGTTATTTCTGGAAAGCCAATAATGCAGGCAGATAGAGGTCATTTGCATCATAGATTAATTGACTTAGGTTTATCACAAAAGCAAGCAGTTTTAGTTTTATATGCTATAGCTGCAATGTTTGGAATATTTGCAATTGTTTTGATGGAAAGTTCTGTTTGGAAAGCAATTGGATTTGTCGTAATAATGATAATTCTAATTCTTTTGGAAAGAAGAAATCTTCAAATTAGAAGTAGAAAAGGATTGCCAAAAGAAAAAATAAAGAATTTATCTGATGGTGGTAAATTAAGAGTTATGCTTGTTTTTGGTACGAGACCAGAAGCAATCAAAATGTGTCCATTAGTATTAGAACTTAAAAAGAGAGAAGATATTGTTACGATAGTTTGCGTTACAGCGCAACATAGAGAGATGTTAGACCAGGTATTAGATGCATTTGATGTTAAACCTGATTATGATTTAAACATTATGAAAGACAAACAAACACTTACGCATATAACTTCATCTGTACTAAATGGAGTATATGAAGTAATTCAAGAAGAAAGACCAGATATCGTTTTGGTTCATGGTGATACAACTACTACAATGGCCGCAGCTCAAGCAGCATTTGATGCCAAAGTAAAAGTTGGTCATGTTGAAGCAGGATTAAGAACATATGATAAATATTCACCATTCCCAGAAGAAATGAATAGAAAGATTGTTACACAAATTGCAGATTTATTCTTTGCTCCAACACAAAATAATAAAAATAATTTGCTAAAAGAAGCAATTAATGAGGATGAAATATATATTACTGGAAATACTGTTATTGATGCTTTAAAAACGACAGTTAAAGATGAATACACATTTACACATCCTGTTCTTTCTCAAATTGATTTTAGTAAAAAAGTAATATTTATGACTGCTCATAGAAGAGAAAATTTAGGAAAACCTCTTCATGATATTTGCGAAGCTGTTAAAGAAATAGCAACAACAATTGAAGATGTTGAAGTTATATATCCAGTTCATTTAAACCCTGTTGTTCAAGAAACTGCACATGAGGTTTTGGATGGACTTCCAAATGTTCATTTAATAGAACCATTAGATGTTGTTGTTACTCATAATTTAATTAATAGATCTACTCTTGTATTAACGGATTCTGGTGGTATTCAAGAGGAAGCTCCATCGCTTGGAAAGCCAGTATTGGTTTTGAGAAATGAGACAGAAAGACCAGAAGCGGTTACTGCAGGTACAGTAAAAGTAGTAGGAACAGATAAAGATACAATTGTAAAAGAAACAACAAAACTATTAACAGATGATTATGCTTATGAAAAGATGAGTAAAGCTGCTAATCCATATGGAGATGGAAATGCTTGTGATAGAATTGTTGAGGCAATTAGATACTATTTTGGTCTAACCAAAAAGAGAGTAAAAGACTTAAAATAAAATACAAAGGAAGGACATAGCATGCTGTGTCCTTTTTGTATAAAAGGAGATTTTATGACCGCTAGAGAACTTGCTTTAAATACTTTATATAAGATTGAGGTTGGAGAAGGATACTCAAATATCACTCTAGATAAAGAATTAAATAATTCTGACCTTTCAAAACTAGATAAAGCACTTGCATCAGAAATTGTATATGGTGTTTTGACATGGAAGATTACTTTAGATGAAATAATAAAGAGATATTCTTCTATTAGATTAAAAAAAATTTCTCCATGGATAATTAATATATTAAGGATGGGAATATATCAAATTGCATTTTTAGACAAAATACCCGAAAGTGCAGCTGTTAACGAAAGCGTTAAACTTGCTAAAAAATATGGACATGAAGCTTCATCAAAATTCACAAATGCTATTTTAAGAAAAATTACAAAAGATGAATATGATAAATTGAAAGCTTATGTTAAAACGAAGCCATATACTGATGAAGAAGAAATATCAATTATCACTTCTCATCCAGTATGGATGGTTTCCAAACTTTTAAAGGATTTTGATAAAGATTTTGTTATCGAATTATTAAATAGTAACAATATAACACCAGATATTTCAATAAGAGTAAACACATTGAGAACGTCAAAAGAAGAACTTAAAAAACTATTTGATTTAAAAGAAATAGAATATAAAGATGGCAAGTTACCACATAGTTTGAAGCTAAAAAGAATGGTTCCTTTTGATGAGCAATTATTTGTTGTTCAAGATGAAGCAGCACAACTAGCTTGCTTAACATTAGATCCTAAAGAAGGAGAAATCGTGCTCGATGCTTGCAGTAGTCCTGGTGGGAAGACAACATATTTATCTACAATAATGAATAATAAAGGAGAAGTAGATGCGTGGGACATTCACGAACATAGAGTTGAGCTTGTAAAAAAACTTGCTCAAAAAATGGGAATATCGATTGTAAAAGCAGAAGTAAATGATGCAACTATGTATTATCCAAGTTTAAATGAAAAATATGATAAAATCTTACTTGATGTTCCATGTAGTGGAATTGGTGTAATCAGAAAAAAGCCTGATATCAAGTGGACAAGAAAAGAAGAAGATTTAGAAGAAGTAAGAAGAATACAATACAAAATATTAGATACTTGTAAAAAATATCTAAAAAAAGGTGGTACGTTAGTTTATAGTACATGCACAGTTTTTAAAGATGAAAATGAGTATCAAATAAACGAATTTATAAAAAACAATAAAGAGTTTAAACTAGAAAAAGAAATCAAGCTGTTTCCAAATGTAGATGATACAGATGGATTTTATATTGCAAAATTAGTAAAAAATTAAAACTCTTAAGAAGGAGCGAATATTTTGAAGAATATAAGAGACTTATATTTAGAAGAAATAGAAAATGATTTGCTAGAAATAGGCGAAAAGAAGTATAGGGCAAAACAAATTTTTGCATGGCTATTTAGAGGCGTTGATTCTTTTGATGAAATGACAGATTTGTCAAAGGAATTAATTATTAAATTAAAAGAGATTTATTATATAAAGAACCTTGAAATAGCGAATTTTGTTGAATCAAAAGATGGAACAATAAAGTATTTAATGCGTCTAAATGATGGTAATTGCATTGAAAGCGTAAAAATGAAGTATAAATATGGAAATTGTGCTTGCGTATCAAACCAAGTTGGTTGCAAAATGGGGTGCAATTTTTGTGCCTCAGCCAAAATTGGATTTGTGAGAAGTTTAACTCCCGGAGAGATTGTTTCACAAATATTGGAAATAGAAAAACAAAGCGGAGAAAAAATATCTAATGTAGTGTTTATGGGAATAGGAGAACCATTAGATAATTATGATAATGTTTTAAAAGCAATTAACTTGATTAATAATCCCAAAGGATTAAATATTGGAGCAAGACATATTAGTATTTCTACTTGTGGATTGGTTCCAAAGATTAAACAATTGGCTGATGAGAATGAACTTCAGTGTAATTTGTGCATTTCACTTCATAGTAGTCGAGATGAAGTAAGAACTTCTATGATGCCAATTAATAAAAAATATAGCATAAAAGAAGTAATAGATGCATGTAAATATTATATAGAAAAAACAAATAGAAGAATTACTTTTGAATATGCACTTGTTGATGGAGTTAATGATTCATATGAGGATGCAATGCATTTGGCAAAACTATTAAAAGGAATGCTTTGCCATGTTAACTTAATTCCAATAAACAAAATAAAAGATGGTATTTATGAAAAAAGTTCTACAGATAAAATACTAGCATTTAGAGATGCATTAAATAGTAAAGGAATCGTTGCAACAGTAAGAAGAGAACTTGGATCAGATATTAGTGCGGCTTGTGGACAACTTGTAAGACAGACAAAAGAAGAGTAAAATTTTGACATAAAAATGCAAAAAATATATAATACAGGCGAGGTGATTAAATAAGATGCGATTTAGCGGACTTACGGACATTGGCCTTAAAAGAGATAATAATGAAGACTATATTTATCTTCCAAGAGAAGATTCAGGTATTAAATTATTTGTATTAGCTGATGGAATGGGCGGTGCAAATGCTGGTGAAATGGCAAGTGCTACTGCTGTAAAAACAGTTAAGGATTATATAAAAAATAATTTTATAAAAATAGAAAGAACCAAGGAAGAACTTGAAAACCTTATTAGAAGAGCGATAGTCGAAGCAAATAAAAAAGTACTTGAGCTTGCAAATGCTAATGAAGAATATAAAGGAATGGGTACTACTTTGATTGTGGTACTGATTTACCGTGGTAGAATTCATATCGGGCATGTAGGCGATAGTAGAGTATATAGATTAAGACAAAATGTATTTAGACAAATAACGAAAGATCACTCTTATGTGCAGGAATTAATTAGGCAAGGAGATATTACACAAGAAGAAGCAAAAAATCATCCTCAACGAAATGTTCTTTTAAAAGCAATCGGAGTGGAAGAAAAGATTAAACCTGATATAATCACAAAAGGATTTGTAAAAGGCGATATAATTCTTGTTTGTTCCGATGGACTTACGAACATGGTGGATGATAAATATATTTATGAGATAATTATGAAAAACATTTATGATGTTAATGTGGCTTGCAAAAAACTAGTAGAAAAAGCGAATTATAATGGTGGCTTAGATAATGTAAGCGTAATTTTAATATCTAATTAATTTTGAGGTTTTACAATATATCCAATTTGGGGGTTAATATCAATGGAATTAGTTGGTAAGATTTTGGGAAACAGATATGAAATAATAGAAAATGTTGGTAATGGTGGAATGGCCACTGTATATAAAGCAAAAGACAAAACTTTGGGAAGAAATGTGGCTATTAAAGTTTTAAAAGATGAATTTGCAAATGATCAAGAGTTTATAAAAAGATTTCAAATAGAAGCTCAATCTGCTGCAGCTCTTTCTCATCCAAATATTGTTTCCATTTATGATGTAGCAAATGATGGAGATATTCATTATATTGTTATGGAATTAATTGAAGGACAAACATTAAAAGATGTGATAAAAAAAGAAGGAAAACTAGGATGGAAGAGAAGCGCAGAAATTGCTTCTCAAATAGCATCTGGTTTATCAACTGCTCACAAAAATCATATTATTCATAGAGATATAAAACCACATAATATAATAATAACAAAAGAAGGAATTGCAAAAATTACTGATTTTGGTATAGCCAAAGCTGCAACTTCTAGCACAATAAATGCTAATTCAAATTCGTTGGGAAGTGTACATTATTTTTCTCCTGAACATGCAAGAGGTGGATATACTGATGAGAAATCTGACATATATTCGTTGGGCGTAGTTCTTTATGAAATGGTTACTGGAAAACTTCCTTTTGATGGCGATAGTGCAGTTGGAATAGCAATGAAACATCTAAAAGAAGATCCAGTTCCACCAATCGAAATAGCACATGCAATTCCGATTGGATTAAATAATATTATATTAAAAGCTATGCAAAAAGTTGTTAGTGATAGATATGTATCGGCTAGTTCAATGTATAGTGATTTGCAAAAAGTATTAAAAGATCCAACAGCAAAGGATGTAGGAATTATGGGAAGTGAAGATAAAAAGTTTGCTACTCAAAGAGTGCCACAAATAACTAATGCATCTGCTATTAAGAGTGCAAATGCGAAAATGGAAGGTGTTACAAAAGTAATGAATGGAGAAAAAATGAACACTAATAAAAAGAAAAGTAAAAAAAGTCATTCAAATCCAATTGCAGTAGCTTTAGTTAGACTTCTTCTAATAATTTTATTAGTTGGCGGCTTTGCTGCCATTGGGTATATTGGTATTAATAAAATGATGAGTGATCCAAGAGAAATGGCTGAAGTTCCTTACGTAATTGGAAGGACATCAGAGCTTGCGCAACAAATGCTTGAAGAAGCTGGATTTAAAATGCAAATTGATGGTGAAGTTGAAAATGAAGAATATCCAAGAAACTTTATTGCAAAGCAAACATATCCCTCTGGAGAAAAAGTTACAAAAGGAACTACAATTAGAGTTAGTCTAAGCAAGGGACCAAAGACAGTACTTGTTCCAAATTTATCAGATGGTACTAAAACAGATAGAGTTGCCATGATAGAATTAGATCAATTAGGTTTAAAATATGAAATCGAAGAAGAAGAAAATGAAGAAATACCAGCTGGAAATGTAATTAGACAAGCTCCTGATCAAGGAATGCAAGTTGAGTCTGGAAGTGTTATTACATTAGTTGTTAGCACGGGACCAAAAGCAGTTATTGTTCCAGATTTATCATCATTAAATGAAGCACAAGCTATAGAAGCTCTTCAATTATTAGAATTAATTCCAGAGATTTCATATACAACAAAAGAAAATGTTGAAGATGGAAAGATATTAAGTCAATCTATTAGCCCAGAAGAAAAAGTTGCTCCTGGCGAAACAGTATATATAGTAATTAATAAACTTCAAAAAGAAGAAGAACAACCTATAACACCTGGAGAAGATACTCCTGTTAAACCAGAAAATCCAAATAATAATATAAATAAAGAAGAATATAAATATCTAAAAGTTGATGTTTCAACAAAAGGATCTAGAAACACATTTACAGTTAAAGTTACATTAAATGGAGATATAAAAGGAAGAACAAACATATACGAAGAAACTCATAGTAGAACAGATGGAGTGCTAAGTGTTCCTTATCCAGCTGATGCAACAGGTATGATAAGAGTATACATAGATGGAGTGTTAGATTCTGAAATGTTAATACAAAACTAGATTTTATGACCACCTTATGAAATAAGGTGGTTTTTTATTTAAAAAAAGAGCAAAAATTCCTTTTTTAAATATTGTTTTATTTATATAAATGATATAATTATTTGTATAGAAAGAAGTGATAACGATTAAAGGAATAGTAGTAAAAATTAATTCAAATTTATATAAAGTTGACACAGGACTAGATACTAAAGATTACAAAGCCAAAGGACTTTTTAAATTTAAAAAAACTAATATTTTGGTTGGTGATAAAGTAGAAGTTAATGGTGAAGTAATAGAAAAAGTTTATCCAAGAGTGAACGAATTTATTAGACCTCCAATAGCAAATATTGAACAATTGATTATTGTCGTGGCTACAACAAATCCAAAGCCGGATTTAGAACTTTTAGATAAACAATTAATAATGGCAGAAAAAAATAATGTAATGCCAATTATTTGTATTAACAAAATTGATTTATCTGATTATTATGAAGATATCATAAAAACATACGAAAAGATTGGTTATCAAGTAATTACAACTGATGCAAAAAATGCTGTTGGAATAGAGAAATTAGCAGTATTATTACAAAATAAAATTACTGCATTTACAGGAAATTCTGGAGTTGGAAAATCCGCTCTTACTAATAATATTTTTAAAGAAACTATTTCAGAAGAAGGAGAGACTTCTGAAAAATTAGAAAAAGGAAAACATACTACAAAATTTGTTGAATTATATAAGATTGGAAACAATGCATATATTGCAGATACACCAGGTTTTTCTACTTTTGAAATTAAGGATGTATTAGCTAACGATTTAGATAAAAGTTTTCCAGAATTTATTCCGTTTATTTCTGAATGCGAATTTAGAGGTTGCTCTCATATAAAAGAAACAAAATGCGGAGTAAAAAAAGCTGTAGAAAATAAAAAAATAGATCAAGGACGATATGAAAGATACTGTAAATTTTATGAGCAATTAAAAGAAGGTAAGAAGTGGTAATAGGGGGATTTATGGAAAAAGAAAATGAAGTATATTTATCTGGATCTATACTTGATGTTAAACCTATAGAAGTACATAGTAAGATAGTAGAGATACAAGATTTATTAGATTATATTCATATCGATGTAATGGATGGTTTATTTGTTCCAGAGAAGACAGATGGGATTAATATGTTTAAAAACTCATTAAAATTTGAAAATAAGCCATTAGATGTTCACTTGATGGTAGATGATCCACTTAGTGTAATATCTAACTATGATGGAGCAGATATCATAACTTTTCATGTTGAAAATATTATTAATGATAAAACAATGACAATTGATATGGATAAGTTTAATGAAATATCAAAAACTATTAAAGGTATGGGGGCCAAAGTTGGTGTTGCACTTAAGCCAAATACAACAGAAAGTCTTCTTAGAATGGTAATGCCAAAAGTTGATTTAATACTTGTTATGACGGTTGAACCAGGCTATGGAGGTCAGAAGTTAATTCAACACACTTTAAATAAGGTCGAGAATGTGCGTAAAATGGGCTATAAAGGGCTAGTTGAGGTTGATGGTGGAATAACAATAGAAAATGTAGAAGAAGCTGTTAAAAGAGGTGCAAATATGATTGTAGCAGGTACAGCATTATTTAAGGCATATAATCTAAGAGAAGCTGCAATGGCCTTAAAAGGCTAATGATTATTAAAATAGAGGGATACTATAAAGAAATTTATAGTATCCCTTTTTAATTGACATAAAACGCCTAAAATGGTATAATTTCTCGGATATTTGAGTGCAAAAAGAGGAAAAAAATGAGAAAAATATCTTTAGGATTTCTTTTAGTATTTTGTAGTCTTTTTATGACTTCATGTACTAGAGAAACAGTAGATGAATCAAAAATAAATATAGTTACTTCTTTTTATCCAATGTATGTTGCTACAGCAAATATAGTAGAAGGTGTAGAAGAGATTGAACTTAAAAATCTAACTGCATCTACCACGGGGTGCTTACATGACTATCAAATAACAACTTCTGACATGATTAAACTAAGTCATGCTGATGCATTGGTTATAAATGGTGATGGAATGGAAAGTTTTATTGAAAAAGCAATTTCAACTTATCCTAAACTAAATATAATAAATGCAAGCCGAGGAATAAGAGAAAACTTTATTCATGAAGAAGAACATGAACATAGGGAGCATATTCATGAACACGAAGAACATGAGCATGAAGAAAATAGCCATTATTGGGTAAGCATTTCTTTATATATGGAACAAATAAAAAATATTAAAGATGCTATTATAATTATTTGTCCTAATAGTAAAGATAAAATTGAAAAGAATACCAAAGAATATCTAGGTAAATTAGAAGAATTAAGAACTAAAATGCATGATGCATTAGATGTTATAGAGAATAAAAAAGTTGTAACATTTCACGAAGCTTTTGAGTTTTTTGCAGATGAATTTGATTTAGATGTAGTTGCAGTAATAGAAAGAGAACCTGGAACATATCCTAGTAGTAAAGATGTTGCAGAAATAATTGATTTAGTTAAAGAAAAAGAAGTAAAAGCAATATTTGTAGAACCACAGTATTCTAGAAGTGCTGCTGACACAATATCTAGAGAAACTGGAGTTAGCGTGTATAATTTAGATCCAATTGTAACAGGTGATTTAAAAAAAGATGCGTATATAGAGATAATGGAAAATAATCTTAAAAATTTACAAGAAGCATTTTCGAAATAGTAGAGGCGATCATCGGTCGCCAAAAAGGAAGTGAAAAAATTGGAAAATAAAAAAAGTTGTGGAGACTGTTGTACGAAGATAAATAATATTTCTTTTAAAGCCGGTAAACAAGTTATATTAGATGATGTTAGTTTGCACATTCATTGCGGTTCTTTAAATGTCATTATTGGTAAAAATGGAGCTGGTAAATCAACTTTGCTAAGAGCAATTTTGGGAGAAATTAAACATGAAGGTACAATAGATTTTAATAGTAAAAGTGATGGCAAGAGAAGCATTAAGCTAGGTTATGTACCTCAAAAACTTAATGTTGAAAACTCTCCTATGACAGTTTATGACATGGCAGGAAGCTTATGTTCAAATAGTCCAGTTTTTATTAAGAAAAACAAAAAAGTATATAAAGAATTACAAGAACATTTAAAAGAATTTGGTGCAGAGGATTTAATAGACAGCAAAGTTTCAAGACTTTCTGGTGGAGAGCTTCAAAGAGTAATGATGGCGATAGCAACTATGCCTTATCCAGACTTATTAATACTTGATGAACCAATTTCAGGAATGGATAAAAATGGTAAAGAACAATTTTACAGTCAAATTAGTAGATTGAAAGTTGATCATGATTTGGCAATAATTATGGTTTCACATGATTTTGAATATATTAAAAAATATGCTGACAAAGTAATAATGTTAGATAAAAAGGTGGTAGCAAAGGGTACTCCTGATGAAGTGTTTGCTTCAAAAGAATTTATTGATACATTCGGAAGCATATAAAGAGAAGGTGAAAATAGAAATGTTAGATTATGAGTTTATGAGAAATGCATTATTTGCGATTTTAATAATAACACCTCTTTTTGGCCTTATAGGAACAATGGTAGTTAATAACAAAATGGCATTTTTCTCAGATGCTTTAGGTCATAGCGCATATACTGGAATAGCGATTGGAATGTTAATTGGAGTTTCAAATAATTTCATATCAATGGCCATTTTTGCTATTTTATTTGCTATTTTATTAAATAAAATTAATGATTCAAAAATTGCTTCTAAAGATACAATTATCAGTGTATTTTCGTCTACAGCGATTGCTGTAGGACTAGTTATCCTTACAAAAAATGGAAATTATACAGAAATATCTAATTATTTAATAGGCGATATACTAAATATTCTTCCACAGGAAATATTCATTTTATTAGGAATATTTGCTTTAGTTGTTTTGTTTTGGATTTTTGGCTTTAACAAACTTTTGGGAATATCTGTTAATCCTACGCTTGCAAAAAGCAAAGGAATTAATGTCAAATTAATTGAAAATATATTTGTAATTTTGGTGGCACTAATTGTTACAGTTTCTATTAAGTGGGTTGGTATACTAATTATTAATTCGCTTTTAATATTGCCAGCAGCTGCAAGCAGAAATATTTCAAAAAATATGAGACAATATCATCTTTGGGCAGTTTTATTTTCCATAGTTTCTGGTATTTTAGGACTTGTAATATCATATTATCAAGGGATTTCGACAGGTCCAACGATTGTAATTATTTCTAGTATTATATATTTTATTACATTTGCACTTCGTAGATTTTCAATTGATTAATATTATTCTTATGGTATAATATTTCTATAATGAGTTGATGTGCGAATTATGTATTTTTAGGCATTTTTAAGGAGAAATAATGAGCAGAAAAAGTATTATTATTGGTGTTATTATAATATTAATTTTTGTATTTGCTTCTTTAGGTTTTATTTTTCATGATGAGATTAAAAATTATATTGAAGAAGAGTCTTGGATATATGTAACTCCTTATATAGATAAGAATGTAGATGTGGCAAATGCATATGTTAATGGTAAAGAACTTATGACCGTTAATGATAATTATCTTTTTGTTTATAATAAGAATCTAGAGACAGTAAAGACAGAAAATATCAATTCTTCTGATATAATTTCTAAATCAAATGGCTCATATTCAGTTATTGCTTCTAAAGATAAAAACTTTATAAAAGCCTTTAAATCTGGAAAAGAAATATGGAGTAAAGAGTTGCCATTTGCAATTAAAGAGATAACAATTAACAAAAATGGATTTGTCAGTGTTGTTTTTCTTCAGAATGGTTATAAAAGTGGATTAAAGCTTTATAATTCAAATGGCGATGAGATTCTAAATATATATCTAGCATCTACTTATGCAGTTGATGTGGAAATAAGTGAAGATAATAAAAAAATATTTGTTTCAGAAGTTGATTTTAATGGTATAAATACAAAATCTAATCTAAAGACAATAGATGTTGCATCAAATGATTGGGTTGTTTCTGAATTAGGCGATGATGAAATAGCAACAGATGTTGAAATTTCAAATAATAATGTTTATTTGCTTTCAAATAAAGCCATATATAAGTTTGATAATCAAGGTGAAAAAAGTCTAGTTTACAGCTTTGAAGGAAAAAATGTAATTTATGCATCTATAGAAAATAACAAATATCCATTTGTGGTTGAAAGCGATGAAAATGTATTAAAAACGTTTAAAGATTTAGACTATTATCTTTCAATTCCGGAAGAGCCAATGTTGATTGATTCTATGGATAGCAATATAGCAATGTGCTTTAAAAATGAGATATGGGTTGTAAATGATAATTGTAGAATTCTTAAAAAAATAAAGATAAATAGTGGGTTGGAAAGTATAATGTTTTTCAATAATGGAAAAACACTTGCTTTAATTCATAGTGACAAAATCGAGTTAGTAAATATATAAATCGAAAAGAGGGCTAAAATGTTCAATTTAATAGATATTATTACTTTAGCTGTCATTTTAATATCTGCATTTGTAGGTTATAAAAGAGGGTTAGTTAAAACAGCTTTTAGCTTACTTTCGTTTTTCATAGCTATAGGAGTAGCATTGTTATTCTATAAGCCTCTTGCTCTTATATTGACAGAAAAGACAACAATAGATGATTGGATAATTGATAGAGTAGAAAATAACGGCACAGCTGTTACAGATGAAGTGGTTGAAGAAAAACCTGCTGAAGTAACTATTGAAGAGGATACTTCTTCAAAAGATTTTTCTTTAGGAGAAATGATTGATGCTGCTAAACAAGATGGATTTGCAGTTATTACTAACACGTTTTCAGAACTTCCAAATGTTATTGTTGAAAAATTTGATGTAGAAGACATAAAAGCTAATGCTAAGCATTCATTTGCTTTAAAAGTATCGGAACTAATTATGAATTTGCTTAGTCTAATAGCTATATATATCGTTGTTAAGATTACTTTGATTGTAGCTGGATTTTTATTAAATGGATTAATGGAGATGCCGGTGTTAAAACAAGTAAATGAAGTTCTCGGTATGATAATAGGTGGAGTGCTTGGATTTGTTGAAATGTATATAGTGTTTGCATTATTTACTTTTGTTTCATCAATAACTAATATTTCATTCATTATTGATGCAATAAAAGCATCTGCTTTTGCAAGTATTTTATTTGAGAACAATCTTGTGATTAAGTTCTTGTTTTAGTGATGGTAAATGTTTTGATGGTAGTTTAAGGAGCTGTAAAATAATATGAAAAAAGTATTAAACATATTACTCAGAGTTTTGATAGTTTTGATAGTTTTATTTATTATGATAGTTGCGGTTGCAGGAGGCTATTTCTTCTACACTAGATGGGCAAAAGATCAAGAAGAAATCGTTACATATAGTGGCGATAAGATGATTATAACAAGTACAAAAAAAGAATTAGAACCTAATATAACATGTTTGTTTTTAGGAGTTAATGAATCTTTGACAGACTTTATTATGCTTGGTCAATATAATCCTAATACTAGAGAAGTTGATTTAATATCAATTCCAAGAGATACCAAAGTAAAAGTTAAAGATACTGATTTGAAAATTAATTCAATTTATGCTTGGTATGGTAGTAAAGTAGAAAAAACAATCGAAAAAGTTGAAGAAATAACTGGTATTAAAGCAGATTACTATGTTTTATTTAGAACAAAAGTGCTAAGAGATTTGGTAGATGCTGTTGGTGGTGTAACTGTTGATGTACCAATTAATATGAACTATGATGATCCTTATCAAGACTTATATATTCACCTTAAAAAAGGTGTTCAAAAATTGAATGGAAAACAAGCTGAGCAATTTGTTAGATTTAGAAAAAATAATAATGGTACAGGATACGCAAAAGGTGATGTAGATAGAATTGAAACTCAACATGCATTTATTAAAGCTATGATATCAAGATGTCTAGAACCTCAAAATTTAGTTAAAGCTGGCGATTTAGTAAATATAGTATTAGAGAATACAAAGACAAATGTAACAACAGAGTTAGCATCTCAATATATAGATGATGCCGTTGCATTTAAATCAGATAGAGTCACTATGGCTACTCTCCCTGGTGAAGGCAAATATATTGGAAGTGTTTCGTATTTTGTTCATGATAAAGATGCGACTAAGACATTAATTGATGAGATGTTTTTCAAAAAAGGTGATTCAAGCGAAAAAAATAAAGAAGATAGTTCTTCAGTTGAGCAAGAACAACCTATAGTAAGAACAGAGTTTAGTGGCGACAAGATAAAGATTGAAGTGTTAAATAATGGCACATCTTGGGCAAACTTCAATGCTATTGTTGAAAAACTAAATGATAATGAAAGATATTCCGTAGTTAGAGTTGGAAATGTAAAAGAATCAAGTGATTTATCTAAAGTAGTTACGTATGTTTCTAGTCAACAAGGCCTTGAAGAACTATCTAAACTAGGCGAGACTGTAGGTATTGGCAAACTTGAAACTAGCTCTAGCACAAACGAAGGAGTAGATTTTACAGTAGTTCTAGGACCTAAATATATAGCTGATTAATATTGACAAATATTTTTAAAATGATACAATAATAGACGAATTTTGCAGTGAGAGTATTATATAGTAGTAATTCTAAAAACCTTTATAAGAGAAGAAGGTCGCCGGGTGAAAGCCTTCGAAAGTTAGTTAGATTATGAATTTCAAATATTTGAGCAAAACGTGTTCGATGCGTTAAGTCGATAAATGAGAGCTAGTTAGATAAAACTAATTAGAATTTGGGTGGTACCGCGAAAAATAGATTATTCGTCCCAAGTAAGTAAATTTTACTTACTTGGGATTTTTTATATCGTCGAACAAAATAGACTATAATAAAAAATATATAAAGGAGAGTTTAAAATGGACGAGAAACTAAAACAAATCAAGGAAGAAATTGCAAAGAAATTTGAAGAAATCAAAAATATGCAAGAACTTAATGATTTAAAGGTTGCTTATCAAGGAAAGAAAGGAATAATAACAGAACTTGCATCTGGGATTAAAGAAGTTGCAGCTGAGCATAAAAAAGAGTTTGGTATGCAAATGAATGAATTAAAAAATGAGTTTAATGAAAAGTTTGAACAAGCTAGAGCAAAGTTTGAAGAAGAAAGAATCAATCAAAAATTAAAAGAAGATACAATAGATATTTCTCTTCCATCAAACAAAAAGCAAACAGGATCAAAACATCCATTTAATAGAATAATAGAAGAAGTAGAAGATCTATTTGTTTCTATGGGATACGATGTTGTAGATGGTCCAGAATTAGAAGATGATGAGCATTGCTTTAGACTTTTAAATTATTATGTTGGACATCCTGCAAGAGATGCTCAAGATACATTCTACATTGATGAAGAATATTTACTAAGAACACAAACTTCTAGTACGCAATCAAGAGTAATGCAAGCTAATACTGAAAAAACTCCAATTAGAGTAATTTGCCCTGGTAAAACGTATAGAAGAGATGATGATGCGACACACTCTCATCAATTTGGACAAGTAGAAGGATTAGTAATAGATAAAGATATTTCTCTTGCAGATTTAAAAGGCACACTTGAGATATTTGCTAGAAGACTATTAGGTGATGACACCAAAGTAAGATTTAGACCAAGTTATTTCCCATTTACATCACCATCTTGTGAAGTAGATGTTAGTTGTTTTAAATGCGGAGGTAAAGGTTGTTCACTATGTAAAGGAACAGGTTGGATAGAACTTTTAGGAGCAGGAATGGTTCATCCAAATGTGCTTCGTATGGGTGGATATGATCCAGAAAAATTTACTGGATTTGCTTTTGGTACAGGATTAGATAGACTTGCAATGTTTAGATATAATATTCCAGATATTCGTTTGATTTATGGAAATGATATTAGATTTTTAAAACAATTTGATGAAGCAGAATAGTTTTTGCATGAATTAAAATGAATAAAAAAGGAGAATAGTAAAATGAAATTAAGTTTAAATTTCTTAAAAGATTATATAGATTTGCCAAGTGATGTAGATAGCACTAAGCTTGGTGAAGATATGACAAATGTAGGTAACGAATACGATGAAGCAGGAAAACTTATAAAAGTAAGTGGACTTGTGATTGGGCAAATACTAGAATGTGAAATGCATCCAGATTCAGACCACTTACACATTTGTAAAGTAGATGTTGGAGAAAACTTACCACTTCAAATAGTGTGTGGAGCACCAAATGCCAGAGTTGGAATTAAAGTAATTGTTGCTTTAATTGGAGCAAAACTTCCTGGAGGAGAAATTAAAAAAGGAAAACTTCGTGGAGTAGAATCAAATGGTATGATGTGTTCTATAGAAGAATTAGGATTGGAGCATAAATTCTTAAAACCAGCGGACATAGAAGGAATAGCAGAACTTGGCGATGATGCTGTAGTTGGAGAGGACCCAATTAAATATCTTGGATTAGATGATGAAGTAGTAGATTTTGAACTTACAGCAAATAGAGGAGATTTACTTTCTATTCTTGGTATGGCATATGAAGTAGGAGCTTTATATGGTAATAAGGTAAAAGGTATAGATTTATCTCATAATGATACTTCTGATGATTTTTCAAAAGATTTCACATTAGATATTCAAACTGAGAATTGTTCACTTTTCTATGCTAAAAAGGTTACTAATGTAGTTATTAAAGAAAGCCCAACATGGATGAAAAATAGATTAATTGCATCTGGAATAAGACCAATTAATAACGTAGTAGATATTTCTAACTATGTAATGTTAGAAGTAGGCCAACCTCTTCATTATTATGATGCAGATAGATTAGGAAACAAATTAGTAGTTAGAATGGCAAATGAAGGAGAAAAACTTACTACACTTGATGAACAAGAAAGAGAACTATCTGAAAATGATATAGTTATAGCAGATAGTGAAAAAGCAATCGGCTTAGCAGGTGTTATGGGTGGCCTTTCTACAGAAGTTGAGCAAGACACAAAGAATATTGTTATAGAGTCTGCTATATTTGATAATGTTAAAATTCGTTTAACATCTAAAAAGATACTAAGAAGCGAAGCTTCTAATAGATTCGAAAAAGGATTAGATCCTAAACGTACATTAATGGCTATTGAAAGATCTTGTAATTTGTTAGAAAAATACGCAGATGCAACAGTTGTAGGTGGTATGTGTGTATATGATAAAAATGATAAAAAAGATCAAGTAATCGAAGTGCCATATGCTAAAGTAAAGCAAGTATTAGGAATTGATATTCCAAATGATAGTATTAAAGATATATTATCTAGACTTGATTTAAGCTATGAAGAAGATGGTGATACTTTAAAAGTAACAGTACCTACTAGAAGATTAGATCTTCAAATAAAGGAAGATATTATTCATGATATTGGAAGATTTTATGGAATGGATAATATTCAAGGAAAATCTATGATATTACCCGTAATTCCAGGTCATTACGACAAGTTTAAAAGAAATGCAAGAAATAAGATGGTTTCATTAGGACTAAATGAGACACTATCTTATGCATTAATACCAGAAGCAGAAGTACAAAAATATTCTACAGACAAGTTTGAAACAGTTAAGATTTTAGACCCTATGACAGAAGAAAGAAATGCATTAAGAAATAGTCTTCTTCCTTCACTTATGATGGTTTATGAATATAATAAAAATAGAGGCATGAAAGATGTTTCAATTTTTGAAATTGGAAAGAGCTTTCATAAGATTGATGGAAATTATGGGGAACATTTATCACTTTCTGCACTTATGACAGGTGTGTATACAAGAGGATTAGATAAGAAGGTTGTTGATTTTTATACTATTAAAGGCGTTATGGAAGATCTTTTAGATTATCTTGGATTTGATGGAAGATATGAATTAAAAGTAGAAGACTTACCAAAAGAATTACATCCTGGTCAAGCTGGAAGTATATATGTTGATGGCCATAAAGTAGGAATAATAGGTAAAATACATCCACTAGTAACAAAAGACAATATATATGTGATGGAAATAAATTTAGAAAAATTATCTACATATACACATGATGTAACAAAATATAAAGAGATTTCGAAATTCCCGGGTATAGAAAAAGACGTTGCTTTTGTAGTAGATAAAGACGTTAAATCTGAAAGCATAGAAACGGTTATTAAATCTGCTGGTGGAAAGATGCTAAAGAATATTGAAGTATTTGACGTATATACAGGTGAAAACCTAGAAAAAGGCAAAAAATCTTATGCATATAACCTAAAATTTGAAAATCCTGAAAGAACACTTTCTGATGAAGAAGTAACCCAAGTTTTTGAAAAGATTATGGACAAAGTGTGCACAGAGATTGGAGCAGAGATTAGAAAATAATTAGATTACAACAATATTAAAAATGAAAGCATTTAGTATGCTTTCATTTTTTTATGCTATAATTTTATTAATAAGGGGAGAGTGAGAAAACTAATGAAAAAAATCATTTTTTTGATAGCTATAGTTTGTATAATAAGTTGTGTTGCAATTTTGGTTATTTCATCAAAAAAGAATAATGCTGAAATTAGTGATAATTCGGGCGAAATTAAAATTGTTTTTAAAGATAATAATGAGCCAGAAGAAGATATTTATCATCCAAGAGAAGGCGAATCCTACTGGGATTATACTTATAGGATGTTTGGTTATACACCAAGTCAGCAAGATTTGATACAAAGGCAATTGTGGAATGAATTATATGAACATTTTGCAGATGGATTACCAAAATATAATAGTAGTTTGGATACTCCAAAATATTTAGGATATTATGTTTCATCATCATATCCAATGAAAGACGGAGAAAGTCTTGCAGAATACACACATAGGGTATTTGGATATTGGCCATCACAAGGGCAATTAGCAACGGCAAAGGCTTGGTTTGGAGACGATTCAATTGCTGAAGAGAATGAGAATGAAGAACCAGATGAAGATTCATATGAGGCATATCTTGCTTATCAAAAAGAGTTAGAAAATGATCAAAGCATTAATAATCCAAAAGCAAAATTGACAAATATAAAAAATCCGCTTTCTAAATTTGATTTAGAATTTTTAAAAATGGAAAATAATAATCAAAATATGATTTATAGCCCACTTTCTATAAAATATGCTCTTTTAATGCTAAAAGAAGGAAGTGAAGGAGAAACTAAGACGCAAATAGAAAATGCGATATCTAATTATGCTCCAAATAAATATTGTACGAATAAACATACTTCTTTGGCAAATGCACTTTTTATAAAAGACTCCTTTAAAAGTATGATTAAATCATCATATGGTGAATCTTTAAAATCAAAATATGATGCAGAAATAATATATGATAGTTTTTCAGATGTTAAAAACATAAACAATTGGGTTAATAAGAATACATTAGGAATAATCCCAAAACTAATTGATAAAATTGATCCTGATTGGAATTTTGTTCTAATAAATGCATTGGCAATAGATATGAGATGGAATGATTTATTCTTAAGTAATGAGGATTATTCTTATATGGCTGAATATGAAAATCTCTATATGGATTATCCATCTAAAGTATCTGATAATGAGTTTTTAAATATGCAAGAATCTGTATCTGGAATGAAAATTGAAGCTCTTATAAACAACTATGATATTGTTAAAGAATTAGGAGAAGAAAATATAAAGAATATTGTTTCTGAAGACTATAAAAAATTTGCTGGTATCACACCTGGAGAGTCAAAGGGAACAGGGGACTTTCTATTAAATGGTTCAGAAGAAGTTTCAAGAGAAAATTACACTGAAGAAGATGCAGATAGAGATTTGGCTGAATTCTTACCAGAATATATCAAAAAATTGGATAGTAATTATCATCAGATTCATATGACAACAGATTTTGGAATTTATGTTGATGATAATGTAAAAGTATTTAGTAAAGAATTAACAAAATATGATAATACGACTATAGAATATATTGGAATTATGCCAACAAATGTTGATTTGAAAGAGTATATTGAATCAATTGATAGTAATTCTATAAATAATTTGATAAAAAAGATTAAAGATATTAAACCAGAAAGTTTTAAAGAGGGCGTCGTTACTAATATAAAAGGTTTTATTCCAAAGTTTGACTATGAATATGATCTACAACTTAAAGAAGATTTGATAAAACTAGGAATTAAAGATGTATTTGATTCTAAAAATGCAAATTTAAAAAACATTTCAGATGCTGAAGGCGTTTATATAATGGATGCTAAACATAAGGCTAAAATAGAATTCTCAGAAGAAGGTATAAAGGCAGCTGCTGCAACTTTTTTGAGCGGTGGCGGAGGCGGAGGATTGCCATACTGCTACGACTTTGATGTTCCTATAGAAATAATAGATTTAACATTTGATAAACCTTATTTATATATAATTCGTGATAAAGATACCGAAGAAGTATGGTTTATTGGTACCGTATATGAACCTTTAAATTCATAAATTAAAAGCTGGCTAATTATTTAGCCAGCTTTTTGCATTTTCAATATAGTTCTTTAAGTTACTTGGTATATCAAGCTCTGGTGTATGTATAGTTTTATAACATAGTGGATTTGTAAGGTCTAAAGTTTCATTTATTCCATCTTCTATTTGAATTACTTTTTCAAAATATATTCTAATCATTTCGTTTTCTTGTTTTTCATAATAATATTCAATTGCTTTAGAAAGTAACGATGCATATTCTAAATAATTCTTTATCTTATATTTATTAAGTGCTAGTCTTTGTTCTTCATATTCGATAGCTTTTTCAAATTCATTATCTTCTAAAGCTTTGTTCCTTAGGGCTTCATAAGCTCCACTTACATTTTTATTTATAGTTATAACCTTATTTGCATACTCTAATTGCTTCTCTTCACTTGTCGTAGAGTATAGCATTTCTTGAAGTGCATCTGAATGAAATGGAATGATTCTTGTGGCCCATTCATAATTCTTTGCATAGTAAAGAGCGTCTCCTAAAAAGATCCAAGCCATTACACATGCTATTGGTATAAATATGGCAAAAACAAGTTTTTTTGATGAAATAACGATTTTTTCATAGTCTATAAATAAAGCAATTATTAATATAAAATATAAGTATTCTAAATCAAAGTCTATTAATGAATGAAGTAATATAGCAAATATTATAATTCTAGAAAAAGCATTTTGATTTTTACTAAAGAATGTCATAGCAACTAATGTTATTAGTGTAATTGCAGGAATAATTCCTACATCTAAGCAAATTTGAATTATAGAGCTATGCACAAATTTTGAATCATATATAGCAGTTTGTTCTTTTGCTTGCTCATACCAAAAACCCTCGTATCCAAGGCCTAATGGGTGATTTGTAATCATTTTTGCAGCATCTTGGTAGTAAATAATTCTAGATATAAATTCACTACTTCCTAGCATTTCAGTTGATACTCTTTTTTCCATATTAAATATAAAATATCCACCAACAAATGTGATTATAAAACATATAATTGCAATTATAGAAGATCTAATTTGCTCTTTATTAAAGAACAAAGTAACAATAGAAAATATAAGTGTCATCAAAATAATTGCTCTACTATTTGTTAATACTATTCCTATAAATAATATAGCTAGCATCAAATAGTCATACCAATTTCTTTCTTTTTTTAGAAATAATACCAAAGCACCAACTAGCAAGAATAATCCATAAGAATTTGCATAGAAGAATAAACCTTGTAACCTTGCATTAAAAAATATATCTTGAACTGGAACAAGTATAAGCAATAAACTAATGGCTACAGATATAGTAGAAGAAATACTTATCATATAAAGATGTCTATTTCTTTCTTCTTCATTTTCTTCAAATTGTGCTAGTAGAATAATGAATAATAAGATGGAAATGTTTTTTATAAATGCTAAAAGATTCATTCCTTTATCTATAGCTACAAATTCAGTAATTATAAATGAGATTAGATATAATACTACTAAATAAATTTGAATTCCTTTTGGAAATTGTAATCTTTTTTCTTTATTATATTTATATATTATTCCAATACAGCATATTAATCCTAATAGACAGCAGCTCCATATAGGTAAAATTCCATAAAAAAATGGTGCAAGTAAAAAGATGCCATCCAACAAATTAAAATGATTTTTGGTTAATTTTTTAGCCATATAGCCCCCTAAATACCATAAAAAAGTGATGGCATATCCATCAAATATTTAAATAATTATATTATAACGATTTATTCATTTCAAGAATGTGGAAAATAGGCAAAAAGCTATTGAATTAAGCATTAAAATGGCTTAAAATGCTTACGTAAAAATAAAGTTATAGGAGGAATTGCATGCTTAAAATTTGCCTTACTGGTGGCCCTTGTGGTGGTAAGTCTACGGCACTTAGTATTCTTACTCAAGTACTTTCTACAAGAGGTTATAAAGTACTAGTTTGTTCGGAAAGCCCTACGGAGCTAATTTTAGGAGAAGTTATTCCAGGTACTAAAGAAGTTTCTATGTATAAGTTTCAAGAATTTAATCTAATTAAGCAATTAGCAAAAGAATCTTTATTTGATTTAATTAGTGAATGCTACAATAAAGATAAGCTTGTTATCTTATATGACAGAGGTATATGTGATCAAATAGCTTATGTTGGAAAAGTAAAGTTTGAAGAAATTCTCGCGAGCAAAGGTCTTACCATTCAGGAAGCGTATTCTCATTATGATGGAGTATTTCATTTGGTAACAGCTGCCAAAGGTGCCGAAAAATATTATCAATGGAATGATCCTTCAAAAGAAGATAGTGGAAATAATGCTGCAAGATCTGAATCACCTGAAAAAGCACGACAAATGGATGATGAAACACTTGCAGCATGGATTGGACATCCGCATCTTAGAGTTTTTGATAACTCAACTGATTTTGAAGGGAAAATGAAGAGAGTGGTTGATGAAATCTTGTCTATGCTTGGTATTCCTGAATCTTTCGAAATTGAGAGAAAGTTTTTGATTAGAAAGCCTTCTTTGGAAAAAATCAATAGTTTGGGATATGTATCTAAAGCAGATATTGTTCAAACATATTTGGTTAGAGAAGATCCTAAGATTGAAAGAAGGGTAAGACAAAGAGGCACCATTGAAGATGGCTATACTTTCTATTACACAGAAAAAGAGAAAAAAGGTCATGCAATGCGTGTAGAAAGAGAAAGAAAAATTAGTAGAGAAGAATATATTGCTTTACTTTCACAAGCAGATACTGATCTTCACCAAATTCGAAAAACTAGATATTGTTTTGTTCACAATAATCAGTATTTTGAAATGGATTTTTATCCATTCTCTGATGAATATGCAATTTTGGAAATTGAACTTAATAAAGTTGATTCAAAAATCGATTTGCCAAATGTTGAGATAGTTAAAGAAGTAACAGATGATGATAATTATTCTAATTCTTCTTTGGCAAAAACTGCATCATTTGTAGCTTAAAATCGCTTAAAAGAGCCGTTTTTACGGCTCTTTTTTGATTAAAAATCGATTGTATAAGCCTTTTTTTAGTGGTATAATTTGCAAGTAGCCAAAAATAGAAAGAGAGGTGCTTTTATAGATGTTAACAGATGTTGAAATAAATAAAAGTGCAAAACTAGATAATATAGTAGATGTTGCTAAAAAACTCGGCATCGAAGAAGATGATATTGAGTTGTATGGAAAATATAAAGCAAAATTATCTAAAGAAGTATTTGAAAAAAATAAAGACAAAAAAGATGGAAAATTAATTTTAGTTACGGCTATTAATCCTACTCCATTAGGTGAAGGAAAAACAACTATATCTATTGGACTTGCAGATGGTTTAAATAGACTAGGAAAAAAAGTATGTCTTGCATTAAGAGAGCCATCACTAGGACCAGTATTTGGAATTAAAGGTGGAGCAACAGGTGGAGGATATGCACAAGTAGCTCCAATGGATGAAATTAATTTACATTTTACAGGCGATATTCATGCAATGACTGCAGCTAATAATTTAATAGCTGCTTGTATAGATAATCATATATTCCAAGGTAATGAATTAAGAATTGATCCTAATCATATCACATGGAAAAGATGTATGGATATGAATGATAGAGCTTTAAGAACAATTACATTAGATTATAGCTTTAAAGATAGAACATATATTAGAAATGATGGATTTGATATTACAGTTGCTTCTGAAATAATGGCAATAGTATGTTTATCAAAGGATATTAAAGATTTAGAAGAAAGAATTTCTAATATTATTTTTGGATATGATATTGATGGTAAAGCTCTGAAGGTAGCTGATTTAAAGATTCAAGGAGCAGTTACTGCTCTTTTAAGAGATGCTTTAAAACCTAATTTAGTGCAAACTATCGAAAACACACCAGCTATAATTCATGGAGGACCATTTGCTAATATTGCTCATGGATGTAATAGTATAGTTGCTACTAAAACAGCCCTTAAGCTTGCAGACTACGTGGTTACAGAAGCTGGGTTTGGTGCTGATTTAGGTGCAGAAAAATTTATGGATATTAAGTGTAGAATTGCAAAGTTAAAACCAGATGCTGTTATATTGGTAACTACATTAAAAGCAATGAAATATAATGGTGGAGTTCTAAAAGAAAATGTTAAAGAAGAAAATTTAGAAGCAATCAAAAATGGTTTTTGCAACTTGCAAAAACATATTGAAAACATCAATAAATTTGGAATTAAACCAATTGTTGCACTTAATAAATATGACTTTGATACAGAAGCAGAAGTTAACTTGCTTCATAAATTGTGTGAAGATATAGGAGCTACTTTAGTTGATACTGAAGTTTTTGCAAAAGGTGGAGAGGGAGCAATTGAATTAGCAAATTCTCTGATTAATTATTTAGATAATAATTCGAACAACTTTAAGTTTGTATATGATGAAAGTCAAACAATTAAGGAAAAAATAGAGAAGATTGCAAAAGAAATATATGGAGCAGATGGAGTTTCTTATTCTGAAGCTGCTGAAGAAGCAATCCAAAAAATAGAAGAGATAAAAAGAGATAAATTACCAATTTGTATAGCCAAAACTCAATATTCACTTTCTGATGATCAAAAGAAATTAGGAAGGCCAACTGGATTTGAATTAAATATAAGAGAAGTAATACTTAAAAATGGTGCTGGCTTTATTGTAGCAATTGCCGGCTCAATTATGACAATGCCAGGACTTCCTAAGGTGCCTGCCGCAGAAGGAATTCATATGGCAGAAGATGGCGAAACAATTGTTGGATTATTCTAAAAAATAACGGTGACCTATAAGATTTAGGTCACCGTTTTTTTAATCTTTTTTCAAATGAACATCTAATTGATTAAATGGAATTTCAATATGATCTTCTTCAAATGTACGTTTAATTCTTTCTAACATTGGCAAATATGTATTCCAATAATCAGCGTTCTTAACCCATACACGTATAGTATAATCAATTGAACTTGCTCCAAAATTAGTAATACCAATAAATATGTCTTTATCTTTAATTATTTCTGGAGTATCATCAACGACTTTTCTTAAAGAAGCTTTTACTTTATCAACTGATTCTGAATAAGAAGTTCCAATAGTAACATCTACTCTTCTAATAGGTTCCCTTGAGTAGTTAGTAATATTTGCGCTAACTATACTCGAATTTGGAACATAAATATCTTTGCCATCATATGTTTTTAATTTACAAGAAGCTAAACCGATTCTCATAACTGTGCCACTTACTCCACCTGCTTCAATGTAGTCATCAACTTCAAATTGTTTAGTAAACAACAAACTAAATCCAGCCATGACATTTGCAAGAGTGTTTTGAATAGATAACGAAACAGCAACGCCGACAACACTAAATGCAGCAACCAAAGAAGTAACATCAATACCAATCTTACTGCATGCTGAAATGATAATCAAAAAGTCTAATACAAACTTTATACCTGATACTACAAAAGGATGCATACTTTTTGGTAATCTTGATTTTTTAATAAGTTTTTTAGCCAGATTGGCAATAAAATGAACCGCAATTAATGCTATTAATACAGTAAATAGAAATGGCAATGATTTTGCTGCAAATTGCTGAGTAGAAGATAAATTGCCATTGGAATCTTTAAAGAATTCTTTTATTAGTTCCTCCATGAAATGTCCTCCAATATATATAAAAAACAATAATATTTTATTTGTACACCTATCATTGATTTTAACATAGTTATTATATTTTTGTATACAAATTTGGAATAAAATGTTACAATGTCAAGCGATAGGGGTGAAACAATGGCACTACTTAGCTTAAGCAATGTTAAAAAGAGTTTTGGAGATAAGTTAATATTTGAAAATGTTTCTTTTAATATAGAAGATGGTCATAAACTAGGATTTGTAGGAATAAATGGTTCGGGAAAAACCACGCTATTTAAAGTTATTTGCGATGAACTTTCATATGATTCTGGTGAAATATTTAAGAATAAGTCCTTAAGAATAGGTTATGTAGAACAATTTGTTTTAAATAATTCTAATAATAATGTTTTTGACGAGCTTTTAACAATTAAACAAAATTTATTAGACATAGAGCAAGAAATTGAACAAATTCAAAATAAAATAGAAGAATTATCTAATGAATATTCAGCAGATGATGAAAGTATTAAGTCCCAATTAGATAGTTTAATTTCTAGAAAACATTTTTTAGAAGACCTATATAAAGAAAATGGTGGATATACATATAAAAGTATTGCACGATCTACATTAATTGGCCTTGGGTTTGAAGAAAAAGAATTGGAATTAAAAGTTGAAAATTTAAGTGGCGGTCAAAAAACTAAATTAACACTTGCTAAATTATTGTTTTCTGATTCTAATTTGTTGCTTCTAGATGAACCAACAAACAATCTAGATATTAATTCAATTGAATGGCTTGAGAATTTCTTAATAAATTATAGAGGGAGCTTTATAGTTATTTCACATGATAGATATTTTTTAGATAAAGTAACGACTGAAACAATAGAACTTGAAAGCCACAGAGTTGCTGTGTATAGCGGAAATTATTCTAAATATGTTACTTTAAAAGCAGAAAAAAATAAAACATTAGAAAGACAATATGAACAAACAAAAAAAGAAATAAATAGACTAGAAAAAGTTATAGACCAGCAAAGAAGATGGAATCAAGAACATAACTATGTAACTATTAGATCAAAACAAAAATCTATTGATAGACTTGAAGACTCGCTTGTAAAGCCTGATGAAGAAATGGAAAAGATGAGATTTCATTTTAAGGTGATAGCTGGTGGCAATAGAGAAGTTCTTTTAACTAAAAATTTATCTAAAAGTTTTGAACATAAGAAATTATTTGAAAATGTAAATATAAGTGTATTAAAACAAGAGAAAGTTTTTATTGTTGGTCCAAATGGGTGCGGCAAGACAACATTTTTAAAGATAATATTAGGACAAGAATCAAAAGATAGTGGAGAATATGTAGTAGGAAATAATCAAAAAATAGCATATTTTAGTCAAACTGGAGATGAAATATCTAGTAACCAAACAGTATTTGACTATATAGCAACATTGCATCCTAAGATGACTAATACTGAAATAAGATCGGCACTAGCAATTTTTTTATTTAAAGGGGAAGACGTATTTAAAGAAATCAAAGATTTAAGTGGTGGAGAAAAGGCGAGAATCTCTCTTTTAAAAATAATGTTATCTGAATCAAATTTTTTAATTTTAGACGAACCTACAAACCATCTAGATATACTTTCTAGAGAGGCTTTAGAAGATGCTTTGATGGATTACGAAGGTACTATGCTAATAGTATCTCACGATAGATATTTTATTAATAAATTAGCCGATAAGATTTATAAGATAGAAAAAGATGGTAGTAAAGAATTTAAAGGAAACTATGATTTTTATATTCAAAATGATATAATTAAAGAAGAAACAAAAGAAATTAAAGAAAAAAATACATCATATAAAGAGAAAAAAGAAAGAGAAGCTCAAGAGAGAAAGAGACTAAATAGAATTAAAAAGATTGAAGAGTATATGGCTATTAATGAAGAAGAAATATATAAATTGGAGCAATTATCTATGTCACAAGAGGTAGGCTCAAACTACGAAAAGGCCTTGGAGATATCAAATAAGATTATCGAATTAAAAAAACAAAATGATATTCTTTTTGAGGAATGGAGCATATTAAATGAGTAATAAAAGAGAGTAGATACAATCTACTCTCTTTTTCATTTAATTTTCTTTGTTACATTCAGAGTATTTCTTTAATTTTTCATTTACTAAGTAATTTACACTTCCCATTGTGTACTTGCCATCTTTATTTAATCTTCCTGCAGGTACGCCGGTTAGTATTTCTATACCTTCATCTATAGTTTTAACAGGATAGATATGGAAGTTACCATCTTTAACAGCTGTAATTACTTCATCATTTAAGTTTAAGTTTTTAATATTTTGATAAGGAATAATAACGCCTTGATCTCCAGTTAATCCTCTTAATTTACAGATATGATAGAATCCTTCAATTTTATCTGTAACTCCACCGATAGGTTGAATTTCTCCTTTTTGGTTAACAGAGCCTGTAACTGCAAGTTGTTGTTTTATAGGTAATTCTGAAAGTGAAGATAAAAGTGCATATAATTCTGTAGAAGAAGCACTATCTCCATCAACACCACTATATAATTGCTCAAAACAAAGTGATGCAGCAAGTGTAAGAGGAGCAGTTTGTGCAAACTTTTCTCCGATGTACGCTGATAAAATCATAACACCTTTTGAGTGTGATGTACCAGACATAGAAACTTCTCTTTCAATATTAACAATACCCGATTTTCCTACGTAAGTATTTGCAGTAATTTTAGCAGGTTTTCCAAATGAGAAGTCACCAATCTTCATAATAGAAAGACCATTTATTTGACCAACTTTTTCACCATCTGTATCGATCATAATTGTACCATTTTGCATCATCTCTACTAATTGTTGGTCATATCTATTAACTCTTTCAATTCTTTGATTTACAGCTTTTCTGACGTAATCAGCAGTAACAGTTTTTGCATTATCCATCTTTGCCCAAGTACAAGCTTCAGCTAGTAATTCACAAATGTCTGATAATTGTGTGGAAATCTTGTTTTGATTTTCAACTTGACGTGAGCAATATTCTATTACTTTACTAACTGCACCTGGATTAAAGTGAGGTAGTTTTTCATATTCACAAAAACTATGTATGTATGAAGCTATTGTATTCATGCTAGCATCGTTACGAGGAGCATCATCCTCAAATTCAACTTTAACTTTGAATAGCTTCTTAAAATCTTCATCGCAATTTAATAATTGTTGATAAATTCCAGCAGAGCCTACAAGAACTACTTTGATTTTTACTGGAATTGGTTCAGGCTTTAATCCTGAAAGAGCAACCGCTTGCATTTGATAATCTTTTAATGTATCAACATAAACTTTTTTAGTACGAAGAACTTTTTTAAATGAATCCCAAATAATAGGATTTTGTAGCAAGTCTCTAATTTGCAATATTAAGTAACCGCCATTAGCTTTATGAATCAAACCTGGTTTAATTAATGTATGGTCAGTATGCATCATACCAAATTGATTTTCATATTCTAGCTTACCAAATAAATTATAGAATGATGGGTTGGAGTCTGAAATTACAGGTGCTCCTTGAATTTCAGAATTATCTACGATTAGATTTACTCTATATTTATCCCATGGTTTTTCTCTTTGCATCATTGGATTTTGTGGCATATTTCCTTGTGGCATTCCATCTTGAGCAAATGCAAGGATATTTTTAGAAATATCTTGTTGAATATTTTTTAAAAATTCTAAAACAATTGGTGATTTTTTATATTTTGATTTAAGTTCATTTACTTTCATTGAAACGGCAAATAAAGCGATGTTGTTTTGCCAAGAACCTATCTTTTCTGCAGCTTTTGATTCAAGTTCTTTAATTTTTTTCATTATTTCTATAGTTTCTTTTTGAATTTCTATAGAATTTAATTCAAATTGATCTTTAGTTGGTTTATCTAAAGCATTAAATTCGTTTTCAGATAGAACTCTTCCGTCAATCATAGGTAAGAAATAAATTGTATCTGCATTTTTGATTTGAAATCCTAATTTTGCTGCATCTTTATTTAATTTTTCTATTAACTTGATTTTCTTTTCTTCTAGATCTTTTTGAATGGCTTCTTTTTCTTTTTCAAAATCTTGATTGTTGAAAGCAGCCTTAATCTCTCTTTGAACTGTACCAATAAACTCTGTCATTTCATTTGTGAACTGTTTACCTTGACCTGCAGGTAGGTTAAGAGCGATTGGTTCATTTGGATTATCAAAATTATAGATATAGCACCAGTCATCTGGAGTAGGTTTTGTCTTAGCAAAATCAGTTAAATATTTTTTTGCATATATTGTTTTGCCTATTCCTGTAGATCCTTCGATATATATGTTATATCCTTTAACATCTACATTTACTCCAAATTCAAATGCTTTAATTCCACGAGCTTGTCCAATTATTCCATTAAATGGAGCAACCTCTTTGGTTGATTTGAATTTAAAAATTGTAGGATCACATTCTTTTTTAAGCTGTGTATAGCTTAATTCTTTTGTACGTGCCATGAATTTTTCTCCTTCGTAAATCAAAAATATCTTTCGTATTTCAAAAGGGTATAAAACCCCTCAATAATTTTACCATATATTGAAAAATAATAGCAAATATTTTGAGATTTTAATAATTTTTTAATAAAAAAAGAGTCTAGAATTTAGACTCTATCTTTACTCATTATTAATGCATCTTCGTAAGTTCCATCAGGATTTTTGTAATAATGTTTTCTAACAACTGATTCCTCGAATCCTAGCTTTTTGTATAAATTGATTGCAGGAGTATTTGAAACGCGAACTTCAAGCAATAGATAATTTGTTCCATGTTCATCACATTCTTTTAAAAGATCATCTAATAGCTTTGTAGCTACACCTTGATTTCTATATGAAGGTAGTACTGCTAAGTTTCCTATGTGGCATTCATCCATAATAAACCAACACATTGCAAAACCAATTACTATATCACCATCTTTTGCAACAATAAATTTAGCAAGTATATTGTTCATTTCTTCTTCTATAGAATTTTTAGACCATGGTATAGGGACTGATGCTTTATCTATCTCATATACTTCATCTATATATTCTTTTTTCATTTTTTCAATTGTTATCATTTTTTTCTTCTAGTTCTCTTTCTGCTTGAGATTTTTTTAAATAAAGAGGTGACACGTGAATTCCGTCTGTAATCTGTCCTGCACTATATAAATCAAATGCTGCTTCTGCTATTAAAGATGCATATTCAACAGTATCTTTATCTTCAATAATTACGTAGCTACCATTTAGATTAGATATTTCTTCATTTAACACAGTTATATTGTCTACAATGTAGTTTCCAATTTGCTTTATTGTTTCATTTTCATTTTTATAAATCGCTGCATATACATTGTCGTTTTTGGCATCTATACAAGTTACGATATATCCATCAAAATCTTTTTTATTATACGCCATGCCTAAAAGGCTTGGGACCGCAATGACAGGCTTATTTACTCCTAAACAAAGACCTTTAATTGTTGCAACTCCGATTCTAATTCCAGTAAAAGAACCAGGGCCGACAGAAACTGCATAAGCATCTATATCGTTTAAAGTAAGACTGGTTTCTTGCAATATTTTTTCAATATTTGGAAGTAAAGTTTCTGAATGAGTAAGTCCAATATTAATATTTATTTCTTTTATTACTTTTTTATCTTCAGAAATTGCTATTGTGCAATTTTTTCCAGAAGTACCAATTGCTAATATTTTCATTCTTAAATCCTTTCAATCAACTTTTTATAATAATCTCCGTGGGGAATAAGATTAAATACTCTATAATTTTCTTTATCCAAATCTTTATCTATTTTTATTTCTAGATATTCTTTTGGTAAAGCATTTTTTATAGTATCGCCCCATTCCATAAACGTGATTCCTTTTTCAAAATATTCTTCTCCACCGATAGCATAGAATTCATCTTCATCTTCTAGACGATAAACGTCAAAATGAAATAAAGATAAATCATCTGTTAATACAATTTCATTTACAATGGTAAAAGTTGGAGATGCAACTTCGTTTTCTTTTTGCCAATAACTTGCAACGCCTGTTACTAGTGCAGTTTTTCCAGCACCCAAATCACCATTTAAGATTATTACATCGCCTTTATTTAATTCTTTTGCTATTTTTTTGCCAAAAGCTTTAGTATCTTCTATAGAATTTGAAATAAACTTTTCCATAAAGCCTCCTTAAAACAGCGCTATTTTACCACAAATTTTATAAAAAGACTAGAAAAATAAGGTTTAAGTTGCAATAAAAAAGATGTCTTTTATAAAAGACATCTATAGAATGAATTATAGGTTTACGTCAAATACACCTGGTGACACAGCTGTAAAAAATGACATTATCCAGTTTCCTATTGGTAACCACAAGCCACAAATAAATACACCAATAGCCCATGGTATCAATGACTGTGCTGCATCACTTTTTTTGTTTGCAGGGCCAAGCATAAATTTAAAACCAATTTGAGCAAGTTTAAATATACATATGATAAATGCAAACATTGATAAGACATTAGTAATTTGTAACAATGTAACTATTACTCCATTATCGCCAGCTTCACCAGATAATTGTGAATATGCATCAATTCTTTCTTGTTCAGGAGTTGTAGGAGTTGTTGCAATTGAAGTTGAAAGTAAGCCTAAACATCCAATAAATGCAAGTACTAATATTGATATCTTTTCTAAACTATTTTTAAACATAATTATCACTCTTTTCTAATATATTATTGTACAAGATTAATTTGTATTATTCAACATTGAATAATATATACAAATTTATTATGAATAATACTTTTGGTTAATGTTTTATAAAATTGATGCTATTTTGCAGAAAATGTAAACTTTACATAGTACATAGATTTTTTAAAAACGCTTTACATATGACTATAAAACATAATAAAATAGTGATGAATGTTTGAGAGGTAATATATGAAAAAACAAGCGAAAAGAGTAATTGTTATTACGGGGGCTAGTAGTGGTGTCGGTTTAGAAACAGCCAATTATTTTTTTAAAAATGGATGGATAGTTTATGGAATAGCTACTAGACCTATAGAAAAAGTAACACCAGATTTTAATTATTATCAGGGAAACATTTGTGATTCGGCACTTATGCAAAGAATTGCAGAAGAAATTTATAAAAAAGAAGGCCAAATTGACGTTCTATATAACAACGCAGGAATTGGGATTTCGGGTGCTATTGAATTTACTGAAAAAGATAAAGTTGAGAAGATTTTTAATGTAAATATTATTGCTCATATTGATATGTGTAAAATATATATTCCATATTTACGCGAATCAAAGGGAAAAATAATATTCACAAGTTCTGTAGCAGCTTCTGCAGCAATTCCTTTTCAGGCTTGTTACTCTGCAACAAAAGCAGGTTTAGAAGGATTTGCACTTGCTCTTTCTAAAGAAGTGTATAGCCAAGGAATAAAAATAGCATGCGTTCGACCAGGTGATTTAAAAACTGGTTTTACAGAAGCACGTGAAAAAAATGAACAAACTAATGAAGCGTATGGTGATATTATAAAAAAGAAAACTAAAAACATGGAAAAGTTTGAAAGAGATGGTATGCAACCAATTGTTGTTGCAAAACATGTTTATAAAATTGCCAATCGCAAGAATCCACCGCTGATTTCATCAGTTGGTTTTGGATATAAATGTAGTTCAAGTTTAATCAAGATTTTACCAACTAGATGGACAAATTATTTTATTTATAAATTTTATTAATAATGGAGATATGTATGATGGATTTATTTAAAAAAATGTACAAGAAACAACAATATGATATTGGAAAGGAAGAAGGATATTATCCATACTTTCATATGTTGACTAGTGGTCAAGATACAGAAGTTGAAATGGAAGGAATCCATACCATTATGATTGGTTCAAATAACTATCTTGGACTAACTAGCGATCCAAGTGTTATTGAAGCGGGAATTGAAGCTTTGAAAAAATATGGATCAGGAAATAGTGGATCACGTTTTTTAAATGGAACACTTGATATACATATTGAGTTAGAAAAAGAACTTGCAGAATTTTTACATAAAGATGCATGTATAACTTTTTCTACAGGATTCCAAACAAATCTTGGAATAATTAGTGCTGTTTGTGGAAGAAATGATTATGTTATTTGTGATAAAGAAAATCACGCAAGTATTTATGATGCTATTAAGTTAAGCTACGCAGAAATGCTTCGCTACAAACATAGTGATATGGCTGACTTAGAAGAAAAATTAAAAATGGTTCCAGAAGATAGTGGAGCATTGATTGTTACAGATGGTGTATTTAGTATGAGTGGTGAGATTTGTAAATTACCAGAGATTGTTGCTCTTGCTAAAAAGTATGGTGCTCGTGTTATGGTAGATGATGCACATGGTCTTGGTGTATTAGGTGAACATGGTAGAGGTACTGCTGAACACTTTGGACTTGAAAAAGAAGTTGATATTATCATGGGTACATTCTCTAAATCTCTTGCATCACTTGGTGGCTATATGGCTGCGGATGAAAGGGTTATTGAGTATGTTAAACATACATCTCGTCCATATATTTTTAGTGCAAGTATTACTCCAGCAAGTGTGGCTTGTGCAAGACAAAGCTTAAAAATTCTTCGCGAACATCCAGAACGTGTTAAAGCACTTGCAGAAATTTCAGAATATATGAGAAATGGACTAAGAAAACTTGGTGTTAAAATTATTGATAGTACAACACCAATTATACCAATATATGTTTATGATGATATGAAGGCATTTTTAGCTTGTAAAATGCTTCTTGAAAGAGGAGTATATGTTAATCCTGTTGTTAGTCCTGCAACACCTCCAGGATATGCACTACTTCGTACATCATATACAGCTACTCATACAAAAGAGCAAATGGATAAAGCAATGGTTGCAATTAAAGAAGTATTAGATGCACTTGACGTTAAATAATAAAAAATACCGTCCTTTTATAGGACGGTATTTTTATGCTTAGATTTGATCATCTTCAAATACTTGCTCAGGTGGCGCATCTAATAGTTCTGGATTTAAGAATAAGTAGTTTAAATATTTTGGAAACTTTGAAAGATAGAATCCATCAGCAATTCTTTCATCGCCAGTAAATCTTATTTTTAACATCTTCTTTTCGATTACGTTTCCATCATTATCTGTGATAGTTACTTTTCTTTTTCTGCCCATTGCAACAAAAACAGATGTTGTGCCCCAGTTATAAATATGGTGATAAACAGGATCTGAACCAAGAGATCCCATATTTGTTAAAAACATGCTTGTATGGAAAGGACTAATTCTATTTATATATTTAGGCATTATACCGTGAAAATCTAACCAAGTAACAAAGTTAGCTGCTGCACTATATAAAAAACGTGGAAGATGATTTACAATCTTAACGAATCCATCCATATTGTTTGAAGAATCTGCACCTTTGTTTTGAGCAATTACTTCACGAATATTTGCACTAATGTCATTAATAGTATCTTCTGGATTAAATTTAAATTTAACTATAGTTTCCGGAGTATCGATATCTAAGTTCTTTTTTACGGCCATAGAAATAAGGAGTTCATTTCTAGCATATAATCGTCTTCCTGCTACAAACCTATTTACTCTAGGATATTGAGAAAGAGCCCTTACTAATCCTGAAATCATATAATCTAAAATTCCAATGTCCATGCCTTCTTTTCTTTTTTGTCTTATAAGAGCCTCGACTTTTGTAATATCTAATTCTGTATCAAAAAAAACTTGAGCATCGCTACGTTCTTTCATTAAATATGGGATAATAACATTTGTTGGATCACCTTTTCTAATTCGGTATCCATCATATCTATCACCAAATCGTCTTTTACGCATAATACCTCCTTAAACACGAAGTCTACTAATAATATATCATTGAGACACCCTTGTTACAATAGAAAATAGGCAATAAAAAAGACCATCTTATGATGATCTATTTATGGCTGGGCCGGGAGGATTCGAACCGCCGAAATGCCAGAGTCAAAGTCTGGTGCCTTACCACTTGGCTACGGCCCAATATATATTGAAATTATGTGGCGTAATTTCCACTAGTTTAAAAAATGGGGTGAAAGATGGGACTCGAACCCACGGCCTCCAGGGCCACAACCTGGCGCTCTAACCAACTGAGCTACATCCACCATCTCTAAACAAGCAAGATATAGTATAAACGAAAAATGCCTAATTGTCAATTATCGATTAAAAACTTCGATTATTGTTGTAAATTTGTCGCAAAGGCTTAAAATCCAGGCTTCTTTGCTTGTTGGAACCTTCGTTATTGTAAGAGGCCACATGTGAGATTTAATCATTTTTTGCTCTTTTATGCTTGCATTACAGTGTTTTTGAGCATTTTGAGCAGCTACTTTTGGATGAGTATATCCGTGAAGTTTGTGATTGCCATTTTTTTCATGCCAATCATATAGAAACATATCATGCATATAAGAAGCGTTAATTAAAGCATTATAATCAATTTTGGCATTCAAATGATTACTTAGAAATAATCCAAGTCTATATGAATTGAATGCAACATCTCTACTATGTTTAAAAACACTCGTGTTCCCATGCTGAATATATTGAGTTAATTCATTTTTTAAGAAAGGATAATATTCTTTATCAATTATATATGATAAAAAATCCTTTTGCTTTCTATAATTTTCATTTACGCTCATCTAAAAATCTCCTCGATTGAGGTATTATATCACAGGATTTGCTAATTTGCACTACAAATTATAATTTGCTCGTAATTTTTAATAGTGTTATAATTTTTCTATAAACTAATGAAAAGGTGATCGCTTGAATAAGAAACTAAAGGAAAAGATTGGCGAGGCAGTAATTTCAGTTTTGCCAATAACGATTGTAGTTGTATTAACGTGTTTCTTTATAGCGCCTATTTCTTCAGATTTGGTAGTAATGTTTATTGTTGGAGCAATGCTACTAATTTTTGGAATAGGTCTTTTTTCGTTGGGTTCAGAAACATCTATGAGCATAATGGGTGAGAGAATAGGTGCCGGTCTTAGTAAGAGCAAAAAAATTTGGGTTATTATTTTGATTTCATTTTTAGTTGGAACATTAACTACAATTGCAGAACCGGATTTAAAAGTGTTAGCTACTCAAATAAATCAAATTCCAAGTTTAACTTTAGTACTAGTTGTTGGAGTGGGAGTTGGGATTTTTTTAGCATGTGCTCTATTAAGAATTGTTTTCAAAATTAAATTATCTAGATTATTAGTTTTCTTATATATTTTAGTATTCGTTTTAGCATTTTTTGTTCCGGAAGATTTTCTTCCTCTTTCTTTTGATTCGGGTGGAGTTACTACTGGACCACTTACAGTTCCTTTTATTATTGCATTAGGAATAGGTGCTGCTTCAATTAGACAAGATAAAAACTCCGAAAGTGATAGTTTTGGACTAGTCGCACTTTGTTCTATAGGCCCGATAATTGCTGTTATGATATTAGGTTTAATATTTAAAATTGATAATGCAATTTACGTTCCTAATAATCTTGCGAACGTTTCAAATTCAAAAGATATAGGGTGGTCTTTTGTATCTGCAATTCCATATTATAGTTTTGAGGTATTTAAATCTCTAATTCCTATAGTATTATTTTTTGTGCCATATAACTTTATTTCTTTGAAACTTCCAAAACAAGAATTATTAAAAATTGGAATCGGATTAATATATACATTTATTGGATTAGTAATATTTATGATTGGAGTTAATATCGGTTTTCTTCCAGTAGGTAATCAGTTGGGAATTGCTCTTATGAATTTAGAAAATAAATCATTTGTAATATTACTAATTGTTTTAATAGGATTTTTTATTGTCAAGGCAGAACCTGCTGTACAAGTCTTAGTAAAACAAGTCAATGATATAACTGATGGAATGGTTTCAAAAAAAGCACTTATGGTATCAATTTCTATTGGAATGACAATAGCATTATTAATTAGTTTGTTTAGAGCATGGCTTGGTATTCCAATATTATATGTTTTGATTCCTGGATATGTTATAGCTTTAGCATTAACTTTTTTTGCACCAGAAGTATTTGTCGGAATCGCTTTTGATTCAGGAGGTGTAACTTCTGGACCAATGACGGCAAGTTTTGTACTTCCTATTATGATTGGCATTTGTGAAGCATCTGGAAGAATAAATTTTAGCATTATGAAAGATGCTTTTGGACTTGTTTCGATGGTTGCGATGATGCCACTTATATCAATTCAAATTGTTGGTATTATATATGCTTCAAAGAAGAAACAGGTAATCAAAGAAGAAAATGAAATTAAACATGATAATGATGAGATAATTGTATTTAAAAGAAAAAATACAAAAACTAAAGTAATAAAAGTTTAGAGGTGAGTTATGGAAAATGTAGTTTTAAATATCACAATAGGTGAGAGAAATAAAACCGAAAACTTTTTAGAGTTTTATAAAAAGCAAGGAATAGATTTTAGTTTGGGCACATATGGAACTGGAACCGCAAGTAAAGAAAAGCTTGATTTGCTTGGGTTGGATTCTGTAGATAAATGCATCTTGTTTAGTCTTATGACTATGGATAAATCAAAATCTTTCTTGCACGAGATAGAAAATAGTATGCAACTTAAGACTATTGGAGCAGGTCTTTCGTTCACTGTTCCACTTAGTAGTATTGATAGTTTAAATTCGTTAAAAAGATATGTAAAAGAAATAGATGAGAAAAAAGAAGATGAGGGGTACGATATGGATACAGAAAATGAATTAATTGTAGTTATTGCAAATAGAGGTTTTACAGAAAATGTAATGGAAGTTGCAAGAAAAGCAGGTGCACAAGGTGGTACTGTGGTGCATGCAAGAGGAACCCATCATGAATCTGATGAAAAGTTTTTTGGCACAGCAATAGGAGCAGAAAAAGAGATGATTTTTATAGTTGCAAAAGAAGAAAAAACAAAAGATATAATGCAAGCTATAAAGAATGAAGTTGGAGTTAATACTCCAAGTGGAGCCGTTTCTTTTTCTTTACCAATAAACGATACGGCTGGGATAATTTATTACTAATACGCAATAGTTAAATAATTATTACAATATAATTACATAGATTGAAACTAAATGTGACAGATAATAAAATTTTTGTAGTAGAAAAAGTGTTATATTAACTTTTGTTTAGGAGTTTTATATGAAAAAAATTATTTTTCTTATAGTGGCATTGATTGTGTTATCGTGCTCAACTATATATGCAAAATTATATAATCCAAGTGAAGGTCATGCTTTTGACGAAAATTTACCTTTTATTGATTTGCAAGAAAAGGTGCTTGATAGAGGTGGTAGCCAAAAGCGAGATAAAGAAGGAACGTTATTATTTTCATATCATAAATATATAAATGAGATTTTAAAAGCTAACACGATTACGATTGATGTAAAAGGAAATAAACTTATAGAAGGATATGCTAATGTTAAAGAAGGAACTTCAAAATATGATGGAACATATTCTTTTAAACCAAATGATCCAGTTTCAAAAGGTGAGTTTATAAAGATGGCTATTTGTTTATCTAATAATAGAAGTTTTGATTACTCTATCTTTACGATTCCAGATAGTTTGAAATCTCATTGGGCTGCACCATATGTTGTAGTTGCTGAAATGCAAGATGTTATAGAACAGGGCGATATAAATGAATACAACATTGATGAACCTACTACACGTTTAGATATGATAAAAATTCTATCAAGAATACAAATAAATATGAAAGGAATTCCACAATATAGAGATGGAGTGTTACCAAATTATTCAGATATAGGTATGCTTACAGAAAAGGATAAAGCTTATTTATTGCATGCTACTAAGTATGATTTGATAGAAGGAATGACAAAATCTGAGAATAATGTATTAGAGATTAAACCCGATTTAAATATTACAAGAGGCGAAGCTGTTAGAGCACTTTTAAGGGTATATTAGGCTATATAATTGGGTACAGTAGATAAAATTATTAAAGCACAAATGAATGATTGCAGTTTAATCAGGTTAAAGTACGAAAGATAATGTTAATAAAAACGTGAAAAACTATGGTTTTTCACGTTTTTTTGTGATATAATTCCAAACAATTGCAAAATCAATTTGCAAATATATTTAAAAAGGAGGAGATATGGCATGAAGATACACAATTCTATGTCAAAATCAAAAGAAGAATTCGAACCAATGAATAGCCCAGAGGTAAAAATGTATGCTTGTGGAATTACGGTGTATGATGACTGTCATATCGGTCATGCTAAGCAAGCTGTTACTTTTGATATAATCAAAAGATATCTTACATATAAAGGATATAAAGTTACTTACGTTCGTAATTATACAGATGTTGATGATAAGATAATTGCACGAGCAAATCAATTAGGAATTAATGCTCTTGAATATTCTCAAGATAGAATAAATGAAGTAGATAGAGTAATGCATTTACTTGGCGTAAAAGATCCTGATGTTATGCCAAAAGCATCTGAAAATATTGAAAATATCATTGAATTTGTTAGTAGTTTAATTGAAAAGGGATATGCATATCCATCAGAAAGAGGAGATGTATATTATAGTGTTAAAAGTTTCCCTGGCTATGGCAAATTATCTAAGAGAAATCCAGATGATATGATAAATGGCGTTAGAAAAGATGTAGAAGAAGGAAAAAAAGATCCTCTAGATTTTGCACTTTGGAAATCTGCAAAAGAAGGAGAGATTTCTTGGGATTCACCTTGGGGAAAAGGAAGACCGGGCTGGCATATAGAATGTTCAGCGATGAATCATCGTTATTTAGGAGAGCAAATAGATATTCATGGTGGTGGTAAAGACTTAATATTCCCTCATCATGAAAATGAAATAGCACAAACAGAAGCACTTACTGGAAAACGATTTGCAAAATATTGGATACATAATGGTTTAATAACAATTGATGGACAAAAGATGAGTAAGTCACTTGGAAATTCATTAACTGTTAAAGATGCTCTTGCTAAGTATAATAAAGAAGTAATTAAATATATGCTTATGCAAAAACATTATTCAAGTACAGTAGATATTAATGATGCAGAATTCTTACTTGCAGAAAAGCATATGTATTATTTTTATAATACTCTAAATGAGATTAATAAGATTTTAAAAGTGATTCCTGCAAATAGTGATGCCGTAAATAATGAATTTCTTGATAAAATTGAACCAGATTTTGTTGAAGCAATGGATGATGATTTTAATACTGCTGAAGCCTATGCTAATTTATTTGCAATAATGAAATATTTAAATACAGTTATTCAAGATAAAAAAATAGAGCCTCAAACAAAATCAAATCTATTAAATGCTATTAAGAATAAGATAATTAATTTATATAATATATTATCAGTATTTGAAGAGAATCCAGAAGAATTTATTGATGATTTAAAAAACAAATATTTGACAAAATTAAATATTTCCGTAAATGAAATTAGTGACTTGATTTCTCAAAGAACAGAAGCAAAACAAAATAAAGATTATGCTAAAGCTGATGAAATAAGAAATGAATTGGATAATAAAGGAATTGTTCTTTTAGATAGTAAAGATGGAACAGTATGGAATATAAAAGAATTGCAATAAATTATCGGCGGTCGTTGACCGCCATTTTATTTTAAATGAATGGAAGTGAACTTTTGTGAAAATATCTGATATAAAAGTGTTCGAAGACATAGAAGATGATAGTATTATAGATATTGTTTGTAAAAAGAAAAATATAGACAAAAGTAATATCAATAATTGGCATATTATAAAAAAATCAATTGATGCAAGAGATAAAAACAGAGTCCACTATAATTATTCAGTTGAAATTTTTTTAGATGGTGAAGAAGAGAAAATCTATGATGATATATTAAAAATAGATAATAAAAAAGAAATGATTAAAAGACCTGTTGTGATTGGTGCGGGACCTGCAGGTTTATTTGCTGCTTACACATTAGCTTTAAATGGATATAATCCTATTTTGCTAGAACAAGGAAATAGCATAGAGCAAAGAGAAAAAGATGTAGAAGAGTTTATTACAAATAGAAGACTAAATACAAATTCTAATGTTCAATTTGGAGAAGGTGGAGCGGGTGCTTTCTCGGATGGGAAATTAACAACTAACGTAAATTCAAAATACAATAAAGCAGTATTAGAAACATTTGTTAAATTTGGTGCGCCTAAGCAAATATTGTATTTATCTAAACCTCATATTGGAACAGATAATTTAAGAAAAGTAATTAAGAATATGAGAGAAGAGATAATTAGATTAGGTGGAGAAGTAAAATTCAATACTAAAGCAGTAGATTTTGAAATATGTAATAACGATCAAGGATTATCAAAATATGTCACTGCCGTAATAACAAGCAATAACGAAAGAATTGAAACAAATAATGTTATATTGGCGGTTGGGCATAGTGCTCGTTTTGTTTTTGAAAAGCTAAAACAGCTAGATGTTAAGCTAGAACCAAAACCATTTTCTATAGGAGTACGAATAGAGCATAGACAATCAGTTATTAATGAATCACAGTATGGTACAAAAACTAAATTAAACCTTCCACCAGCTGATTATAAATTGGTTTATCATGATGATAATGGTAGAAGTTTGTATACTTTTTGCATGTGCCCTGGAGGATTTGTTATGGCATCATCTTCTGAAGAAGGAACAATTGTAACTAATGGAATGAGTTATTACAAAAGAGATGGTAAAAATGCAAATAGCGCATTGCTTGTTAATATTACTCCAGATGATTTTATGGAAGACGATAATCCTTTAAATGGGATGTACTTTCAAAAGAAGATAGAAGAAGATGCATTTTTGTTAGGTGGATCAAACTATAATGCACCTGTACAAAGAGTGGAAGATTATTTGAATAATAATTGCCAAGAGGTTAGGGATAGTGAGCTTGAAGCAACATATAAACCTGGAATAAATTATTGCGATTTACACAAATTATTTCCAAAGTATGTAAATGATACCTTAGAAAAAGGAATCAAATACTTTGGAACAAAGATAAATGGCTTTGATAAAAATGCAATTTTAACTGCAGTAGAATCACGAAGCTCTTGTCCTATAAGGATTTTAAGAGATGAAAACATGAATAGTAGTGTACTTGGTATACATCCATGTGGAGAAGGTGCAGGGTATGCTGGTGGTATAATGACCTCAGCAATTGATGGAATCAAGGTTGCAAATGCCATTGTAACAAAAACTTAACAATTAAAGAAAATCATGTAATCCCTAATAAAAATAAGAAAGATAAAAAAACAAGTTATAAGGTTAAAATACTTAAAAACATACGGAAAATCAGTATCTAGAAGATAGATGCTGATTTTTTTATACTTAAAAATTTTTTTATCTGATCATTATAAATGAAGTCCTTTACTTCCGTAATGATTATGAATTATAACTGCTGAAACCGTTGATATATATGGAAAAAATACTATTGCATTTTATTTTTTTTATTTATATCATTTTTTTGAATAACTTAATTTTTATTTTTTAAAGTAAAGAAGGGGGAGTTTGTACTATGAAAAAATTAGTACAAATCTGGAAGCGAATTTCTTTAATGTCTATTCTTACATTAATAATTATTGCTTCTGGAATTGTTTTACCATCTGTATATGCAGCTATTCCTGGTAATAATGTAATGATGGCAGATGGTGGCGGAACTGCAGCAACACTTACGGTCAATTTTACAAGTAGAAAAGTTGAGAAAGGAAAAACTACTACTTTTAAAGCAACTTCAAATAAAAGTGGAACATTTTCTTGGAGAAGAGTAGAAGGTAATTCTGCAATTATTTCAAGTGGATCTACAAGCGCACAAGTTACAATAAAAGGTGTATCTGCTGGCGTTTCGAAATTTGAAGTTTCAAAAGGTGGTTTAACAAAGACAGTTACAGTAACAGTAACTGATAAGAGTATCGTAAGTGGAAGTGGAACTCCTGCACCAGATGGAAATGATCCACAAAATCCAGGCGGTAATCAACCTCAAAAACCTAAGACTCCAACTCTTAGTACAAATTCTTTAATTGTACCATTGGGTCAGAATAGAATTGTAAGCATTGAGAATCCAATAGATTCTGAATCGTATATGTGGACAATTGTAAATGAAAATGGAGCAAAAGGAAAAATAAGTATATCAAAAAAATACGGAACTTCTATAGCTGTTAATGGTCTTGTTGAAGGAAATGCAAGAGTTAGTGTATATAGAGATTCAACTTATATGGGAGCTATTGCAGTTGAAGTAACTACAGAAGGAGCTGGAGCAATTACTGAGGTAACTTCAGTTGAATTCCCAGTTACTACAATTTCAATGCAAAAAAATTCATCTACACAAATAAGAAGAAATGTATATCCTACATCAGCACAAAACAAAGACCTAACTTGGAGTTCTTCAGATAATTCAATAGCTACTGTAAGTTCAACAGGTAATGTTACTTCTAAAAACAAAGATGGTATTGTTACTATTACAGCAAAAACAAGAAGCGGATATTCACAAGCAACATGTATAGTAAGAGTAGGAAATGCTTCTTTCACACCATCGTTATCTCAAAGTAGTATACCTGATCTTCCAGTAGGGCATGAAGTAGCGATAAATGTATTAGGAGCAGATGGAGTTTTAGTTACTAATGTTTATTCTTCAAATTCAAATATAGTTGAAGTTAAATGGACTCAAGGAACCAAAACTTTTACAGCTTCAGCACTTAAATCAGGAAAAGCAACTATATATGTTGAACTAGCAAATGGTTCAAGATTATCTTGTCTAGTTACAGTTCCTGGTCAAGAAGATATGCAAAATCCAGAATTAGGAAGTACATTCTATGGAATGGTAGGAAGTACTATTGAAATTCCAGATAATGGTGATAAATTATCTACTTCAAATAAAAATATTAAAATTAGCAAACATAAAGTTTCTTTAAAAAGTATTGGAGAGGCAACAATAACTGGTAAAGATAAATCAGGAAATGATATAACATATACTATTATAGTATATGGTCCAACAAGTAAGAAATTAACGTGTGGAACAGGGGATAGTCTTGGATTTGATGATCTTTTCGAATCACCAAGAGCAATTCCTGAATCAGAAAAATCTAAAATTACTTTAAATAATAAAAGCCAAAATCAATTAGATATAAATGGTTTTACAGTTACCGTTAGAACAGAAAAACCAAAAGGTGGAGATCCTATTCCAAAAGGAAACAAAACTTTACAAACATTGGTAGGAGTAAGTTATAATGGCAAAAAGATTGGTAAAGATATTAGAATAGATATTTTTAGAAATAATACATTGAGCTTTACTAAAAAAGCATATGGACCTTTCGAAAAAACCGACTATACAGACTCATATGTGATGGGATTTAGTAGCACGGTAGGTAATGGCGGAAAACTTGTTTGGGAAGTTTCTGGAGGAGAAAATAGCTATTCATTTAATGTTGAAGAAAAAGATAAAGTAACAATGACTGTTAAAGGAACCACTTCTGAAGTAGTAACAATAACAGCAAAAATAGTGGTTGGTGATGAGGTAAAAGCTTCGGCAAGTTGCCAAGCAACAATTGTTTATTATCAATCATCACTAAGTGGATATGTTGGAGATGTTATAACTATTCAACAACTATTAAATGTCGAAGAAACAAAAGGGTTTAAGTTTGTTAGAAACAAAGAAGTAAGTAAAGATTACCTTGATGTAACATCTAATTCAATAACATTAAAGAAAAAAGCTGTAAATCAAGGTGCTTCGGTTTATTTAGATACTCCTAATGGTAAGAAGCTTATTCGTATAACTATACTTGAGGCTACAGGAGAAAAAGATGTTATATCATTTAACAAAAATTCAAATGGAAAAATAGTAATAGTAGCAGAACCTGGTTCATCACTTAACTACAATATTCCTCGTGAAGAAAGAATAGGAGAAAATTCTAGAATTGAGTGGAGTGTAGTTAAAGGTGGTAATTATGGTATAAGCGATGGCTATTTAGTTGGAAGAGTTGAAGGAAAGACTCAAGAAATAACTGTTTCAGCAAAGATATACACAAAAGTTAATAAAAAAGAAGTTGTGTCAGCTGATGATAGATGCACTATTAAAGTTATTCCTTTAAGAATGAATATCCAGGGCTCTGTTGAAGGAAGAATAAAATTAAGTGATGTTGTTGTAGATAAGACAACAGGATTTAAGTTTATAGGTAAGAAAACAGATTATGTTTTAGTTTCAAGTAATGAAGTGTATTTGATTGCTAATACACTAGATAATTATGAAACAGTTCAATTAGAAGTTCCAGAGTACGGAAATGTTGATATAAAAATTAAGATAATTGGTGAAAAAGAAGCGGATGTTAGAGATACCTTTACATTTGATAAAGATTCATATGTATTTACATCTTCTTCTCCAAACTATTATTTTACATTATCACATAATAAAACATTAAGCTCATTATCTAGAGTTGATTGGGCGGTTTCAGGTGGTTCAAATACATATACTGTTGATGAAGATGGAACTGTTCACGTTTCTGGCAGAAAATCAGAAACTGTAACAGTATCAGTTAAAGTTTATAAAGAAAAATCAAGAGGAGAAGAAGTAGTTGCAAAAGCTTCTTGCAAACTTACAGTTGTTTATGTTCGTAGCGCAATTTCTGGATATGTTAGCGATGTAGTTGATTTAAAAGATCATATTGATGGAAATGGCAAATTTAAATTTATTTCAGATTCATCAAACCCATATATTAAGGTAATTAATAATGGAAAATCAATTAAATTGATAAGTAAACCTGAAGGCGGTTCAACTACTGTAAAATTACAAACATCTGGACCAATTATTGAACTACCAGTCATAATTCATGAACCTGGCGAAAATGATAATGTTAAAGATGATTTTAAATTCATTAAACCAGCAAATGCAATTTATGCACCATTAGCAACTAGCATTAATGAACAAATACTGCACACAAAAACACTAGGAGATAATTCGCGTATTGAATGGAAAGTTACACCAAAGAATTATTCTATAGACAATAATGGTGTTCTTACAGGTAGCGCTAAAAATTCAGAAGTAATTACAATATCTGCTAAAATAATTAAAAATGAAAGTGGAAGAGATTTTGTAATGGCTGAAGATTCTGTCACAACATCTATAAATGTATACAAGAGCTCTTTTGATGTAAAACCAGGCGATGTAATTAAACTAACAAGTGTTGTACAAACAAGGGGTTATAGATTTGAATCAAATGATTCATGCACAGGATATTTAAAAGTAAGTAGTGATAAGATCGAAGTTGAGAAAAATGTTGATAGCAACACAATTACAGTCGATGTTGTTACAGATGGAGGTAGACATTTACCAATTACTATAGCAATAGCTGGCGTAAAACAATCAATTGAGTTTGAAAACTACAGATATGCTTTAGATGTTTCAAATGGTGGAGCTACAACTACACTTTCTGTAAAAACAAAAATAGCAAAAGGATCACAACTTAAACTAAAAGTTCCTTCTGGAGTTCTTAATACTTATACTCTTGAGGGTAATAATACGCTTAGAGTTACTGGTAATAAAGCAGAGAATGTGACAATTAAAGCTGTAATTGTTAAAACTGTTTCTGGTAGTGAAACAGAAGTAGCATCAGCTAGTTTCATAGTTTCAACATCATCATATAATAAAACTATTAAAGGAAAGACCGTTGGTGATCAAATTAAATTAGCTGAAGTTGTAAATGCAAATGATTTAACAGGTTATAAGTTTAAAGGTTATGGCAGTTACCCTATTACTGTTAATGATACTTACATAACATGTGATGGAAAAGCTAACAAGATGCCAGCAAACTTCATTGTAATAGATCCAAATGGAAAAGAGACCACTATAAGAGCATATATTAATGCAGTTGATAATGGAGTAGAAGATAAATTTGTGTTTAGCCAAACATATAATGAATCAACTGTTTATAGCCCAGGTGGCGGTGCGAACTTCGGTTTATGGTATAAAGAAAAATCTTTGAATTCAAACTCAGAATTTACTATAAATGTTCAATTTACAAGTAAGCTAAGTCCTGGCAGTTATGAATTTGTATACAATGAAGGCCCAACTTTCCCAAGTGCTATAAGAATATTAAATTTCCCTAGTTTGGGACAAGCATACCAAGATGGTGATATTGATATGAGCATTATTGGAACTATAACAAGATATAAAGATGGAGAAAAAGTGAGCGAAGTATCAGATGTAATTAGAACTGTATTGAAGCCACAGATAATGTAATAGTATACAAATGAAAAAATATATACGTAACTAAAGAAAAAGCGATAGATACACAAAAGAAAAGATTTTTAGGCAACTAAAGATAAAGCATACAAAAGATAAAATTACTAATATACAAAAGATAAAATAATTAAATTATGAATAAGACCATTATGGTAGAAATGCCAATAATGGTCTTATTTTTTAGTGAAATAATTGTAACTTAAACTTAACACTATCTTTCTTGAATTGAGGCACTTTTATCGGTATTATTTTAATGAATAATGGATTATTATATCCAAAAATAAAGGAGGAATTTGTACTATGAAGAGTTTAGTACAAATCTGGAAGAAACTAAGTATAATTACTGTTTTAACAATAGTTTTGGTTTCTTTTGGAGCAAATATATTAATAGCTAATGCGGCTATGGTTAATGTTAATGTTGCTGATGGTGGCAGTAGTAGATCTGGAAGCGGAACAAATAAAACTTTATCTGTCAACGCCTCAAGCAGAAAAATAGAGAAAGGGACTACTTGCACATTTACAGCAAGCTCTACAGGAACAAGTGGAAACTATTCTTGGAGTAGAGTAAGTGGATCATCTGCAAGCATTTTTTCTGGCTCAACACATGCAATGGTTACTATAAAAGGTAATTCTGCTGGTGTATCTACTTTTAGAGTTACAAAAGATGGATTATCTAAAACTGTAACTGTTACTGTAACAGATAAAACAATAAGTGGAAGTGGTACTCAACAAACACCAAGTGGAGGTAATACACCACAAACACCAAGCGGTGGCAGCAATTCACAAACACCAAGTGGAAGTGGTACACCACCAACACAAGTTGTTCCAACACTAAGCACTACTACTGTTACTATACCTTTAGGTGGAAGTAGAACAGTAAATATAAGAAATCCAAGAAGTTCTGAAACATACATGTGGTCTATATCTAAAAGAAGCGGACAAAATGGAAGAATAAGTGTTTCTAGTAAGTATGGAACTTCTACTAATATAATTGGATTAGAAGAAGGCGAACTAAGCATTACAGTATTTAGAGATTCTCTAGTAATGGGTTCAATAAGTGTAAAAGTTACAGCTGAAAATGCAGAACCAGTAGATGAAATTTTATCTATTGAATTTCCTGTAACTCAAATAACAATGAAGAAAAATTCTTCTACTCAAATAAGAAGAAATACTTATCCAAGAACTGCAAAAGATAAAGATCTTGTTTGGAGTTCTTCAGATAACTCAATAGCTACTGTAAGCTCAACAGGTAATGTTAGTTCAAAAAATAAAGATGGTATTGTAACAATAACAGCTAAAACAAAGAGCGGATCTTCAGTAGCAAAGTGTGTAGTAATTGTTGGAAGTTCTAAAATAACTGCTTCATTATCTCAAAGTAGTATTCCAGAACTACAAGTAGGCAATAGCCAAACAATTAATATAGATGTAACTAATGGAGTTGAAGTTATTAATGTTTATTCATCAAACTCAAATGTTGTAGAAGTATCTTGGGGAAGTGGTAAAAAATCTTTTGGTGTTGTTGCAAAAAAATCAGGTAAGGCAACTATATATGTTGAATTATCTAATGGTTCAAGATTATCTTGCTTGATTACTGTACCTGGCCAAGAAGATGGACAAGTACCTGAAAACCCAGAAGGAGCATCTGGCTCAGCAACAATATATTTGGCATTAAACAAAGATAGAACACTAAGTGCATCTGGTGCAACATATTGGGAATCAAGTAATAGTACAATTGTTAGTTGTACTTCAAGCGGTAAAATTAAAGGTAAAAAAGCTACAGATACTCCAATTAAAGTAACTGGATATAGCAACAAGAAGGATAAAACACCAATCATTACTTATTATGTATATGTTGTAGGTGACTTAAAAATAAATAAAAGTTTAACTGTACATGAAGGAGACACAATATCCGTATTTGATGTTGTTTCTGGTTTAAGAGAAAAACCATATGCAGCAGCAATGGCAAGACAATATTCTTTCAGAGTTGAAGGAAAATATACAAATCAATTAAGTTCTAGTGGAACATCAATAAAAGTAATTGTTGGTTCTGTAAAGGCATCTGGTAATGATTATTGTGTAAATGCAAAATGCAAATTAAATAATGGTTCAAGTGATACAGAAATAAATGTAAAAATTTTGGAACCAGCTATCTTAAAAGATACTACTGTAGTTATTAATGGTAACGAATCTGTAGATTTGTTAGGAAGATTAAATGTTCCAGAAGCTTATACTAAAAATGTTAGTTTCAAAAAAGCTGATGGTAAAGATAAAATTATTACATTAAGTGGATCTGTTGTAAAAGGATTACAAAATGGTATTTCTAAAGTAATTGCTACTAGAAAAATCACATCTTCAAAGAGTGAAACTGCTCAAATAACTGTTAATGTACAAAACTATCAAGATCCAGTTGTTAAAAAGGGCACATTATATGGATATTTAGGTGGTAAATCTATATCTATTCCAGATAATGGAGAAAAGTCATTTGAAATTGGTAATAAGAAAATAGTAAGTGGCATTTCTAAGCATACTGCAACTTTAAAATCAACTGGAGAAACAAAGGTAACAGGTAAAGATGAATTAGATAGAGTAGTTTCTGAATATACAATTGTTTGTTACTCAGCATCTGTAAATTCTGGTTTTGAAAAACATCAAGGAGACAGTATTTCTGGAGCAGAAATATTACCAATTTTACAAGATGGAGAATTGCCAAGCAGTGAAAAATCTAAGTTTGCATTTAGTACAACTCATACAAGACAATTAAGCATTAATGGACAAAATGTTAAGATTTTGGATAATGCATATATTGCAGATAGCAACAAAAAATATGTAGTTGCTGAAGTTAAAGTAACGTATGGTGGTTCAACAGTTGGAACAGTAAAAATTAAAATATATAGAAAAGAAGAACCAATATCAACAGAACCTCAATCTTGGAAAATTGGAAGTTTACCAAGTATGGTATATGTAGATGAAGGAATTGTCGCAAGTGATTACCCTGAGACTTGGAATTGGGTTGAAGAATTAGATGTATCAGAATACATTTCACCAACACCAAGAGAAGCAGATGTATTTAGTGATATTAGTGTTAAAATCACAAAAGGAAGTGATTGCGTTTCACTAAGTGGAACAACATTAATTGCTAAAAAACAAGGTTCTGCTTCAATAGAAATAACTAATACAAAATATAAGAAATTAGCAAAACTAAAAGCTAATATTACGGTTCATGGTTTGTATAACCAAAGCGGTATTAAGTTTAACAGTACAGTGTATGGAAAAGTTAAAGATACAATAAATATTAATGGTGGTGTAATAACAGAAGGATATACATCAGATTGGCTATTTGAGAAAACATCTGATAAACAATTTGCATATAGAACTAATGGAAGTAAATCAATTTATCTAAATGGAGAAACCGAAGGAACATATGCATGGATAAAGAATAAGGTTACAGGAGAAACTCATCAAATTACAGTCGTAATTGCTAAAGATGAAAAAATAAAATTCTCTTCTGACACATTTACAATGGATGTGCTTTCTGATGAGTATAATTATTATAAATTAAGTTATACAAGTACTTGCGGAAAAGACGTTGTATATGTATGGTCAAATTCAGCAGGTCAAAATGATTATGAAATTGGATCAGATGGAACAGTTTCAGCAGCTGGCGACAATACAGAAACTATTACTATAACTGTGGAAGCGTATAGAGGTAACAAACTTGTTGCAAAAGCAAGTTGTAAATTAAAGGCTGTATCGTATGAAGATAAACCTGTAGTATTTTTAGGAAATGGATATGAATTTGAAGTAGGTAGTTCTTTGAATATAAGTGATGTTGTTTCTGGAAAAGAAGCAGAGGATTGGATTTTCTCTAGCGTAAGAAATAAAGATTATATTAGGATAAATAGTCCTAGCCAAATAACATTTATAAAGAAGACTAATAAAGCACAATCACAATTCACAATTAAAAATACAAAAACTAAAAAAACTCACACAATTTCAGTATGGATTGTTGAATAGTATTTTTATATCCAAAAATAAAGGAGGAATTTGTACTATGAAGAGTTTAGTACAAATCTGGAAGAAACTAAGTTTAATTGCTATTTTAACAGTAGTTCTAGTTTCTTTTGGAGCAAATATATTAATAGCTAATGCGGCTATAGCTAATATTAATGTTGCTGAAGGTGGTAGTAGTAGATCTGGAAGCGGAACTAATAAAACATTAACGGTTAATGCATCAAGTAAAAAAATAGAAAAAGGAAAAACATGCACATTTACGGCAAGTTCAAAAGGTACAAGTGGGAGTTATTCTTGGTCAAGAATAAGTGGTAGCAGTGCAAGTATTCAAAGTGGTACTGGTAGAGCTTCGGTTACTATAAAAGGAAATTCAGCAGGTGTATCTACTTTTAAAGTTACCATAGATGGATTATCTAAAACTGTTACAGTTACTGTTACGGATAAAACAATAAGTGGAAGTGGTTCAAAAACACCAAGTGGAAGTGGAATACAAATACCAAGCGGAAGCGGTTCAAAAACACCAAGTGGAAGTGGAATACAAATACCAAGCGGAAGCGGAATACAACCACAAAAGGAACCATCACTTAGTACAACTAATGTAAATGTTCGTTTGGGTGGTAGCCAAACAGTAAGTATTCAAAATCCAAAAGAATCTGAAACTTATACATGGACAGTTTTAAGCGGAAGTGGTTCATCAGGAAAAATAAGTATATCAAATAGATATGGTACATCTACAACAATTAATGGTTTGGCAGTTGGAAAAGCTAATATAAGTGTATATAGAGATTCAAAAGTTATGGGAACTATTTCTGTTAGTGTAACATCTGATGGAGTAAAGATTCCTGTTGCTACAGCTGTTGAATTTCCAGTTACTCAAATTTCTATGCAAAAGAATTCAACAAGACAAATAAGCAGAAATGTTTATCCACAAACTGCGCAAAATAAAGATCTTATTTGGGAATCATCAGATCACTCTATAGCAATGGTAAATAATTCTGGTAGCGTAAGAACACTTAACAAAGATGGTATTGTTACAATAACAGCTAAAACTAAAAATGGAGTAACAGCTTCTTGTGTTGTTAAAGTTGGTAATGCATCTTTTTCACCATCATTATCACAAAGCAGTATTCCAGAGCTAAAACCATCAGTAGTTTATATTATTTATGTTTTGGGAGCTGATGGTGTTGAAGTTACAAATGTATATTCTTCAAACGATAATATAATTAATGTTCAATGGACTAAGGGTGCTAAATTATTTTCTGTAATGAGCAAAAAAGTTGGTAAAGCTACTGTTTACGTAGAACTTGCTAATGGTTCAAGACTTTCTTGTCTAGTTACTTCTGTTGGACAAGAAGATATGCAAATAGCAGAAGATGGTGAATATATTAAACCAACAGGAATTAGAATAAACGGAGGTTCAATTCTAATTAGAGAAGGAGAAAGCATTAAATTAAGTGCAACAGTTACTCCTAGTAATGCGACATATAAAGGAATAGTATGGGATTGTTCTGATAATTACCTAAGTATAGATAGTCAAGGAAATTTGAAAGCCATCAAGTATGACAAAAATCATTCATATTTAATTGCTACAGCAGGAGTGTTTACAGATCCAGAGGGTGGTTCTAAAGAAAACTACATAGAGGACTTTATAAATGTACAAGTGGTACCAAAGAATTATATAGAACCAAAAAGCATAAAAATAAACAATGCTTCTCATATATATCTAAAAGAAGGAGAAAGTATTCAATTAAGTGCAACAATCGAACCTAATAATTCAACGAAGAATAAAATTATTTGGGATTGTTCAGATAAGTATTTAAGAGTTACTTCAAATGGAAAACTAACAGCAGTAAAATATGATCCTGCCCATTGCGATGATTTAGCAGTTTCAGCCGGCATATTTACTGATCCAGATGGTGGTTCAAAGGAATTCTATTTAGAAGATATAGCATATGTTACTATACTACCTAAAAATTTTGTGGAACCAACAAGCATAACTTTAAATACACATAAATTAACATTAATTGAGGGATCAACTTATCAATTAAGTGCAGTAGTTGGACCTGAAAAAGCAACTTATGACAGAATTAGATGGGATTGTTCAGATAATTATTTAAGAATAGATGGTAATGGAAGAGTTACTGCTATTAAGTGTCCGGAAAATGGAAGTAAGGTATATGCGGAAGCGTATATATTTACAATGCCAGGTGCCGAATCAAAAGTTTATGAAATATCTGATTCTTGCGAAATAGAAATTGTTTCTAAAGAAAACTATGTTAGACCATCTTCTGTAAGAATTACAAATGGACCTTTATTATTAAGGGAAGGTGAATCGATTCAACTAAATGCAATGATATTACCAAGTCAGGCGGCATATCACGAGATAGAGTGGAGTTGTTCTGATACATATTTGAGTATAAGTAAAAGTGGATATTTAAAAGCAGAAAAGTATTATAAAAATGCTAAAAATTTAAGAGCAACTGCAAGAGTATATATAGAATCTGAAGATGGAACAAGTAGAGACTATGTAGAAGATTCTATAATTGTCCAAGTAGTTCCAAAAAATTATATAGCACCTACTAGTGTTAAGATTCAAGGAAATAAACAAATATATCTTAAAGAAGGACAAAGTGTTCAATTAACAGCGAAAGTTGAGCCAAGTAATTCATCAATTAAAAAAGCTTTATGGGGTACTTCAAATGATTATTTAGAAGTTGGTGAGTCTGGAAGGATTAAAGCTTTAAAATATGATTCAAATAGTAATCATTTTAATGTAAAGGCGTATATTAATGCTAATCCAGATTCATTTGCAAATGAAGACTATATTATAGAAGATATTGCTTATATAACTATATTACCAAAGAACTATGTTAAACCAACAAGCATAAAATTAAGTTCAAATAAAGCCACTTTGTACGAAGGCATGACATACAAATTAAATGCAACTATTGGACCAAAAAATGCAACATATGAAACAATTAATTGGAAGAGTTCGAGCGATTGTGTAAGTGTAGATAGTGAAGGTAATGTAACAGTTTTAAAATATCCAACAAATGGAAATAAAGTTAAGGTAACTGCAAGTGTAGATACTGTTCCGGGATTGTTATCTAATCAAACAGTACTAGAAGATAGTTGCGAAATTGAAATAAAACCTGGTGGAAATTTTGTAGCACCACAAAGCATAAAAATTAATAATCCGACAATGATGGTGAAAGCAGGAGAAAGCATTAAGTTAGATGTTAAAGTTACTCCAAGCAATGCAACATATGATATTGTTTGGTCATGCCCAAAAGGTATGAGCATAAGTAATGATGGAGTATTGAGAATAGATCCATTTATGAGAGCAAGTGATAATGGCTATGTTGTAAAAGCAGGAGTTTATACTTCTCCTGATAGAACAAAAGATTTCTATATTGAAGATAAAATATCAGTTATAGTTGCGCCATCCAACTTTGTTCAACCTAAATCTATAACGATTAATCCAAATCATTTTTATCTAAAAGAAGGAGAAAATAAGCAATTAAAAGCTGAAATACTACCTTTGTTTTCTGCAGATCAAAAAGATGTTATTTGGAGTAGCTCAAATAATAATATAAAAGTTTCAAAAAATGGAAAAGTTACTGCGTTAGAATACGATTCTGAAAACTGTAATAATATTCCGATTACTGGTGGATTGTATACTGATCCGGGAGGAATATATGATGAATTTTATATACAAGATACTTGTTACGTGACTATTCTTCCAAAAAACTATAAATTTTCATCGGCAATGAGATTAAATGGAGAAACCAAAATACGTAATGGAGAATCAACACAATTAAATGTTAGTTATTTCCCATCAGATCCAACCTCTAAAGACATTGAATGGAGTGCAAGTAGTGATTTAGTAACAGTCGATAATACTGGTAAAGTTACAGCAGTACGAGAACCAAACTTTTCTTTGGGAGAAAAGGTTAGAATTGAGGCAAAGTTATATTTATATCCAGACACAAAAGAAGAGTTTATATCAGCTATTATAGATATAACAGTGTATCCTAAATATTAAATAATTTGAATTAATAGTATTATAAACAAGTCTATTGAGAATTATTCATAATAGACTTGTTTTTTATTTGCAATGTACAGTTTATTTTAGGTGTGATATAATTCAAAAATGAGTCTTAAAAAGAAAGAAGGTGAGTTTAAATGAGTAATTCGACAGGAGATATTGCTACACAAATTAAAGCTATGTTTAATAGAAGAAAAGATTTGATAAATGAAAAAAAGAAAAAGAAAGTTTTTTTAATAGTTGCAATTATTGCATTGATAATAGCAGGTGGTTTTGGAATTTATTCCAAAGTAATGTCTAATAATTATTCACTTAAACTTGCTGAATTAGATCAAGAAAAAGAAATGCTGTTAAAGCAAAAAGAAGTTATAGAAACTCAAATAAAAAATATTGAATTGGAAAAAGAAAAGGCAAATGATGAGCTTTTAGCACAATTAACAGAAGCAGAAATGGTAGCTCAGAATAATTTATATTTGGTTGAGCAAAATATTAAACTACAAAACTTTATTAAAGAGGCAGCAAAGGCTGGAGTTAAACCTCAAAATTATGGTACATCTGCTGAAGTTACAGATGCAGTAGATTATTCAAAACTAGAATATATAGGCGAATTTGAAGGCACAGCATATACTCCAACAAAAGAAGAGTGTGGTAATAATTTAGGAATAACAGCTTCTGGAAAGCCTATTATTCCTGGTGTTTCGGTTGCTGTAGATACTCATTACTGGAAAATGGGTACAAAATTCTATATAGAAGGTTTGGGCTATGTAGTTGCAATGGACACAGGTGGGGCTATAAAAGGCAAATATCGCTTTGATTATGCTGTTTTTGATAGAGACTATGCAAAACAACTAGGAAGAAGAAAATACAAAGTTTATCTAGTAAATGACTAGCAAAACAAGAACTATAGTTTGACAAATGTATGTTCTTATGCTAGTATCTTATTAGATTATATGTATAAGGAGTTTTATTATGGAAGAAAAGAAAGCAACCGATAAACAATTAAGAGTATTAGCTTATGTTAAAGACCAAATAAAAAAGAATGGATATGCTCCATCAGTTAGAGAAATTTGTCAAGCACTAGGACTTCGTTCTACATCTACTGTTCATGGTTATTTGGCAAGACTACAGAAAAAAGGACTTATTCAAAAAGCAGCTCTTAAACCTCGTACAATTAGAATTACTTCAGACAATGCAAGTTCGGAACCAGCATTTTATTCATCTAAAGAGATGGTTGATGTACCAATAGTAGGTAGAGTAACAGCTGGACAACCAATTTTAGCTGTTGAAAATGTAGAAGATTCTTTCCCATTACCTTTAGATTTTGTTGGTAATTCAGACTCATTCATGCTTAAAGTTCGTGGAGATAGTATGATAGAAGCTGGAATTTTAAATGGAGACCTTGTTTTAGTAAAAAAACAAAATGCTGCAGAAAATGGAGATATAGTAGTAGCTCTAATCGATGATGAAGCCACAGTCAAGACATTCTTTAAAGAAAAAGATTATATAAGACTTCAACCACAAAATAGTTTTATGCAACCTATTATAGTTCCTAATTGTATTATTTTAGGAAAAGTTGCTGGTGTATTTAGAAAACTATAATTATGTGAATAAAGTTTGTAAATATACAAAAAGCGTGCTTATAGCACGCTTTCTTTTTTACTTTGAAATAAAGAAATGTTGTTTGACTTATATTAAATTAAATATATAATGTAATCAATCTAAAAGTAAGATAAAACTTTATACATAAAGAGGAAAAGAAATGGATTATAAAATTACAAAATTGTTAGAAGAAGCATTAGATAGTGCAGATTTTTTTGCTAAAAGTGTTGGAAGTAAATATATAGGAACAGAACATATGCTTTATGGAATAATAGATGTTCAAGAAGGTATAGCTTTTAGAATATTATCCGAAGCTGGTGTAGATAGATTAAAAGTTGCAAGTTTTGTATTAATAGACAAAAAAAGAAAAACCAAAAAAGTTTCTTTTAGTCCTAAGTTAAATGATGCTTTTGAAAAAGCAGATGAACTTCGAAAGAATATTGGCTTGGAAGAATTTGGTACGGAAGTACTCCTATTTTCTATGTTAAAGCAAATAGATAATAATGCTATACAAATATTAAAAGAAGTTTGTGTAGATTTTCAGGAACTATTTAATAAATTAACTAAAGTTGTAAATGATACACTGATTCAAAATACTGAAAAGATAATGGAAGAAGCAAATAGCTTAAACATATATTGCAGAAATTTAAATGAACTTGTATCGAAAGAAAAAATAGGTGAAGTATTTGGAAGAGATAAAGAAATAGAAAGAATTTTACAAATTCTTTCTAGAAAAGAGAAAAACAATCCTTGTTTGATAGGTGAGGCGGGCGTTGGAAAAACAGCTATTGTAGAGGGGTTAGTATACAACATAGTTAAAGGAAATGTTCCACAAAAGTTTAAAGATAATATTATATATGCTGTAGATATATCATCTATGATTGCAGGTAGTAAATATAGAGGCGAATTTGAAGATCGATTAAAAAGAGTTATTGAAGATGCAACTGCGAATCCAAATGTTATTTTATTTATAGATGAACTTCATACTATTATTGGTACAGGCTCTGCAGAAGGATCATTAGATGCAGCAAATATTTTAAAGCCACTTCTTGCAAGAGGTGAGTTAAGAATAATTGGTGCCACAACTACTGAAGAATATAGAAAAAAGATAGAAAAAGATAGCGCGCTAGAAAGAAGATTTCAAACCATATTAGTTGAAGAACCTACAAAAGAAGAAACAAAAAATATATTAACAAAGATTAAACCTCTGTATGAAAAATATCATAATGTAGTTATATCAAATGAAGTTATTGATGAAATCATAGATTTATCTAATAGATATATTCATGATAGATTTTTTCCGGATAAAGCAATAGATATATTGGATGAAGTATGTTCTTTAACTAATAATTATAAAAAAAGACTTCAAAACGAAACAAATAAAGATGAAGAGGATTTAGATTTCTTTGAGAAGTTAAATGCTACAAAAAAAGATAACAATGAAAAGAAAGCGATTAAACCAAAAGAAATAAAAATAGAAGATGTTCGAAAAGTTGTTTCAAAGATTAGTAATGTTCCGGTTGAAAGTTTAAGCAAAAATGAATATGCAAAATTACAAAGCTTAGAGAATAATCTGAAGAAACAAATCATAGGACAAGATAATGCTATTTCGTTATTAGCTCAAGCAATTAAAAGAGGAAAAAGTGGAGTTAAAGATCCTAAGAAGCCAATAGGAAGCTTTATATTCTTGGGTCCTACAGGTTGCGGAAAAACAGAGACTTGTAAAGCATTGGCTAGAGAAACTTTTAATAATGAAAATGATATTATCAGATTTGATATGTCAGAGTATATGGAAAAACATTCTGTATCTAAGCTTATAGGTGCACCTCCAGGATATGTTGGTTATGAAGAAGGCGGTCTTCTTACAGAAAAAGTAAGAAAGAAACCTTATTCTATTGTTTTATTTGATGAGATAGAAAAGGCTCATCCAGATTTATTTAATATTCTACTTCAAGTATTAGATGATGGAATGCTTACTGATTCTGAAGGAAGAAAAGTTGACTTTAAAAATACAGTTATTATAATGACATCCAATATAGGTGCAAAAGAATTTTCACAAAATAAAAAAGTTGGATTTAATTCTGAAAATGATTCTGAGTTTGAAGAAATAAAGAAGAATGTTAAAAGTGAATTAAAGAAAACTTTTAGTCCAGAATTTATAAATCGTATCGATGATGTAATAATCTTTAATAAATTAAATAAAGATGATATTGAAAAAATTACTCAAATACTTGTTAAACAAACGTTAAAAAGATTAGAAGAATATAATATTAATGTTAGTAAAAATTTAATAAATCAAATTGTAAGTGAAGGATTTTCGAAAGAATATGGAGCAAGACCAATTAAAAGAGCTATTAAGGATTTAATTGAAAATCCACTTGCAGATTTTATAATCGAAAGTGAAGGAAAGAATAAAACAATTTATATGGATTATGTTAATGGTAAAACCAAAATAAAAAATGCCTAAAAGTAGCTCTAAATCAGTAGTTTAGTAATATATTTGTAACTTAAACGTAATAGGTGCGTAATTGCAATTATGTAATGGCGGGTTTACAATATAATTGTTAGACGAAAGAAAAATGGGGTGGGTAATTATGGAATTTGAATTGAAGAATTTTGAAGAGAAAATTAATGATATAACAGAACAATTTATGTCATTACTTGACTCTAATAATGTTGTTGAAGATTCGATTACAGCTAAATTTGATAGTATTGCAAAAAGTCCTATTGGGGAAGTTGGCTTCTCTGATGCTATAGGTGTTGGCGATACTACTGGAAATATACCAAGCCATGCAATTAAATTTGAAGGCACTGATGATCTAAATAAGAGATTAGAAGATTTGTATAATTCTAGAAAGGTTGACTCTATTAAAGAGAAGGCTGCACCAGTAATGACATTTGCAGACTATGGAATTGGCGGATTCTCAAGCAACGTTCCTGCCTTTGGCAGTGATACAAATGATAAAATTCACATAGCAAATGAGAAGGAGGCTATTAACATGGCAAACAATGGATATACTATAGATGATGATAACTCAATCTTTAGTTTTGCTACAATCCCTCAAGATAGGGCACTAGCAACAAAAAGAAGCTTCTCAGATGTTTTATTCATGGATATCCCTTGGGATACTAAATTAGACGTTTGGGGCGGAGTTAAATCATTTATGAATACCCAAGTTAAAATTACATTTTAATTTTAATTTGAATTAAAAATTCGGCAATAGCGATTAAGCTATTGCCTTTTTTATGCTTTAATTCTATTGATTTTTCATGATTTGCTTGATATAATCGAGCTCGCTTTTAAAAAAGCAAGGAGGTTATATAAAATGTCTAAGATTGCAGCGATTTGCATTTTGATTGCTGTTTGCTTTAGTTTAGGCACAGTATCATATGCAAGCCTTACAAAAGAGCAATCTGATGACGTTGCAGAGTTTGCAACTTCATTCATTGAAGAAGGAAACAAAAGAAGAGATAAAAATGGATATCCCCTTTTGGTATACGCTTTAAGCAGTAATTGGCAAACATGTATTGATATACGTGCAAGTGGCTATAATGGAGAATTATATTATATTAAAAATAATAAATATCATGGTAATAGAGATTTAGGTTATAAGTGGTGCATGGATTGTGGAGATTTCATGTCATATGTGTATAAAACAACTCTTGGATTTGATTTGATAAATCATGATAATGGAGATCCATGGCACATAACAGATTTTAGAGATGATGCTAATAAAGGATCAAACAGCAAATATTTTGAGTATGTTTATAAAAATGTTTCTATAGCTAGTATTGATGAATCAAAATTAATGCCAGGAGATTTAGTAATTAGATTTGGCCCAAAAGATAATCATGGTCTAGTATATATAGGAGAAGGTTGGAGACAAGCACATGCAAGTTATAACGCAATAAAATATAGTGCCAATCCTCCAATAACAGGCTTTCAAGTGGTAAATGGTTTTTATAAAAAGTCTACTATTATAAGTGTTATAAGAGTAAAAGATGGAATTGTTCCAAAAGATCAAAAGGTCAATGGTACAATTATTTGGCCAGATACAGGTGAAGAAGCAATTTTAATTGAAAGAGAAAGACTAGAAAGAATCGAAAAAGAAGAACTTGAAAATGCTTTTTCTGAAGAAAATACTATGAACGCTTACTCGGGAGATACATTGGTGACTTTAGATATGAGTAATCCACTAATAATTAAAGAGTTTATTGAACAAAATAGTGATGACTTTCAAGAAACAAGATATATCGAAAAAGATATGATAAATTGGCTTGATGAAAACTTGAGAAAATTCTATGAAGAACAACAAAAAAATGAAGATGAATAATTGATTACGATTATATTAAATCCTACGGAAATACGTTTTCGTGGGATTTTTTTATGATATTATTTTAGTAGAAGACAACGTTTGTGTGTTTACAGAAGTGTATAAAAAATAATATTTTTTCTTTTATGAATATCAGCAAACTAGCGAAAAATAAGCGTTTTTGGTTGATTTTTGTTGTAAAAGTGGTATAATTATTATGTAACCTCTACATAAGTTTTGATTGACTTTACAAAAGAAAAAATAGGAGGTGTCTTCTATGAAATGTGTATCTAAAATAACAGTATTGATTTTTATAATGTTATTGTTTAGTTTTTCAAGTGCATTTGCAGCAATCACAGAACAACAAGGAAATGATGTTGCTGAATTTGCTAAACAATTTATTGAAATAGGAAACAGTAGAAAAGATGAAAATGGTTTTCCTCTTTTGACTTATGCATTAAGTGGAAATTGGAGAACTTGTATTGAGATTAGAACAAAAGGGTATAATGAAGAATTATACTATGTTAAAAGAAATGGATATTATATTAGAAATGGTAAATATCTAGAATTAGGAAACAAATGGTGTATGGATTGTGGCACCACAGTTCTATACCTTTTAAAGAAGACATTAGGATTTGAATTATTAAACAGTCAAGGAGAGCCTTGGCATGTACAAGATATATATAATGATGCAGCAAGAGGTTCAAAGAGCCAGTACTTTGATTTAGTATATAAAAGCGTATCAGTTGGAAGTATAAATTATTCAAAGCTTCAAAAGGGAGATATCATTGGATATTATACAAAAGATGGAAATCATGGAATGCTTTATTTAGGTGATGGATATATAGCTCATGCAAATAGAGATATGATAAGAAGCTATGGAAATGATAAAATTTCTGGATTTAAAGTTAGCAAATTAAATCATTATTTCCGTTCAGGAACTAAAGTTAGAGTAATGAGAATAAAAGATGGTATAATTCCAGAAGACTTGGTTGTAAATGGAGTAATTACATGGCCAGATAATGGCGAAACAATGGATTTACTACATAGATCAGATACAATTTTAGATGAAAATATAGATTTTGCTGAAAATGTTCAAGAAGAAGTAGTTGAAGAACCAAAATATGTGGCAACAGTTGAAGAATTAATGCACGATAGAGCAAAGAAGCTAGTAGAATCTAGAATTAATAGTAAATTACTATATACGTCAGCAGAATCAAATAGTAACCTATTTTGTGGTCCATATATGAAATTTGAGGTAGCTAAGTTACAAAATGATAAGAATAAAAGTAGAATTTAAATAGATTATATAGAAAAAGAGCCTAAATAAGGCTCTTTTTTTACGGAAAAAGGCAAAAAAATGGATTATTTTTTAGGTAAAATGTTGACAAATACTATATACCAGTGTAAACTATTCAAGGTTTACAGATAGATTAAAGGAGAGAGAGTTATGGAAAAAAATATAAAAATAAGCATGCTCCTTGATATATATGGCAAACTATTAACTAATAAACAACAAGATATACTAGATTTATACTATAATCAAAACTTGTCTTTAAGTGAGATTGCAGATGATGCTGGAATAACAAGACAAGGTGTAAGAAAAATATTGGTTGATGGTGAAAATAAATTATTAGACATAGAAAAAAATCTTTGTTTTCTCGAAAAGAAATTAACTAATAATAAGATTATAGAAGAATTAATTGAAGAAACAGAAGATACAAAATTAAAGACAAAACTTAAGAAATTACTTTATTAATATAACCCATCTGTTTTGGAAGGGAGATAAAAGTGGCATTTGAAGGATTAAGCGAAAAACTTCAAAATTTAATAGGAAACCTCAGAGGAAGAACAAGAATAACAGAAGCTGATGTTAAAGATATTACTCGTGAAATTAAACTAGCTCTTTTAGAAGCTGATGTTAACTTTAAGATAGTAAAAGATTTTACTTCAACTATTGGAGAAAAAGCAGTAGGACAAGAGGTATTAAAAAGCATCACACCAGGACAACAAATTGTAAAAATAGTACACGATGAATTGGTAAAACTTTTAGGAAGTGAAGATGCTGAATTAAATATTTCACCAAATCCTCCTACAATAATTATGCTAGCGGGTCTTCAAGGTTCTGGTAAAACAACAATGGCTGGTAAACTTGCAAATCTACTTAGAAAAAAAGGAAAGAAACCTTTACTAGTAGCTTGTGACGTATATAGACCAGCAGCTATTGATCAATTAAAAGTAGTTGGAAAGCAATTAGATATTCCAGTTTTTTCTATAGATGGTGAAAAAAATGTAGTATCAATTGCCAAAGAAGCATTAAGAGAAGCTAATTCAAAATTAAACGATATAGTTATAATCGATACAGCAGGTAGACTTCAAATTGATGAAGTTCTTATGAATGAATTAAAAGAATTAAAAGCGGCCGTTAAACCAGATGAGATTCTTTTAGTAGTTGATTCAATGACTGGTCAAGTTGCTGTAGATGTATCTAAAACATTTAATGATGAATTAGAAATTACAGGTGTAATTCTTACTAAATTAGATGGTGATACTCGTGGTGGTGCTGCACTTTCAGTAAAATCAGTTACTGGTAAATCGATAAAATTTATTGGTACTGGTGAGAAAATGAGTGACATCGAAGTCTTCCATCCAGATAGAATGGCAACTCGTATCTTAGGTATGGGTGATGTTATTTCTTTAGTTGAAAAAGCTCAAGAAAATATCGAAATGGAAGAAGCGATTGCTCTTGAAAAGAAGATGAGACGCCAAGAATTTACTTTGCAAGATTATTTAGATCAATTAGAAAAAGTAAATAAGTTTGGTTCATTTAAATCTATATTAGAAATGATTGGTGTTTCAAATATTTCTGCTGAACAGCAAGAGCAAATGGAAAAACAACTTACAAAAACCAAAGCAATTATTCATTCTATGACTGATGTTGAAAAGAAAGATCCAGATATTTTGAATGCAAGCAGAAGGAGAAGAATTGCAGCAGGGTCTGGAACAACAGTACAAGATGTTAATGTGCTTATTAAACAATATGATGATATGAAAAAACAAATGAAGATGATAATGGGAAATAAAGGTGCTTTGATGAAAGCTGCTAAAAAATTTGGCGGTGGAAAAATAAATCCTGAAGATTTAAAGAATATGAAATTTTAATTTAATATATATACATTCGTATATTTGGAAGGTGGTGAATTTAGAAATATGGTAAAAATCAGATTAAGAAGAGATGGTGCTAAAGGAGCTCCTTACTACAAAATAGTAGTTGCAGATAGTAGATATCCAAGAGATGGAAGATTTATCGAAGAAATCGGTGCTTACGACCCAATGAAAGAACCTGCTATGATTAAATTAGACACAGAAAAATATGAACAATGGGTTAAAAATGGTGCTAGACCTACAGACACTGTTAGAGCTTTATTTGGTAAAGCTTCTAAAAAGTAGTATTTACTTAAAACAAGGAGGACTACTATGGAAGAAATGTTAAGAGTTTTGGTTAAAGAATTAGTTAATGATCCTTCAGCTATTGAAATTAATTCAAGAAAAGAAGGAAATGTAACTACACTTGAACTAAAAGTTGCCCAAGAAGATATGGGAAAAGTAATAGGAAAACAAGGAAAGATTGCAAAATCAATCCGTACTCTTATGAAAGCCTACGGTGCAAAAGTAGGCGAAAAAATTAATGTAGATATTCTAGATTAAGGAGTTATATAAATGGTAGATTATTTCGAGATTGGCCATATAGATAACACACATGGTCTTAAAGGAGAAATGAAAGTTAGAAATTATTCTAACAATCAAAAACGATTTGAAGAACTCAAGAATATTCTAGTAGATGTAAAAGGCGACTATATAGAATATGCTATCGAAAATGTAAGATATCAAAAAGATATTGTACTACTTAAATTAAAAGGCATAGATGATATAGAACAAGCTGAAAAGCTAAAAGGCCTTTCAATCTATATTAAAAGAGAAGATGCCCAAAAGCTAAATGATGATGAATATTATATTGCAGATTTACTAGGCTCTGAAGTATATGAGGGAGACCAATTAATTGGGATTTTAGAAGATATTTTCACAGCTGGTGCTGCTGATGTTTACGTTATTAAAAGAAAGGGCAAAGATGATTTGTTGCTTCCATCATTAGCTTCGATTATTTTAGAAACTGATGTTGAAAACAAGAAAATCAAAGTTGCAATACCTGAAGGACTTAGATAAAAGGAGGAAAGCAAAGTATGAAAATAGACATTTTAACTTTATTTCCAGAAATGTTTTCACCACTTGAAACAAGTATTATTGGTAGAGCAAAAGAGAACAATTTATTAAATATTAATCTAATTAATTTTAGAGATTATTCAAAAGATAGACTAAAGCATGTTGATGATACTCCTTATGGCGGAGGTGCGGGGATGGTGATAAAACCTGAACCAATATATGATGCTTATGAAGATGTGATTAAAAATTCTAATTCTTCTTCACACAAGGTTATATATATGTCTCCAAAAGGAAAAGTTTTTAACCAAGAAATTGCAAAAGAACTTTCAAAAGAAGAACACTTAATTATTTTATGTGGTCATTATGAGGGAGTAGATGAAAGAATAATAGAAGAGATAGTAGATGAAGAAATATCTATTGGGGACTATGTGCTTACAGGTGGAGAGCTTCCAGCAATGGTGCTTGTAGATGCTGTTGCAAGAAACATAGGTGGTGTCTTAAGTGAAGATTCTACAAAAGATGAATCATTTACAGATGGCCTTTTAGAATATCCTCAATATACTAGACCTGAAGAATTTCATGGACGTAAAGTTCCAGATGTACTTCTTTCGGGAGATCATGCTAAAGTAGATAAATGGCGCCTAGAAAAATCTTTAGAGATTACTAAAGAGCGTAGGCCAGATTTGTACGATAAGTACATTAAAAACGTTTAAAAAATAATTAATATAAATATTTGTAGCGACGACCATTGGCCGTCACATAGATGATTTTTGCATCTGCTACGAAAGAAAGGAGAAACAAAATGGATAAGATCAAAGCTATTGAAAATGAACAACTTAGAAAAGATGAATTAACTCTTAACGTTGGAGATACTGTTAAAGTATATAACAAAATTAAAGAAGGAAACAAAGAAAGAACTCAAGTATTTGAAGGAACAATTATCAAAAAACAACGTGGTGGTTCAAACGAAACATTTACAGTTAGAAGAGTTGCTTATGGTACAGGAGTTGAAAAAACTTTCCCAGTACATTCACCAAGAGTTGAAAAAGTTGAAATCGTTAGACGTGGTAAAATTAGAAGAGCTAAACTTTATTACTTAAGAGATAGAGTTGGTAAAGCTACAAGAGTTAAAGAAGATATCGTTGCTATGAACGCAGCTGCTTCTAAAGCTAACGAAGAAAAATCAGAATCAAAAGATGCTGAATAATTTATAATTAAAAATAGAGATGAGAAATCATCTCTATTTTTTTTATTTAAAAAAATACATATAGGATTTTGAACTTATATTTAACATAAAACGCAGATAAGTTACATAACCAGTTAACAGTCGAAACAATTGATAATAAAGCGATTGACATCTTTTTAAGGTGTGGTATCATACTCATGCGGTAATACCCAATAGTAATCTTGGATGCAAATTTTGCAGAAAGGAGATATCCATGATGAAGCGGTTTGTTGCCATACTTTTGGGAGTTCTTTTGATGACTACTCTTGTAACTTCGGCTTATGCAATTACTGGTGCTGATGATGCTTGTGATGATGTTGAATTTTGCGAAACTGATGTAGCTACTTTTATTCTTGATGATGCAAGAAAAATTTGTGGTGTGTTAAGACCGAATGAAGAACTGAAGAAAGTTGGATTCCAATCTCCAAGTAATGGCGTGCCCAGGGGATTGGAAGATGGTAAAGCAATTCGTAGACGTGTGTTTGCCAGGGTTAATCTTGATGATGATTTTAGGGTTTCTAAAGGTGGAAAAAATCTTGAAGTAACAGTTACCCTTATTGACTATGATTTGGTTGAAGAGATAGTAGGTGATGTCACTGTACAAAACATCATCGATGCTACTATTTATTCACCTGATATTTGCTCTTGCAAACCTCATGCAGCTCACATTTTCTTAAATGTGAATTCTGGAAGAGTGAAAGTTGGTTGGGTTACTTTTAAATGTGGAAAGACACTTGATTTGTACGCGGGACATTTCTTTGATGATTGCAGCATGCAGTTAGGATTTACTGCAAAAGCTGTAGAAGTGAAAGAAGAGTGTATAGAGCCGTGTGTTCCCTGCACTCCATGCACACCATGTGTGCCGTGTGTTCCTTGCGTTCCATGTGTCCCGGAAGTTACAGTAACTACTACTACCACCACTGAAGTTGTGACAACTACAACTACTACAACCACGATTGGATCTGGATGTAAGAAATAATATATTTCTGATTTAATTGATGGATGCTCCCTATTAGGGAGCATTTTTATTGATTAAATATAACATGTATTATAAAATAATTTTTAAATAAAACGAGTAATTATTAGCTAGAAATATTTTGAATTGAATAAATTTGTATTAGCTAAAATTATTTGGAATGGAGATTTATATGAATTTTGAAAATGAAATAATAAAACATACTGATTCAGAAAATATAGAATATATACAGTTTAAAAGATTATTAAAATATCCTAATATTAAACATGCATACGTATTAAGCAGTTACGATATGAATTTTAGAGCAGGAAAAGATTTTTGTAACATAGATAAAGTTAATGAAAGATTACAAGTTGTTAGCGATAGTTTGGGTTTTAAATATAGTTCAATAATTAGGCCGGATTTTGAGCATACAAGTAATGTTTCAAGAATAGATGAAATAATAACTCAAGATAATAAACCAAATTTAAAGGGGATAGGCTTTCCAAACGTAGATGGTTTAGTAACAGATAGAAAAGATATAACATTAATGGCAACTAATGCAGATTGTTTATTAATTCTATTATATGATCCAATAAAAAATGTTATAGGAAATATTCATTCTGGTTGGAGAGGTACAATTGGAAAAATTGTAGTTAATGCAATAAATAAAATGGAAGAAGAATATGGCTGTAATCCAAAAGATATAGAAGCATATTTTTCTCCTAGTATTAGAAAATGTCATTTTGAAGTTGATGAAGATGTAAAAGAATTATTTTATAAAACATTTGAATATACAAATCGAATTGATGAAATAATAGAAAAAGGAGAGATAAAAGAAAATAAACAAAAATATTTGATAGATAATGTTTTAATAAATAAGATTCTTTTAGAAGAAAACGGAATAAATAATGAGAATATAATTGACTCAAGAATATGTAGCATTTGTTCATCAGAAAAGGTACATTCCAATAGAGTTGAAGGCCCACTTTTTGGCTTAAGCGCAGCCTTTATAGCAATAGATAAATAAATAAAAAAAACAAGTAAATAACATTGAAAATAATACTACAATATGATATTATATAGTTAACCCTACAAGGTGCGAATCACTTGAGTTTTATTTAGAACCAACAGTCTAAGAATTGGGAGTTTGGAGCTATCTGCATGGCGTGCAAGCTTACCGTTTATCGTAGTAAGAAGCCCAGGAGTGCGGATGAGAACACCCACCTGCGAGAGCAGGCTCTTAAATTCACTCATATGGACGGCCATTGTGGGGGTTTTTATGAAACAAAATAAGTATTTAGAAGAAGACTAGAAATAGTCTTCTTTTTTGATGTTCTAGCATTGAAATTATGTTAAGCTGATGATATAATGCTAGCGATTAAATAATTAAGAAAGGAGTTTTGCTTTTATGGCTGAAACCAAAAATCCAAACCAATCTGTTGGACGACTTTTGAACTTTGAAAGTGCAAACTATAACGAAAAAATAACTTCTTTTAAAAGGCGGATTGAAGAACAGATTGAAGTAATAAAGCTTGGTATTAAACAAGGTGATGTTAATGATCCTGTTATTGCTGAACGATATATAAAGAAAACTAAAAGGTTTTTGCAGACACCTCTTTTCACAGATATTAGTTATATGAATCATAAGGTGCAAAAACTTAAAAATGATCTTAAAGTGCTTGTTTATCAATTTAAAGAAATAAGTGCTATTTTAGCTGAAAGAATTTCTTCAAAAAGATGGAATAAGATTTTACTAGCTAATAAGTTCACGTACGCTAGTGGAAAATATGCTGATTTTTATTTTCCGTATGAATTTCAAAAATTCTACGAGTCAGATTTAGACTATCTGTATGGAATTAGGCCTAAGTTTGAGTCTCAGCGTATACTTATAAATAGACTAAGAGGATTACTTGCAGATAAAGATTTTCTCAAATCGATTGGATGCAAAAGTTCGTGGAAGGTTTCTACTTTTAAGGATGCACTTTCCGAATGGGTAAAAGACTTTTCGTTGCTTGCAGAAGCAGAACTTGAAGAGATATTTGAATTGCCTTTCTTCAAAAAGAAACAGTATTTAACTAGGGATGTTGCAAGCTTTAAAGAAATTGTTAATGTTCATTCACAAGCACTTGAAAATATCACAAATTGGATTGATGAGCAGATTAATGAAGATCTTGCTCAGACAAAAGATGTAAGTAGTAATACTATGAAGTATGCTTCAAAAGGCATTACCGATATGTATAAAGTATATAATGACTTCATTGGTAGGCTTACAAATTCAAAGAAAAATATAGATGAGCAGTATAGTTTGTACCGGTTTGGACAGGGAGTAATTGAAGCGGATATTTTTGATGCCGTTTTCAAGTAAAAAGTTTAAGAGCGTTCTAAATATTGGAACGCTCTTTTTAAGATTTCTTTACAATTATGTTAAATTCAAGAAGAATAGTTAAATATTTGATATAATGACTCTGATTGAAGATGAGAGTCTTCCATAGTGTCTTCAGGGAAAGATAATTATTATTAATATTCCCTTATTAGTTACAAATAACCTTAGGTAACATACTCTTGCTGCTTTGAAAAGTAAAAATGACTGCTCTTAGAGCTGGCATAGAGGCACTTTAAGAAAGATTTGTTTTTGGAGATTAGAAAGAGTATCGAGGCGCTGATTTGTAGAAAGTAATCTCTTTGTTGTCTAAAGTTGGTGACAAAATAAGAGTAATAGTATGGAGTCTAACCCATATTTGCCCACCCAAGCAAAATTACTTTATAGTTTGGTACCAATTATGGAAGGCTAAGTGCAATGAAATTACACCTTCAAGGAGTAATAGCATTGTATTTAGAAAAATCATAGAGGCAATTAAAGGTGTTGAAACTAATTTAACTGTTGAAAAACAGAACTTGTGATAGCTTCCAAAACTATTGTAAGTAAAATTAGTTTTGCTTAAGAAAAAGGATGCGAGATTAGCTATAAAAGCTAACACGTTAATCGTTCTTAGATGAAATCGAAACGTAGCTGAGAACTCAAAGTACAATAAGATGAACTAAATCGAGTATTAAAGGAATGCTATCGAACAATATCTTAGCAATGTGGTTAAGGGTGCATCTTAAAATAGCGAAATGCGAAAGTTAAGGTGTAAGAGAGCTTAGAAGAACTAGATGGCATCAGAACTTTTTATGAAGATAAGCTATCTTTGCTTCCAAAGATAATATAAATTTAGGCGCAATTTTCTATGATATAGAAATGAGCGCCTTATTTATTTTATATAAGTACAGAAGAATAATTATTAAAAATATTGAAAAATTTTGCAAAATCCATATAATATCTTTATATGCCACTATAGCTCAGTTGGCAGAGTGCATCCTTGGTAAGGATGAGGTCACGGGTCCGACTCCCGTTAGTGGCTCCAAATAAAAACGCAGGTGTTAAAAACACCTGCGTTTTTCTCGTCAACCAATCAGCATGGCGAGAGCAAAAGGAACTGTAACAAGCACCACTGCAAAGAGTATCGCAGGGATAACGAGTTCCTTTATAAAGGATTTAATCAAAACTATTCTCCTTTCTGTACGACCATAATGATGGTCTACTTTAATAAAACTCACAAGAGTTCTACCATTATTATATCAAAAAATATGGCTTTTTTCAATGCTGCGAAGACTATAAATGGCGAAATTCAGCCCACTTTAGCGGATTCTTGCTTTTTAAAATAATTTGTGGTATAATACATTCATCGATTGTGAACGGATAATTTTAATAATGTTTTAGCCACTTTTATGTGGTGATTTTTTGGTGCGTGAAAATATTATATAAAATTATAAATTAGACTAGATCGAGGTCTAATTTTTTTGTGTGCGGAAAAATATAATAAAAAATAAGAAAGGAGAATTATATTGGCAGAAGAAAAAAAGAATGAAAATTCTAAAAAAAGATTTTTCGGAAGAAAGAGTAATTCGAAAAAGACAAATGAAATAAAACAAAAACAAGAAAATAAAAGTATATTAACAAAGAATCATGAAGTTAAATTAGATACAAATAAAAAATCAAATAAAGATGATAAATTAGCAAGTTTAATGCAAAATCCAATACGTTCAAAATTTGATAAAAATACTACAAACAAAACAAGCACTCAAAAAATAAATTCAAATAAAATAAATAATGAAGTAAAAAACAACAATAAGAATAATGATGTAAAAGTTGCTTCAAATAAAAAGGAAGAAGCAAAAGCATCTAAACCAATGCAAATGAAACCTGTAGTTGAGAATAAATCTAATAAACCAAGAAATATTACTCAATTAAAAAGAGAAAGATTAAAAATTATTCCTTTAGGCGGATTAGAAGAAGTTGGAAAAAATATTACTGTATTTGAATATGGCAATGATATGATTATTGTAGATTGCGGTGTTTCTTTCCCTGAAGAAGATATGCTAGGTGTAGACTTAGTTACACCAGATATTTCTTATCTAGAAAAGAATAAAGATAAGATTAGAGGAATGTGTATTACACATGGACACGAAGACCATATAGGATCAATTCCTTATGTTTTAAAACAAATAAATATGCCTATTTATGCTTCAAAATTAACTTGTGGAATCATTAAAACAAAATTAGAAGAACACAAATTAGTAAGAAGTACAAAAATGCATGAAGTAAAAGCAGGTGAAACAGTTACTTTAGGATGTTTTAAAGTTGAGTTTATACAATCTACTCACTCAATTGCTGATAGTATGGCATTTGCTATTCATACACCAGTTGGAATTATTGTTCACACAGGAGATTTTAAAGTAGATTATACTCCAATCGATGGAAAAGTAATGGATTTTGCAAGACTAGCTGAGCTTGGAAAGCAAGGAGTTTTAGCACTTATGTCAGATAGCACCAACTCTGAAAGAGAAGGCTTTACTATGTCTGAAAAAACAGTTGGTAAAGTATTTGAAAAGATCTTTAATGGTTGTCAAAAGAGAATAATTGTTGCAACGTTTGCTTCAAATGTCCATAGAGTACAACAGATTATTAATTGTGCTGTTGAAACAAATAGAAAAGTTGCTATTGCTGGAAGAAGCATGGAAAATGTTATGAAGGTTGCTAAAGAACTTGGTTATTTAGATGTTCCTGAAGGAATATTAATAAATATAGATAATGTAGATGCTTATCCACCACAAAGACTTGTTATTTTGACAACTGGAAGTCAAGGCGAAAGCATGGCAGGTTTATCTAGAATGGCTCAAGGAAGTCACAAAAAAGTATCTATTGGAAAAGATGATTTAGTTATTATCTCTGCAAATCCAATACCAGGAAATGAAAAAATGGTATCAGATGTTATTGATGATTTAATTAAAATAGGTGCAGAAGTTATTTATCATTCAATTGCAGATATTCACGTTTCTGGACATGCATGCAAAGAAGAACAAAAATTAATTCTTTGCTTAACAAAACCAAAATATTTTATTCCAGTACATGGTGAATACAAACATTTGAAAGCTCATGCAGATACAGCAATTTCAGTTGGTGTAAATGAAGATAATATTGTTATACTTCATAATGGAGCAGTATTAGAATTAGATAATGGCTTTTGTAAGATTACAGGTAATGTTCCTGCTGGAGAAGTATTAGTTGACGGATTGGGTGTTGGAGATGTTGGAAATATAGTTTTAAGAGATAGACAACACTTAGCTGAAGAAGGTATAATAATTGTTGTTATGGTAATGGATAAGAAAACTGGTAAAATAGTAACTGAGCCAGATATCATTTCTAGAGGATTTGTTTATGTTAGAGAATCTGAAGATTTAATGGAAGAGATTCAAAAAGTAGTAAATAAAGAACTAGAAAAAATAAATGCAAAAGATACTAAAGATTGGTCAACTATAAAAAATAATGTTAGAGATGCACTTCATGAATATCTTTTCCAAAAAACAAAAAGAAATCCAATGCTTATACCAATTATTACTGAAATCTAGTTATAGTTTTCAACAATTAATTGTTTTAAAGGAGATAACAAATGAAAGAAATAATGTTAGATATTATTAAAGGGGCACTAATAGGAGTAGCTAATGTTATTCCTGGAGTTAGTGGTGGTACACTTGCTGTTTCGACAGGTGTGTATGAAAAGATGATAAATGCGATTAACAATTTAAGAAAAGAATTTAAGCAAAGTATTAAAACACTTTGGCCAATTGTTCTAGGAATGATAATAGGAATAATCGGATTAGCATTTGTTATTACATTTCTTTTAGAGAAATTTTCTGTTCCGACAACAGCATGCTTTATAGGATTAGTGCTAGGCGGTGTTCCAATGCTTTATAAAAAAGTTGAAGATACCAAAGTAAAACCTACGCACATTCTTTTATATCTATTTACTTTGGCTTTAATTATTATTCCATCAGTATATACTGTAACAACAGAACCTGTAACAAGCTTAAACTTAGATTTAATTACTATTATTATCTTGGGCTCTTTGGGAATAATCAGTGCAACAGCAATGATTGTACCGGGTGTAAGTGGATCAATGATATTAATGATGATGGGATACTATAATATTATTATTAGCACAATAAAAGAAACTATATCATCTTTACTACATTTTGACTTATCTGCTTTTGGAGCAAATGTTTTAATTATGATTCCATTCGCAGTTGGCGTTATTTTAGGAATAGTTGTTGTGTCAAAGATGATAGCGTTCTTTCTTAAAAAATGGCCTATAGCAACTATTTGGGGTATATTAGGACTTGTTTGTGCATCGCCATTTGCAATAATTTTAAAAATGGGAACAGTTACTGTAAGTCCATTAATAATAATTGCTAGCTTCTTTACATTTGGATTGGGATTTTATATTTCATATAAATTAGGCGAAAAATAGTACATAATTACGCTTATGTATATTTTATAATTGAACACGAAAAAAACACGATATGTTTGCTTGAAATATATCGTGTTTTTTGTTATAACAAGAAGAAGAAAAATAATTTAGGAGGGTGAGGATTTAATCCGACAGAATATGAAGAAATTTTTATTACTGATATCTATAATTTCACTATTAATGCTTGTTGCTTGTGATGATGAAAATAAAACAAATAATGATTCAAATATTATAGGCTCTGCTGAACAAAAAAATAATGAACAAAGCGAAGAAAAAAATATAAACGTGGCAAAATCTGGTGAAATAGTTGAAGAAAATAATATAGAAACTGAAACAAGTAGTGAATATACAATCATTAAGTTTTCAGATATGTATGAAACAAAAGGAAAAATTAAAAATGTTTCTACAATGCTTAAAAATTTAGATGGTAAAAAGGTTCAAATAAAAGGGTATCCAGCTGTTCAAAGTCCATTGGACGAAAGCTTTGTTTATTTAAACAATCAACCATATGTTACTTGTCCATTTTGCACTATTGGTGATATTACAAAGCTAGAAGTTATACCTATTTTTATGGCTGATAAAAGTAAGATAAAATTTACTGAAAATGCTTTAACCGTGTATGGAAAACTAGAAGTTGCAGAAAAAGTTGATAGCGAAAATTATACAACTCAATTTAGAATATATGCAGATAAAGTTGAAGAGGTACAAGATTCTGGAGCTAATAAAGATGTAAATGATTATTATTTAAATCTTACAAATGCAGGAATGATTTATGATATTCAGACTCTTCAAATGAACATTGAGTATGTTTCAAATCCAGAATATATGACATATTATGATGGAGATTTTCAAACTGGAAAATCAGCTACTCTTAATAAAAAGGCAATAATTGATGGTATTGTAAGCGAGTATCTTGATTATGATCAACAATATGGCGGAAACTATTTAACTTATATTAATGAGTGCCCTCCTATTGTAAAAGAACTTGAGCCTAAAGATAGTAGGTTAAAAGGATTAAATGATGATTTAATAAAGCTTTATACAAAACAAATTGCGATTTTAGAAAAATATCAAAAAATTGTTTATGATTTCAAAAATTTAAATAATCCAACAGATGCTGATGTAGAAAATGCATATAAGGCATTGATTGGATTGAATTCAGACAATTTAAAATTATATAATGAATTCACATCTTGGAATAATAAATTAAGAGAGTAATTTTTGTAGTGGCGGCCACTGGCCGCCATTACAATATGTATAACGTGGAGGAATAAAAATGATTAATCTTAAAAAAATAGAGATGACATATGATGATCATGGTACAAAAATTAATGCTTTGAAATTAAAAGAATTACAAGTAAAAGATGGAGAAAAAGTTGCATTTATTGGTTCATCTGGTTGTGGAAAAACCACTTTATTTAATTTGATCTCAGGAATGCTTACTCCTACCAAAGGTAATGTGATAGTAGAAGATATAGATATTACAACACTTACGGAAAGTGAAAGAGATTTATTTAGAGCTAATCATATAGGTTATATTTTTCAGGATTTCAACTTATTTCCAGATTTTACGGTGTTACAAAATGTAGTATTACCAATGTCTTTTTCAAAAAGATATTCAAAAAATGAAATGGAAAAAGAAGCTCTTTCGATGCTTAAAAGAGTAGGATTAGAAAATAAAAAAGATCAAAAAGTAAAAACTTTATCTGGCGGCGAAAAGCAAAGAGTTGCCATTGCTAGAAGCATAGTTAATAAACCAAATGTAATACTAGCTGACGAACCAACAGGAAATTTAGATTATAAAAATGGTGCTAAAATAATGGATTTGATTTTGCAAATAGCAAAAGAAGAAAAAGCAACATTACTTGTAATAACTCACAATAATTCTCAGCTAGAATTATTTGATAGAAGTATTAACATAGAAGACTTAAATGAAGCTATAAAGTAAAAGGAGTAATTAAAATGATATTACAGTTTATTAAAACTAATATTCTTTCTAAAAAATTGAAAAACTTTTTGACTATTTTTGCGATCATGATAAGTTTGACTCTTATTATTTGTATTCAAAATATTTCTAGTCAATTAGTAAGTAATGTTGAAAATCAAACAAAGGAATATGATTTGATTGTTGGAAAAACTGGTTCTGGAATCGGTTTAGCTCTTAACTCTATTTTTTATTATGGAGTTCCAGAAGGGAATATAGATATTAACTATTTGGAAAAATTATCCTCTAACAAATATGTTAAAAAAGTTGTTCCAATTGGAATGGGAGATAATTATAGAGGTTATAAAATTATTGGAACAACACCAAACTATTTTAGTGGCGATTTATACAAATTAGCTGATGGAAGATTTATTGAAAATGAACAAGAGGCGGTGCTTGGATCTACTATTGCAAAAAAAGGAAATATGAAAATAGGAGATAAATTTAAAAGCACTCACGGATTAGGTGGTGCGACTGAAGAAGCAGAAGATGAAGATGAGCATCATCATCATGATTTTGAATATACTGTAGTAGGAATATTAGAGCCAACCAATACGCCTAATGATACAGTTCTATTTACTACAATAGAAACATTATGGCACGCACATGGTCTGCATCATGATGAAGATGAGGATCATGATGAGCATGAACATAATGATGAAGAACATGAAGAAGAGCATGAACATGAGGAAGAAGTCGAAGAAAATAAAGTATTATCTTCTCATGCAATTGGTGGTGCAAAAGAAGAAATAGAAGATAGCACTGCTTTAATCACAGCATTATTAATTAGAGCAAAAGATATGTCTTCTCAAACAATGCTTTATAATGAATTATCTAATGATAATAATGTTCAAGTAATAATTCCAAATCAAGCTTTAAGAGAATTTTTAAATTATATTAAAATTTTTACAATAGTTATTACACTTATTGCATCTGTTTCTGTTATAATATCTATTATAATGTTATTTATAACAATGCTTACTTCTTCTATAGAACAACGAAAAGACACATCAATTCTTAGAGCTTTAGGCGCTAGCAGGGGAACAATCTTTGTAATTAATATTTGCCAAATGTTAGTTTTAGCAATAATTGGAGTAATACTTGGCTGTATTTTATCACATGTTTTGATAGCTATAATTGGAAATTACATTGTGACAAATTATGGTTTATATATGTCTGGACTTGTTTTTCAAAAAGAAGAAGTATTTGCTATGTTAATTACAATTTTACTTTCATTACTTGCTGGAATTATTCCAGCGTTGATGGTTTATAAAACAGATGCTACAAAATACTTAAAATAAATAAGGAGATATACATATGAAAAAATATTTGGTTATTCTTTCTTTGATAGTAGTTATGTGTATTATGACAGGCTGCATAGAAAAGATAGAAATTGGACCGGATAATAAAGGGGAAACCAGTATCCCAGAAACAAAAATTCAAAAAATTAAATATTCATTTGATGAATATCTTGGCGAAAAAAAGGATGGCAATCAAGTGAAATTATTATTTGATGCATTGCTAGAAGAAAACAAAAATGCAAATGAAGATGAAAAAATAAGCATAGAACTTAATGCACTTACTGGAATGATTCCTTCTTCAAAAGATGCAGAAAAAATCACAAAAATGAAAGGATATATTGGAGATTATAATTCTTCATATGATGTAACATATAGCGGAGATAGCAAAACAGGCAAAATTACGAGCATTACAGTTAGACAAACCGTGGGAACCAGAAATGACCCTCAAATCCCTATAGACTATTGACACATAAAAGCTTACTTGGTAGAATAGCCAAGTAAGCTTTTTAGCTTACATATTTTTTCTGGTGTACCAGAAATAAAACAAGGAGGAAGTATGAGTGGCGTCGATAGTCAACCAGAGGGAATGATTTCGGTTGATAAATCAAAGGTTGACCGTACATTCCGGAAACTAGGGATGGTGGATTTCCTCAAGAGGGATTTGTCTGATGAGGAGGCGGCTATTTCTAAAAAGAAAGGCTACACCCCATTCCAATGGAAGCTGATTAAAGGTTTCCACAAGATGCTCGATGACGAACTATATCTTTTAAGACTTGAACATGATTTTTCTGATAAGAATGTGCATACATCTGGATATACATTAAGACAATTAATGAATCGTTATCCTAATATTGCTGAGACTGTATTCGAAGAATGGGCGATGCGTATAGGCATCAATCACCTCTATGCTCGTTCTTTGGGTGAGGATCTAACAGAACTTAAAGGAAGAGTTATTAAGAACGGATCATGCTGTTCAGTATATAAAAGATTTACTGAAATTGTCCACAGATTGACTCCTTAAAGAAATAAAAGGGCCTGCGTTTGCAGGCCTTTTTTTATTTAGCTTTATCTAATTCAAACCAAAATTCAACACCATTATCTAAATTATTTGCACCATATTTTTGATGATGCTGAGTCATAATTGCTTTAACTAGCGATAAACCGATTCCTGTTCCACCAGCATCTCTATTTCTAGAAGAATCAACTTTATAAAATCTGGTCCATAATCTTGGCATATCTTCATCTTTAATTTTATTTCCCGAGTTAAATACAATTACTCTTACTTTATTTTCATCTTTAAGATCTTCGATTTTACATCTAATAATGTTTTCATTAGATACATTTTTTATTGCGTTTGAAATATAATTTGTTAGTACTTGTTCAATTCTATTAGAATCAGCTTTTACTAAATATGTTCCATCGGAAATATATTCTGATGTAATATTCTTTTCTTTGAATAGAACTTCATTCTTTTTTAAAGTGTTTTTAACTAAATCATTAATACTAAAATCTTGATAAACTAATTCTTCTTTTCCATATTCGAGTCTTGATAAGTCCAAAAGATCTTTTGTAAGGTTACTCATTTTATTTGCTTCATCTAAAATGACTTCTACATAGTACTTTTTACTTTCTTCATCTGTGACTATGCCATCATTTAGACCTTCGGCATAGCCTTGAATAAGTGCGATAGGAGTCTTTAATTCATGAGAAACATCAGAAATAAACTGATTTCTCATTTCTGAAAGTTTTGATTTTTCTTCTACATCTTTTTCTAAATCTATATTGGCTTCTTTTAAATCTTGAATAGTTTTCTCTAGATTATTTGATAGTTTATTTATGCTCATTCCTAAAGTGCCAATTTCATCTTGAGTAATAACATCATATTTTTTACTAAAATCTAAATTTGACATTTTTTGAGCTATATCATTTAATTCCAAAATAGGTTTTGTAAATGCTTTAGATACAACATAAGTGATAATACTACTTATGATGATACAAACTATACCAACGAGTATTAAAAATTTGTTTGAAATTTGAACGCTTTCTCTAATTGACTCAATAGGTGTTCTTAAAAAAATATAATAATCATTGTTTATCAATCCATACAAAGTAGCATAATCTGTATTAAATTTATTATCGGAAAATGTTTTGATTATATATGGGTTTTCATTAGATAATAATTCTAAAGCTTTTTGAAATTGATTGTCGAAATTTTCTTTATCATTGTTATTTGGATTTTTTGGCTCTCTAGGGTTGTTATCGTTAGGTCTTGGCATTAAGAAACCATTTTTAAGAAAGTTATTAGAGCTTGTAATAACAACATTATTATCTTTATCTGCAATTACAATTTCTATATTCATTGTTGAATCGATTTTTTGCAGTTCAACAAAAAAATCTGAAGTTGAATCAATATTATTTTCACTATAATAAGTTGATGCTTGATTGTATATGTCTATAAGGTTTTTCTCTTTTTGATTTTTATAAAAAGATTCCAATACTGTTGTATTTAATAAAATAACAGTTAGTATAATTAGTATTAAAAGTAAACATACAGACAAAAAGAGTTTTAAATTAAGTGAGTTTTTCATTAAATCACCTCTTTTTATACTTCAAATTTATATCCAAGGCCTCTTACTGTTTGAATATGAGAGCCTTTTTTGCCTAATTTTTTTCTAACCTTTTTTATATGAGAATCAATTGTTCTAGAATCACCAAAGTATTCATAATTCCAGACACAATTTAAAATCTTTTCTCTAGATAGTGCAATTCCAGCGTTATCTGTCAGATAAACCAATAGCTCAAATTCTTTCATACTTAAGTCAATGTCTTTTCCATCAACAGTAACTTTATGAGCAACTTTATCTATAACAATTCCATCTAAGTCTTTAACATCTTCTTGAGAAGGGAATGCTCTTTTTAAAATTGCTTCTACACGAGCAACTAAGATTTTTGGACTAAAAGGTTTTGCAATATATTCGTCAACCCCAAGTTCAAACCCAAATAATTCATCTCTTTCTTCACCGCGTGCGGTAAGCATTATAATTGGCACTTTAGATATTGCACGTATTTCTCTTAAAGTAGCCCAACCATCCAAAACTGGCATCATTACATCTAATATTATTAAGTTTATAGTAGTATCTGTGTTAAATATATCTAGTGCTTCTTGTCCATTTGCTGCTTCAAGCACAACATAATCTTTAGCAGTTAAAAAATCTTTTATTAATTTTCTCATTCTTGCTTCGTCATCAACGACCAAGATTTTATTGCTAGCCATGTAAATCACCTCACCAATATTTTATCAATTTAAAGCTATTATACAAACGAATTGTGAAAAATACGTGAATAAATTGTAATTTATTATTAGAATTTGAATTAGTTTTAATGTAATTGTATAATACAAGAAACAATAATTGGAGAATAGTTATGGTATATAAAAAGATTATTTTAAAAGATGTTAATAATTTTGAATTAAAAGATATATTTGAATGTGGCCAATGCTTTAGATGGAAAAAAGAACCTAATGGAAGTTACACTGGAGTAGTTAAGATAGGTGTTTTAAATGTTAGCAAATTTAAATCAATGGTAGAAATATGTGGATATATAAATGAACAAGCAGACTTAAAGAGTTTTTGCCAAGATTATTTTGACTTAAATACAGATTACGATAAGGCAAAAAAAATAATATCTAAAAATGATACTACTATGAAAGAAGCTATTAAATTTGGCAAGGGTATAAGAATATTAAATCAAGATCCATTTGAGATGTTAATTAGTTATATAATATCTGCAGCCAATAATATCCCAAGAATATCAAAGACTATAGAAAACATTTCAAGAGAGTGCGGCAAAAAGATATCTTTGAGCATAGATGAAAATAAAAAGCTAACAGGAAATAACGAAGCAAAAGTATATTATTTATTTCCGTCACCAAAAGAATTATCTAAATGTACTATGGAAAAACTAAGAGAATGTAATTTAGGCTTTAGAGATAAATATGTTTATGGTGCGGCAAAACAAGTTGCAGATAAAAAAATAGAATTAAACATAATAATGCTTAAAGAGTATAAAGAAGCTAAAAAAGAATTGATGCTAATAGATGGAGTAGGTAGTAAGGTTGCAGATTGTATATTACTTTTTTCTATGAAAAAAACAGAAGCTTTTCCGGTAGATACTTGGATAATTAAGATAATGAATGAAGTATATGTTGAAACAAAAAATCTAAAAAAGATTAACGAATATGCATTTAATAAGTGGAAAGAGTATGCAGGAATAGCACAACAATACTTGTTTTATTACAAACGAGAAAATTCTTAAAAGCAAAACGAAAAACTTAAGACGAAGGAAACCTTAGCGTCTTAAGTTTAAGGATAAATTCAATATTTAATAAAAGAGTTAGTCATCATTATTCTGCAAAGTAGTATTAATCCAATCGATAATTAATGCACCAATAATAAATTGAGCAAATACAACTGTAGATTTTTTAATTAACATTGAGCCGATTTCAAACAATTCAACATCATGTACAAATGCAGAGTTGTATGCAATCAAACATATGCCACTAATGCAAGCAATAAGTACAGCACTACTAGCAATAAATATGATTTTCTTTGAAAAGCCATTTATCGAGTTTAGAGTTTTAAAGATCTTATCCATAACAACCAACCCCTTTGAAATTACACTTTTATCTTTTGTAAAGTCTTCTTCAAGAAGATAACATAATTATACTACATAATTAGCACAAAATCAATAAAAAACAGGCTTAAAGTGTTGATATAGAGCCAAAAATCGGGAATATCCTTACGGAAAATAGCAGTTTGAATTATGTAAAATATTTTAACTCTTGTTTGACTTTTTTTTACCTGTTTGGTATAATTCGAGCCATAGTTTAGCGGAGAAAGGGAGTTACGCCCCTAGAGTTAAACCGTAATTGCTGCGTTAAAGCATAAAATTTGAGTGTATGAGCAATCATAAACTAGGGTGGTACCGCGAAAGCTTTCGTCCCTAGGTTTTGAGGGCTCTTTTTTGTTGCATCGGCGACTTATGGTCGCTAATACGAATATGAGAGGAGAATTTAATATGACATGCTATGAAGATTTAGAGTACAGGGGCTTAATTAAAGATATGACAAGCAATCCAGACTTTATTGAAAAACTAAATAAAGGTGGTATGACTTTTTATATAGGCACAGATCCAACAGCTGATTCGCTTCACATAGGCCATTTATCAAGCTTTTTGATTTGTGAGAGACTAGCTAAATACGGACATCATCCAATAGTTTTAGTAGGTGGTGCAACGGGTTTAATAGGTGATCCTAGAGAAACTAAAGAAAGAGATGAATCTCAAAAAGAAGTAATTGCTAAAAACGTTCAAGGCCTTAAAAATCAACTAGCCAAGTACTTTCCTGACTGTGAAATGGTAAATAATTTAGATTGGACAGAAGGAATTACATTAATTGATTTTTTAAGAGATGTAGGTAAGTTCTTTAACGTTTCTTATATGATAAATAAAGATATTATAAAGAGAAGACTAGATGAGGGAATCTCTTACTGCGAGTTTAGTTATCAGCTTTTGCAAGCTTATGACTTTTTGTGGTTATATAAGAACAAAAACTGTGTTATGGAAGTAGCTGGACAAGATCAATGGGGAAATATTACATCTGGCGTTGAGCTAATAAAAAAGGTTTTAGGAAAAGAAGCATATGCCTTTACAATGCCTTTAGTTACTACAAAATCAGGTGTTAAGTTTGGTAAATCAGAAGGAAATGCTTTATGGTTAGATAAAGAAAAAACTACACCATATCAAATGTACCAATATTTGCTAAACTCTGATGATGAGATGGTAATTCCATATATTAAAAGATTTACATTCTTAGAAAAAGAAGAAATAGATGCTCTAGAAGAAAGTGTAAAAACTTGTCCAGAAAAGAGAGAAGCAGGTAAACGTTTAGCTTTTGAAGTAGTAAAATATCTTCATGGTGAAGAAGAAGCTATCAAGGCAAAAGAGACTTCAGAAAAGCTATTTTCAGGTGAATTAATGGCTGAAAATATGCCTACTATCGAAATCTCGGGCGAAAACAAAGGAATTTTAGATATTATGGTTGCAGCTGAAATTGCTCCATCTAAATCAGAAGCTAGAAGATTAGTTCAACAAGGCGGTGTAACATTAGATGGCGAAAAGGTTGTAGACGTTGCAATGCAAGTTGACAAAACAAGCTTTGTATTAGCAAAAGGCAAGAAAAAAATAGTTAAAATAGAGATTAAATAGACTTGATTTTTAAGATGTTATATGCTAAACTACCTTTCGTAGATTTGGAAAGTAAGAAGGAGGTGCTAGTCACATGCCAAACATTAAATCAGCTATAAAAAGAGTTAATACAAGCAAAACAAAAACTCTTGAGAATACTATGATTAAATCTGAATACAAAACAGCTGTTAAGAACTTCCTTCAAGAAGTTGAAGCAGGAAACAAAGAAAATGCTTTAGCTACATATAAAGTTGCTGTTAAAGCAGTTGAAAAAGCTGCTAGAAAAGGTGTTATCAAAGATAATACATGTTCTAGAAAGAAATCAGCACTTGATAAAGCTCTTAATAAGATCAAATAAGTATTCTTTCTTTACTTAAATTGTAAATTTTGGAAGGAGGGAAACTTAAAATGGGAGTTAAAGTTAGAGAAAATGAGTCTTTAGAAAATGCTCTAAAGAGATTTAAAAGAGATTGCGCACGTTCAGGTGTTTTGCAAGAAGTTAGAAAAAGAGAACACTATGAAAAACCAAGCGTAAAGAGAAAGAAAAAATCAGAGGCCGCTAGAAAGAGAAAATTCTAATATCTAGCATTTATATAAACGTGATTTTTATAAGTTGCTACGAATTAGATTCGTGGCAACTTTTTGTTTTTCGTAGAGGTGAGCATTGGTGACCAATGGTCATCGGTACAGGCAATCAAAAGTGTCACTATCGTTAAAATAATGAAAGGAGAATTAATATGAGTTTAAAAGAAAAATTAATGGAAGACTTAAAAGAATCTATGAAGAATCATGATGAAGTTAAGAAAAATACTATTACTATGATTAGAGCTGCAGTTAAGCAAATTGAAGTAGATAAAAGGGTTGAATTAGAAGATAACGATATTATAGATATTATTTCAAAAGAAGCAAAAAAGAGAAAAGATGCACTTTCAGAATTTGAAAAAGCTGGAAGAGAGGATTTAATTGCTCAAACAAATGAAGAATTAGCTATTATAAAAGAGTATCTTCCAGAAGAACTTTCAACTGAGGAACTAACTAAAATAATCGAGGAAACAATTGCCGAAGTTGGAGCTGAAACAATGAAAGACATGGGAAAAGTAATGCAAGCTGTTAAAACAAAAACAGCTGGAAGAGCAGATGGAAAAACAATAAATGAAATAGTTAAATCAAAGTTGTCTTAAATTGAAAAAACAACATAAAAAATAATTAGAAGAAGCCGACAAAAAACGGCTTCTTTTTTGGCTAAAAATCGTTATTTCCGTAAGAAAAATGTAACATTATATTAATTGACATTGATACTTAAAAATAGTAATCTAATTAGGAGATATTTTATGGTTTTTTATTTATATAGATATATATTTTACAAAGGAGTAGAGTCATATGGGCGTAAATTTGGAAGATGTTTTGGGAAAAAAGCAGGAAAGCCTTCTTGAAGATAAAAGCAAGAAGCAAATGAATATGCTGCTTATAGTAATTGCGATTGTTGTTATAGCAATTGTTATTGTTGCTATAAAGATGATTGGAGACAATAATAATAAAAAACAATGGGAAAGATTACAAAATATTAGTGCTGAAGTCAATGCTATAAGTATAAAAGTAGTTGAATATAAGCAAAAACATGATGAAGGTAATCCTGATTATAAAGATTTTATTGGAATAGAACAAGAGAACGAGAAAGATCCTAAAAAGCAAGCAAAAATAGATTTTATGGGTCAAAAAATAGAATTTAAACATGGTTACTATTTAGTAAACAAAGATCAAATGAATGATGCAAAGTTTTTAGGAAGTACATCTCCTAGAATTAGTGCTTCATCTAATGCTGGATATGCAATTAATTACGAAAATGGAAATGTTGTTTATTTAGATGGCATTACATACAAAGGAGAAAAAATATTTGAAAAAGATGATATCAGTAATGCTGCTAATGGAGAACAATTAAAGAAACGTATAATAATACGTACGGTAGATGATGTTGCAGCTCTACAAGATCCAAACAATTTAAATGCTACATTTATTTTAAATGCGGATATCGATATGAGTGGATATAAAAAAGAATGGGTGCCTCTAGGAACAGATGGAAGAATGTTTAATGGAGTATTTGATGGAAAAGGATATAGAATTTATAACTTTTCTATAGATAAAAGCGACATTCCTAATATGGGATTCTTTGGTTATGTTGGCAAAGATGCTGTAATTAAGAATATGGTTTTAATTAACTGTAATGTTAAAGGTGGAAAGAGTACAGGTGCGATTGCTTCAGTATGTCACGGTACTATTGAAAATTGTAAAGTAAATGGTGTTGTTATTACTGGTCAACATGATATGGCCGGAGGTATAGTTGGATCATTTGACGGAAATGCATCAAACATAATGTGTAACGTAAATGTAAATGGCCATAATCAAGTTGGTGGTTTTGCAGGAACAATGCAAGGCGGAAAGGTATCAAAAGTTTTTGTTAGAGAAAAAACAATTATAACTGGAGAAAGAGAAGTTGGTGGATTAATTGGTAATGTATTTAATGCTAATGCAATTAATATAGACCAATGTAGTGCTAAAGCAAATGTTTCAGCAGCTAGAGAAGTTGCTGGAGGTTTAATAGGATACGTTGTTGCGCAATCTGCTGATAGAAATTCAAATATTATAATTCAACACTCATATGCAAGAGGAAATATTGCACTTTGTCCAAAAAAGGGCGGCGGATTTATGGGTGAGTTAATGCTAAATGGTTTAACTGATGTTCACTTCAAATATAACTATGCATATACTTTCGTAACAAGAGAATGTTTAGAAGATAGAGGTGGATTTGCAGGAGCTATTAATGGAAGTTTAACTTATAACTTTGAAGAAAATTTCTGGTTAAAAGAAAATGCTGAATTATTAACTGGTGTAGGTAATAGTGAAGGTGATGTTAAAAAAGATGTTATCAATGAACTATCTGCTACAAACCATACAACTAGTGACTTTACATCTTGGAACTTAGACAAAGTTTGGAACGTTGAGTTCTATCCAGTTGTTGATGGAGAACCAACAGAAAATCAATGGAGAGAAATAGAACCTAAAAAATAGAGGTGCGTATGAAGAATAATAAAGGTGTAAGTATAATTGCTTTAATAGTTACTATTATAGTTTTAATAATTCTTTCAATGGTGGCAATAAGAGCAAGCACAGAAGATTATGATAAAGCACAACAAGCTAAAGAAAATTCTGAAAGAAATCAAATAGTACAAGCGGTTGCTGTTAGGTATGGAAATTATCAAAGGAATAGTACTGCTAATCCATTAGTTGGAGATAAAATTCCAGATGAGTACGATACTAAAGAAGCAATTAAACAATACTTAATTGATTTATTTAAATCAGAAAATAGAATGGTATCGAAAAGAGAAGTTGAAGAACATACTCTTGAAAGAGAAATTTCTAGTTTTATAGAAAAAAACATTACACTAATGGAATACACTCGAATTTTAAGACATGCAGATATAGTTAGTTTAAATGTAGATAATGTTTCTCAAAGCGCCGTGTTTTTAGTTAATTTTGAAACAAGCTCAGTAGTTGGACCAATAAATTAATTTTAATTTTTTGGAGGATAAAATGACAAATGAAAAAGGTATCTCAATGATATCACTTATTGTAACGATTCTCTTAATAATAATTTTAGCAGCAATTACTGCTCCAATACTTTCATCTGTTATTAATGATAGCATGGAAGCAGATGCTAAATTGGAGCTTTCAAATGTTCAAAGCGTTGTAGAGAATGCTAAATCATTAATAATGACGGATCAGTTTATTCCAAACGAAGAAGAATATAAAATTTCTGATGCTGATTTGGAAAGCAAATTTGGACCAGTTTTGACACCAGAAGAAATTGAACATATTGAAAATATAAATGGGAATCCGGACATTCAAGCACCATTTAAGTACTATTTAATGAATCAAGCTGCATTTGATGATGAGTTTGGAAATAACTTTAATGTAAAAGGTATAAGAGAAAATAGAGAATATCTTGTAAATTATTGGGATGGATTAATTTTAGTTAATTACAATGGCTCAAAAATTACCAATAAAACAGATGATCCGATTATACCTACTCCTGATTTAGTAAGAGGAAAAGTAGATATTAAATTTGTTCCAAATGGAAATTCAGAATGGGCAAGACAGCAAGCTGCAGCTCTTACATTTGTAATAGGTGAAGAAACTGAGATTAGAGAAATAAGATATATGTGGTCTGAAGAAATAAATGAACCTAGTGAAAGTGCTTTTGTAGGTGAAACAATTTCTACTTCAGAAGCTATGGATGGTGTAACAATTAATCTAGCACCATTACAAGACAAAACTGGAAATGGCTGGTTTTTATGGGTATTAGTTAAATATACGGATGTTGGTGTAGAAAGAACGAAGATGTTTAGAAGTAATGCATTCTTTATAGACAATACTGCTCCTACGGCAACATTTTCGGTGGATGAAATAGTTAGGTAGTATTACATAAAAGTGAGTCATTAAAGACTCACTTTTTTTAATTTGGAGGAATTAATTTTGGAAATAAAAGGACAAGTTGACAGCATAGTGTATTATAACGAAGAAAATGGATATACAGTGTGCAATTTAGATGTTAATAGTGAACTAATAACTGCTGTTGGAACTATGCCTTTTATCAGTGTAGGAGACATCATAAAAGCTGATGGTAGCTTAGTAAATCATGCTCTATATGGAGAACAATTTAAGGTAAATAGTTTTGAAAAAATTATGCCATCTACAGTAGTGGAAGTTGAAAAATATTTGGGAAGTGGAATTATAAAAGGAGTTGGACCAGCAACTTCTAAAAAGATTGTTTCAAAGTTTGGAGAAGATACTGTAAATGTGCTTAGATTTGAGCCATATAAACTAGTAGAAATATCTGGAATAACAAGTAGTAAGGCAACTCAAATTTCGGAAGAATTCAACAAAGAATGGCAACTATGGCAAATAGTTTTATTTTTGCAAAAGTACGATATAGGAGCTACAAATTCAAATAGAGTTTATAAAGAATTAGGTTTTAATGCGATAGATAAGATAAAAGATAATCCATATATATTGTTAAAAATTCTTCATGGTGTTGGTTTTGAAACAATAGATAGAATGGCTATTTCATTAGGGGTAGATTATAATTCAAACTTTAGAATATCTAGTGGAATAAAATATGCGCTTAGTTTATCTTCTAGAAATGGTAACACATGTTCTAAAAAAGAAGAATTAATAAACTATGTAAGCAATGTTCTAAAAGTTCCTGAAGAATTAGTTGAAAATGAGTTAACTAGTTTGAGTTATTCAAAAGAAATATATTTAGAAGATGGTTACATTTATTTAAGCAATTATTTCGAAGCGGAAGACTCAATTGCAAGAAGGGTTATGATGCTTTGCAATGATAAAGTAAAAAGAATAGTAAATATTGAAAGTAAGATTAAAGATATAGAACAAAAAATCAGAATTGATTTATCAGATGAACAAAAGAAAGCAATACAAATGGCATTTAATAATAAGATTGCAATCATAACTGGTGGACCAGGTACAGGTAAAACAACAATTATTAAAACAATATTAAAAATAACTGAAATAGAAAAAATGGATGTTGCACTATGTGCACCAACACGGTAGAGCTGCCAAGAGGATAACTGAAACGACAGGTATGGATGCACGAACACTCCATAGGTTATTGGCACTTGGCAAAACAGAAGAAGAAGGAATTTCTATTAATTATGAAGTTCCAAAATTGGATCAAGATGTAATAATTGTAGATGAAATGTCTATGGTAGATACTCTTTTAATGCATTTTTTATTAAAAGCATTAAAAGAAAAAACAAGATTAATACTAATTGGCGATAGTGACCAACTTCCTTCGGTGGGACCTGGAAATGTTTTAAAAGATTTAATAGATAGTGATCTAGTTCCTTTTGTAAAGCTTACGCACATATATAGACAAGCGCAAGAAAGTGAAATAATTGTAAATGCACACAAAGTTAACCAGGGTGAAAAGATTGATTTAACAACAAGAGATAATGATTTTTTCTTTATAAATGGAACAAATATTATTACTCAGGTGTCGGAATTATTAGGTGGAAGATTACAAAAGTATGGTAATTATGATTCTTTTAAAGATATTCAAGTTTTGACTCCAACTAAAAAAGGTGATTCAGGTACAAAGATTTTAAATAAAGAATTGCAAAAGGTATTAAATCCAGAAAATAAATTTAAAAAAGAAAAAGCATTTGGCGGAATAATATTTAGAGAAGGCGATAAAGTAATGCAGACTAAAAATAATTATGATTTGGTCTGGGAATCTCTAGATGGCAAGAATTATGGAAGCGGAATTTATAATGGTGATATGGGCGTTATAAAGGAAATTTCAGAAGATGGAATGAAAGTAATTTTTGATGACGAAAAGCTAGTTGACTATACTTTAGATAGCTTAGATGAATTAGAACATGCATATGCTATAACTGTACATAAAAGCCAAGGAAGTGAATTTCCAGTTGTTGTAATGCCAATAATAAGTGGACCTCCTATGCTATATACAAGAAATCTATTATATACTGGAATCACTAGAGCTAAAGAACTTTTGGTAATAGTTGGAGAAAGTAATATTGTTAATAGAATGATAGATAATAACGAAATAAAAAAGAGAAATACAGGTTTACAGTATAAACTAGATAAATACTACAATATATTCCAAAAATAACAAAAAATATTACAAAAATATTACAAAGTTATTGGCAAAAGTATTGATAAATATGATATAATTTATCACGAAGGTTTTTCCTTATAGGAGGGAAATAAATGCAAAAAAAATTATTGTTATTAGCACTTGTTATGCTAATAGTCTTAAATGTTAATATCGTTTTTGCATATACTGATACCGAAGGTCATTGGGCCGAGAAAAAGATAAATGAATTATCTCTAAATGGAATAATCTCTGGCTACGCAGATGGTTCTTTTAAACCAAATAACAATATGACAAGAGCAGAGCTTGTTACAGTATTAAATAGATTACTTGGTAATAAGGTTGAAAATACAAGATATGTGCCAGATATAAGCGTAAAAGATTGGTACTATGTTGAAATTAGAAAAGGAATTGAGTCTGGTTTTATTGAAGGAGATACTTCTGGTAGGGTTAGACCAAATGATTTAATTACTAGAGAAGAAGCAATCTGTATGATTCAAAGAGCTATGGTTCCTCTTGGAAAATATGAGATAGTTCCTTCGTTTTCAGATTATGACGAGGTTTCTAATTGGGCCAAAGAATCTATAAATGCATTTTTATCTAACAAATATATTTCGGGTTATCAAGATAATACGATTAAACCTAAAAATAAGATAACAAGAGCAGAAGTTATTACTTTGATAGGAAATATTGTTGATCAATATATTTCTTACGGAGAGCTTTCTAAAGATGTCTATGGAGACACAATCATTCGTGGAAGTAAAGTTAGATTAAATAATGCTACTATTCATGGAAATCTTATAATTGCAGAAGGCGGTAACGATACAAGCTTTAATAATGTTATCATAGAAGGTAATCTGGTTTTAAGAAGAGATGTTGATATTCCAGCAAAGAATTTCAAGGTTAATGGTAACATCTATAATATGAAGCCAAAGAATGTTGAAGATGATTCAAAATATACAAATAACGAGTATGGAATTAGTTTTTCAGTTCCAAAAGGTGCAAAAATAGTTGAAATAAAAGATAAAAAGACACAAGTAAATTATAAGACAAAGAATCTTATGACAGTTAGAATAAATCATAATGAAGAACTATATTTTACATCATTTGCAGAAGGCGTGTTTAAAGAAAGATATAGATATTCGCTTCCTTATGAAGAGACAACAGAAGGCTCAATTGGTTTTTATAAATATGCAGTTTATGGATACGACAAAGATAATTCATATTTTCTATATATCAAGAGAGATAATGTTGAATATATCATTTATTTCTACAACATAGAAAATTACAATGTAGTAGATAATGTAATAAATAGCATTAAATTATTTGATGGTACAGAAATTGAAAAACATGAAATAAAGACATATAAAAATCCAAATTTATTCTTAAAGTTTAACTATGTTGATTATGTGTCAGTAGATGACTCATATAATACTGGAATTGTTAATAAAGACGAAGGATTTTACAAAATGTTTATACAAGTAACTAACATCCTAGATATGTCTGATTACACAATTGAACAATTAAAAGATATTTTGATAGCATTAGAAGATGCGGATAGTGAACTTGTAGATTCGCAATTTAAAAAGGTTTATACATATGACGCTATTGAATATACTACAAGAAATGATGGAAAACTTACAAAATCGCTATATGTAGTTATATCTACTAAACTATATCACTTTATATTTACTGCTGATGAAGCTAAAATGGAATCTGCAGGCGAAGAGATATTTAATGATATTATTAGTAACATTGAATTTTAAAAAGATAATGGGGGCAACTTTATATAAATGAAAGGAGCTCCCATTTTTGTTAAAAAAAATACTTAATTTTATATATCCAGATACTTGTATTTTTTGTAGAAAAATAATAGGCGTTTCTGCCTACGAAAAGCAAGATTTTACTTGCAATAATTGCAAAAAAAAATTAGAATATATAAGAGGGCAAAATGATTTAAAAAAGTCATATAATACTTACTTTGATTATTTACTTTATGCATTTAAATATGAAGGTTTTGTTAGAACTTTACTATTAGATTTTAAGTTCTATAATAAAACTTATTTACATGAATTTTTTGCCTCAGAAATATTAAAAATAATTCAAAAATTTTCACAAGCTAAATATGATTATGTTTTATATGTTCCAATCTCAATTAATCGATATTTTGCACGTGGGTTTAATCAATCATATATGATTGCGAAGTATATTTCTAATCATATTAATATACCGATTTTGAAATATGGGTTAGTGAAAATTAAGAATAATAAAATTCAAAGCACATTAAAAATTGCACAAAGAAAGCAAAATGTTAGTGGCGTATATAAAGTTTTATTTAGAAAAAGTTTAGCGGGTAAGAAAGTGCTACTTGTAGATGATATTTTTACTACGGGAAGTACGGTTAATGAATGTAGTAGAATCTTAAAAGATGCAGGTGTGTTAGAAATAACCGTCGCTACAATTGCAAGAGCATAACAAAGCTTTTGATTTATACTTAGGAAGAAATTAAGGAGGAAGTACTTAAATGGATGAATTAGTTGAGAGCATTTTGGACTATATTAGAAAGCCTTATACGGACCATGCTGTTATGATTAATGGTGAGTGGGGTAGTGGTAAGACTTACTTTTGGAATAATAAAGTCAGAAGCAAAATCGAAACTACTGAAATCAACGGAAAGAGATATAGAACAATTTATATGTCTTTATATGGTATTTCAAACTTAGATGATATTAGTAAAAAGATATTCATGGAGATGAATCCTAATATTAATAAATCTATCAAAAAGATATTAGATAGCAGAAACATGTCTAGTATACCTGAATATGTTAAAACAGGCTTAGATATGGCTAATAGCTTTGGCATTATGCAAGCAAATGAAAAAGTAGATTTTTCTAAATTCTTTGAGATGGATGATAAGGTTCTTTGCTTTGATGACTTAGAGAGAGCAAACGTTGATGTTATTGACGTTTTGGGTTACATTAATAATTTCGTAGAACATGATCATATCAAAACGATAATTATTTGTAATGAAAAAGAGCTTTCTAAAAAGTTAAAGAGCACAAATGTTGAAATGAAGACATTTATAGCTACATATATATTGAGCCACGAAGGAAAAATTAGACCAGAAACTCCAGAAAATGAAGCTGCTCTTCTTCCTGCAACAACAGATGCTGATGAAGAAAATGTTGAAATAGAAAAACCTATGGTAGAACAAATTGAAGATACCATTGAACATATTTTTGATAAAGCAAATGATTATGAAAGAATTAAAGAAAAGTTAATCGGAGAAACTTTTGAATATGTGCCGGAGTTTAATTACATCATTAATGGCGTACTTATGAGATACGAAGCTAATCCGGATTTAATTCTTTTCTTAAGAAAGAATTCTTCGTTGATTGTACAGACATTTAATAGAAGTGGAACAAGAAACCTAAGAATTTTAAAACATGCATTAAATGATTTCCAAAAGATTTTTGAGATAACTAAACAAGAATATCCAGATGTTCAAGATGTAGTACTTAAGTCTTTATTGATATTTACAATAGCTGTATCGTTTGAAATTAAAGCTGGTAAGATAACTAAAGATAAGTTAATGGATATTAATTCTCTTGAAGAATATAAAATGATTCTTGTAGCTTCAAAATTAATGAAAGATAATAAACAATTCTATATTAAAGAATTTGATAACAACTATTACTTCACATTTAAAACAGATTATCGTTTCTTTAAATTTGTAGAACACTATGTAAGAACAAGAATTTTTGATATGAGAATCTTTAGAGCAGATATGGAAGCAATTGTTTCTGAAGATGCCGCGGGTCATGTTCCAAGTTACAAGAGACTACTTACAGAAGATTATTGGAAGATTGAAGATAACGAGTTTAATCAAATAATTACCGAAACTTTAGAAGATGTTAAGGCAGGAAAACTTCAATTAATTGAGTATCTTAAACTATATGTAATTTTGAATTTCTTTGTTCAAAAAGGTCTATTAGATATAGACATGGAATTTTTGAAACTTACATTTATAAATGGTATGAATATGGCAGCTGCAAATTCAAAATACTGCGATAATGTTGAAAGCTACTTAGATGGTATCGAAATTGAAAGAGACGACAATAACATCAGTTATATATATGAGCATTTTAATAATCTAAATCTTCAAACAAAAGAGAAAGAATATATTAATATTTCTAAAGAGTTCTTTGAGATGATACCAGATAAGATGGAAAGATTGTCTGAAGTATTTAGTGAAAAACATCTTGATGTTCCAATAATGAAGTATTACAACATGAATACTTTATTTGAACGTATTCTAATGTTAAATAACGAAGATGTAGTTCTTTTAAAAGATCTAATGTTTGCTAGATACTCTAAAGCATATGATGCAGAGAATGAAGAAAGAAATCTTCGTTTATTGAAACAAACCATGGAAGAATATATTAGAGGAAAAATTCCTACTATTAAAATTGTTCTTATTGAGGACTTTATAAAAGTATTAGATAAAATATTACTAGAAAAGAAACCTGCTAAAAAGAGAGGCAGAAAGAAAAAATCAGAAGTAACAGAAGAAGAATAAAAACTAAAGAAAACTGAAGTAAGATTATTTACTTCAGTTTTATATATACTAAAATGAAATGAGTTGAATGAAACAAAAAAATGGAAAAAGTTAAAAGTAAAAAGCAATCATTTATGGCTGGCGTTTTTACTATAATGGTTGCACAAGTTTTAGTTAAATTATTGGGTTTTGTGTATAGACATGTTCTTACCGTTATTCCTGAGTTTGGCGATGAGGGAAATGGAATATATGGCATAGGATTTAATATATATATGCTTTTACTAACTGTAACTACTGTTGGTGTTCCAGGTGCAATTTCCAAATTAGTATCAGGCAAGGTTGCCAGAGGACAGATAAAAGAAGCGAAACGTATTTTTAGAGTTGCTTTAGGTTTGTTTTCTATAGTAGGAATTATTGGAACTTTGATAATGATAGTGTGCGCAAAGCCTATGGCATCTCTTGCTGGAAATGATTCTGCAAGTGGTGTATTGCTTGCACTTGCACCATCTGTTATATTTGTTTCTATTGCAGCGGTTATTAGAGGATATTTTAATGGCATGTATAATATGAAACCATCATCTTTTAATCAAACCTTGGAACAAATATTTAAAGCAGGATTAACTATATTGTTTGTATATGGGATTCATTATATATATACAAATCAAGCAGAGCTTGCTTTAGAGTATGGAATTAATAAAGATACAATCACAGCTATTATGGCTGTATGGGCAAATATAGCATCTACTATTTCTTGTGCTATTGGATTAGCATATTTATTTATATATTATCAATTACACAAGAATGATATAAATGAATTAAAAGATGGTGATCAGGATCCAATAACTAATGAAGATGAGATAGTAAATGCACAAGGCAGTATAAGAAGAATTGTTAAAATGATACTTAGTCTTTCTATACCGATGTCACTTGCATCAATTGTGTCTGCAATAAATAGAAATATTGATTCGTTTACTGTAAATAATATTTTGCAACAAGTATTACCAATTATGAACCCTGAGAAATTTGCAAATAATAGTAGTTTGATAGTTGCTGAGGCAACAAGACTATATGGAATATTAGCAGGTAAAGTAGATATGCTAATAGGACTTCCACTTTCGATTAATATTGCATTTGCTACAGCACTTGTTCCAGCAGTAACGGAAGCAATTGCAAAAGATGACAAGGCTCTTGCATCAAAAAGAATTTCTTACTCAATAAGATTATCTATGATAATAGCATTGCCATGTTCTTTAGGTCTTTGCGTATTAGCAAAACCAGTTTTGGAATTATTATTCCATGGACAAGTTGCAACTTCTCCAGAATCAGTTTTATTATTACAAATTAGTAGTTTTACAATTTTATTTACTGTAATGAACCAAACCATAAATGCATCACTGCAAGGAATAGGTAGAATGTTTATTCCAGCATGTGCATTGTGTGTAGGTGTAATTATTAAATTGCTTTTAAATTTAATTTTAATTAGAATTCCAGCAATAAATGTATATGGTGCAGCAGTTGGCAGTGTAGTATGTCACTTTATTGCAACACTTATAGTAACGCATGTGCTAAGAAAAAGTATAAAGTTAGAAACAAACTTTAAAGATGTTGTGTTGAAACCATTATTATCTGTTTTATTAATGGCTGGAATAACGAGTGGTTTTTATGCATTAATGATAAATATTATTGGTTACGAATCAAGAATCATCACAATCGCAAGCTTGGGTGTTGCAGTAATTACATATGCATTAGCAATTGTAATATTAAAAGTATTATCAAAAGAAGATTATTTATTATTACCAGCAGGAGACAAAATTTATAAAATACTATGCAAGCTAAAGCTTGCAAAATAAGCATTTATTTTAGTATTGTTTCTTAAATGTTACAAAATAGCTAGTTTTAGTCTACATAAATGCTGTAAGTACTGAAAAATAGGGAAAAAATTGAATTTTTTTTAAAAAAGTGTAGATTTTTTATAACTTAATTTGGTACAATTAGCATTGTAGAAATATACAGGTTTAGGAAGCCTAAACCTAACTATCTTAAGGAGGTAAATTTATTATGAACAAAGCTGATTTAATCGCTAAAATAGCTGAAGAAGCTGAATTATCAAAAAAATCTGCAGAGGCTGCTTTAAACGCATTCGTAGGTGCTGTTGAAACTGCTCTTAAGAAAGGTGAAAAAGTTCAATTAGTTGGATTTGGTTCTTTCGAAGTTAGAAAGAGAGCTGCTAGAAAAGGCAGAAACCCACAAACTAAAGAAGAAATCAAAATACCTGCTTCTAAAGCTCCAGTATTCAGAGCTGGTAAAGCTTTAAAAGATCTTGTTAATAGAAAATAAGATAAAACAAAAAGGTGACAATTAATTGTCACCTTTTATTTTTTACTTTATTAAAATTGTTCATAATAAAAATAGAATGGAGAAGATGCATCATGAGATTAGATAAATTTTTAAAAGTAAGTAGAGTAATAAAAAGAAGACCAGTTGCAAATGAAGCTTGTGATAGTGGAAGAGTGGTTGTTAATGGAAAAGTTGCAAAAGCAAGTACTGATGTAAAAGTAGGAGATAAAGTAGAAATAAAGTTTGGCGAAAAAATAATTTCTTTTGAAATTACAAAACTTAGTGAAGTAGCTACTAAAGAAAGTGCAGAGGGAATGATTAAACCATTATGATGAGAGCAATTATATTTGATAACAAAATAATTGAATATGAATTAAATAGAAAAGCAAAGAAAAATATAAATATATATATTAATCCAAATTCAACATTAAAAGTTTCTGCACCAAGGTGGGCATTAATTAGTGAAATAGAAAAAGTATTGTACGAAAAAGAAAAATGGATTTTAAAAAATTTAGAAAAACAAAAACACATCGATAAAAATATTAAAACAAATTCTTTTGAGAATAATAGTAAGATTTGGTTTAAAGGAAAAGAATATAATTTGTTTTTTGAAGAAAGCAAAAAGAATTTTGTTTTTCTTGGCGAAGATCAAATTATTACTTTTACAAAAAATAAAGATGATAAAGAATATGCCAAAAATGTTTTAATGAAGTGGATAAAGAATGTCGCAACTAATGATTTTAAAAATGCGATTGATTGTTATAGAGATGAGATGGTTAAAAAATATAAAATCCCAGAGTATGAATTACAAATAAGATCTATGAAAACAAGATGGGGAACTTGTACACCATCAAAAAATAAGATTACTTTAAACTTAAGTTTAATATATGCACCAAAAGAAGAGTTAGAATATGTTGCTTTGCATGAATTAACACATTTTTTAGAGATACGTCATAACAAGCATTTTTATGGCATCATGGAAGAGTACATGCCTGATTATAAGGCAAGAAGAACACTACTAAACAAAGAATATGGTCAGATATGTAAAGACTAAAATAAGTCAATTTCGAAAGCATTAGATGCACTTATAGATGATTATTAATCGATAACATCTATAAGTGCATTTTTTTTGCATTCAAAAATATGTTAACCTACGGAAATGCTCATTTTGGGACATTTTGACATAATTCAAATAAAAGAAAAGCCAAACAAGTATACATAATATATAGAAGAAAACAAAAATTTTGTTTCTTAGGGAAACAGCTGAAAGGCGCTTGTAACACCGATTTCGTTTGAAAAAAGTATAAAAACATGCTATAATTAGTTTACGAAAGTAAAATTATATAAATTATACATAAAATGTTTTTGGTAAGAGATTGGTTTGTAAAGCAATTGAGGTGATTAAAATGAGAATTGGTAAATTATTTGCAGTTTTAATGTTAATAATGTTTATCTTTGCCGGTTCTGTTTTCGCAGAAGATAGGGTTAGTTTGGGCTATTTATATGGCTCAACAGATAATATAGACTTGGTAGATAGAACAAATGGTGCTATTAACCAAATTGCCCCAACATGCATGGACTTAGATGATAGAGGAAATTTGGATCTAACAGATAACTTAACACAATTATTTGTTAATCAAATGCATGAAAGAGGAATCTTGGTTACACCATTTTTAAGTAACCATTGGGTAAGATCAAAAGGAAGAAAAGCAATTAATAATGCAGAGAAATTATCTAATCAAATAGTTGATGCAATTATTGCTTTTGATTTAGATGGTGTAAATATAGATATAGAAAATCTTACAGAAGATGATAGAGATGATTTGACAAACTTTGTAAGAGTATTAAAAGAAAAAATGCCAGAAGGAAAACTACTTACAGTTTGTGTTGCAGCAAATCCATTTGGAAGAGAAGATGGTTGGCAAGGATCTTATGATTATGCTCAATTAGGAGGATATGCTGATTATCTATTTATAATGGCATATGATGAGCATTCAGTAGGAAGCGTTGAAGGACCAGTAGCAAGTAATGCATTTGTAGAGAATTCTATTATATATGCTCTTCAATATGTATCAAAAGATAAGATAGTAATGGGAATTCCATTTTTTGGAAGATATTGGGATAATAGTGAAGAAACTGGAGGACAAGCAGTAGTAATAGGTGCTGTTCCATCATTGATTTCTAAACACAAAGGAATCGTAGAATATAATAATGAGATTGGTGAAACCAAAGTAACAATAACAGTAGATAATAATAAGAAACCATGCAAAATTAATGGTGAAGAAATCCCAAATGGCACATATACTATCTGGTATCACACAGACGAAAACATTAAATCAAAATTATCATTAGTAAATAAGTATGATTTGTTAGGTGCAGGAGTATGGGCATTAGGACAAGAAAAGAAAGATGTGTGGAGCTATTATTATGATGAATTAAATAAGATTCCAAGAGTAGTTGAACAAGAAGAAAACATTTCTAAAACTGAAGAATATATTGCAATTATTGAAAATACGTGCGAAGAACCAGAAATGCAAAAGAAAAATAAAATGCTATTCTGTAAAGACGAAAAGATAGAATTACATGAAGATAATATGGTGGTTGAGCCACATTATCATACTAGATTTTATAAAGAAACAAATTATGATAAAACAATAGAAAATAGTAGCACAGAACAAAAAGCAGAAAAAGACTATAGCATTGATTTTGTTAAAGACATGAAAAAGATAAGGAGACAAAAATTTGAAAAACATTATTAAAAAATAAAACCTTGTGATTATTCACAAGGTTTTTTATTTGCAATTTATATAATAATAGTTTTATAGTCTGTATAAATTACCTTTCCTGGTTTACTTCCAGAAGGTTTGTGTACATTTTTAACAAGAGTATAATCAACACTTACTTTGGTCGAATTCTTTGCTTCACTATGCATAACTGCAATTTTTGCAGCATATTCAATTTGAGCATTTGTTGGAGATTCGGATTTGATAATTACATGACTTCCGTGAATATCTTTTGCATGAAGCCAAGTATAAGTTTTCTTGGATTCTTTTAATGTAAGTCTATCATTTTGATAATTGTTTCTGCCGGCAACTATTTCTACACCATCATAATCGTATTGATATGGACCAAGAGCTTCTTCATCTTTGTATTTTTTCTTTCCGGATGCATAGTGTATATATCCTTGTTCTACAAGTTCATTTTTAATCTCTTGAATTTCACTACTAGATTCAATTTGATCGATAGAGAATAAAACACTATCTAGATAATCTATGTTTTCTTCATATTCTTTCTTTTGCTCTGAAGCGTGAGCAATAGCATTCTTTAGTTTGGTATACTTTTTAAAATAACTTTGACTATTTCTAGAAGCACTGATATTTTCATTTAGCGGAATAGTTAATTGATTGTTATTATCATAATAGTTTTCAACAGTTATTTCTTTTTCACCACCATGAAGTTTATACATATTAGCAGATATTAGCTCACCATAAAGCTTATATGTTTCCATGTTTTTTTCTTCTTTTAAAATGTCTAAAACACGATTTAAGTTTTTTACATATTTGCTTTTAAAATTATTAACATCTTTTGCAAGATTTAATTTTGAATTTTTTAAAAGTGCAAGGCGTTCTTTTTCACCATAGTATTTATCTAGAAACTCAGATACTTCTAATCGATTAATAGTAGTTGAGTAATTAGTTAAATCAACATGATAATCATTATCATATTTAATAAGATGAACCATATGATTAGGACTATTATACAAAATCAGATTAATTATATTAAACATATTTTGAGCAATTTCTGTATTTATAGTATCTTTAAAATTTGAAACAATTAATAAATTATCAACAAAAGTTTTGCTGAAACCAACAAATTGATTTGCAATTATTTTTGTCATATTCTCTTTTGAAAAGTATGGATCCATTGATGCTAATTGCAAATTTGCAGTAAAAGAATCAAAATTCATTTTAGCAAATTCTTGTTTATTAAGTGGGGAAGGAAGCATATATTCTCGTGCAGGAAGAACTTCTCTGATAGATGACATAGTAGCATCAACGTGTTTAATGCTGTCTAAAACCTTGTTGTTACTATTAACTAAAATAATATTGCTATATTTTCCCATTAACTCTATATACAAATTGTATTTTGTTAAATCACCTAATTCATTTATGTTTTCAAATTCTATAGAAACGACTCTATCAAGACCATATTGATTAATGCATACAAACTTTGCTCCTTGAATGTATTTTCTTAAAACCATACAAAATTGAGGAGCTTTTTCAGGGTTTTCTTTTTGAATATTTGTAAAATGGAATCTTGCATTAGATGGATCAATAGAGACTAATAGTTTAAGCTTTTCTCTATTATTTGTATGAAAACTAATAATCAAATCATTTTTGGTAGGCATGTGAATTTTTTCAACTCTGCTACCAGAAAGATTTTTGTCTAATTCATTTACAACTATATTGGTGATAATTCCGTCAAAAGCCATAATAACACTCCTTTTATATGTACCTAATAATATCAAAAAGCTACGAAATAAGCAATGAAGAGTATTTGAAAAAAGAATAAAAATATGATATATTGTTAGCATATTGAAAAAAGAGGCGAAGAATTTGAAGAAAAATGTGTTAATAATCATAGGTATAGTATTGGCATTTATACTTTTCTTAACTATTAGATTTATACTTAGTATATATACAACATATGAATTAGGAGATTATGGAGTAAAGTTAAAAGCAATTAACAGTTTTTACAAAAAAGAGAATGAGCACACGCTACTTACATTGGAAACAAGCGATGGAATAACATTAAATGCGATGGCTTTTGAAGGAGATTTTTGGAAGACTAATGATATTAAAAGCATTATGGAAGAGTATATGTCTCTTACATCAGCAATGAATTATGATAGCAGTATCACAGATGTTTCTCAAAATGAAATAAAATTGGATTTTAAAAATGTAGGAAGAGTAGAATTTACAGCTGATAGAGTTAGTAAAATTAATAAAGTTATTTGTATTTTGACAAGTAAGTCAAACGGATATTTAGCTATTGAAATATTTGGAGATCCTAGTGTAATGGATTCAAAGAAAGGCCAAGTAGAAGCTATTATAAATAGCATAAAGTTTGGTGAGAATAAGCATGACTATTCAAAGGATGTTGACCGTAAGAAAAATTTAGAAAACCTTGATAAATCAATTGGTATAGGCAATTCTGGTGATAGTATTTCTGGCGAAAATATTTAATAAAATGGTTGACATTGATTTTTATATCGTTTATACTACTATTTGTCGCATGTAGGGACGGAGATTTAGCTCAGTTGGTTAGAGCAACCGGCTCATAACCGGTCGGTCCGGGGTTCGAGTCCCTGAATCTCCACCACAAAGACAAATAGTTTAATATATGGGTAGGTGGCCGAGTGGCTAAAGGCGGCAGACTGTAGAAAAATTGCAGCCTACAAAGGTGACTTTGTAGTGAACTCCCTGCTAATTCGAGGAAATCTTAACAGGTGATGCTGATGACAATCTCGAGCTAGGTTATACCGAGTGTAGAGACTTTATACAGGGTATCTTTTAAAAGATAAAGAAAAAGTCCAGACCACAAACTTTATTAAGGCAATGAAAATTGTAGTGGTAAAGAAATCTGTTCTCTATGAGTACGGTGGTTCGAATCCACCCCTGCCCACCAATAAAAATGACATTCCATCATAGATGGGATGTCATTTTTATTGCATGTGAATTGAGAGATTCGAATTACTCGCAAAGCGATGGTGGTGCGCATTCCGAAGGAATCTGCGTAGCGAAGCGAAGCATACCCACCCTGCCCACCAATAAGAATACTCCATCGATGATGGAGTATTTTATTATATTGCTCAAAACATAAAACCATGGTATAATGCCCTCGCAAATGAATATTTTAAAGAACCTTTACAATAAAAAAGGAGTGTATGATCAATGAGAAAAACTGTTAGCATTTGTATTCTTGAAGATATGAAAAGAAATGTTAAAGGATTTAATCCAAAAGATTATGAACCAGATTACTCCCATATGACAGATTTAGAAGTAATTGATTTTTTAAGAGATTATTATGATAGGCATTTACCTGTAGATGCTAAGGCTTGGGTTCGGATAAATGATGATATAGGAAAGGTGCCTCAAGGGGAGTCTATTGGTGAGCAAGCAACTTTTATTGATCATATTTGTTGGATGATGACTACTTCTCAAGTTACTAGAAATACTCCAATGGTAATAGCACTTTATCAATCGTCTTCTGGCAAAAAACCAATTTATCAATTTGAGATAAAAGCAGTTGGCATTAAAGTAATTATAAAAGCTGATGATTCTTGGCTTATTTCAATTGATTCTCCAAAGCCTCTTGATTATGACTTTATGGAATTGTTTGATCCATATTATAAAGAATGCCCGCTTACTATACATGACATTCCAAAAGAATATGCATATGATAGTTTTGCAGAAAACAAATCTAAATTCACAATTGAAATTAACACACAATATAATGTTTATACATTTTTCTATCTTTTGAAACATTATCTTAATATAAGAAAATTAATGAGGGTATGTTTATAAAAAGAGGAGGAGTTAATATGTTAGATTGTAAAGCAAAAATGGAAAAGCGGTATAATGATGTTACATGTCCACATTGCAATGGTCCCAATAAAGTATTTACTGCAATAGCAAATGGATTGCATGAAGAACCTATTGATGCAAAAACAGATTATGCAGGTTATCCTATAAAGCAGGTAGCATATCGTTCTATTGGTAATTATGTTTGCAAACACTGTGGTAAAGAATTTACATTCGATTTTGGTGAAAGCAGATATAGTGTTTATGAGTCTCCGCTTTCAAATACGAATATTAATGATATTCAGGTATTAGCTACATTTGAAAGTGAATTTGAATATGACTATACAATTTATAAGGCAGAAAATCCATCTGCAAAAGGAAAGTACTTTTATTATATTATTTATGAAGATGATCGTAATCCTATTTTTGTAACTAAAACAAGAGTATTAGAACTAATGAAAGACCACAAAGAGACTTTAAACTATTTATATTGTGTATGGATGACAAGATATAGGTAAAGGAGAAATAAAAATGGCTTTATTTGAAAAGGTTATTCCTGTCGCGGAAAAAGTTTTTACAAGTAAACCTGTCAAAAATAGTTCTATTGGAAAGTATGACATCGAATGTTCTTCACGATTTAGTTTTGATAGGATTATTGCTAAATCTTTGATGCTATTTGATGGTCGGCATATAAGGCATTACTTGGACGAGTATCCTTTTTGCGTTTATTGTTGTAAAAAAGAAGCCTGCCCCAACATGGCACCCAATTTCTTTTTGAATTCATACATTAAAGAGATTGTTCTTTCTGTTGTAGATGCCGGTAGAGAATATTTTTTGGGCTCAACAAGTAAGTTTGATGCTGAAGATATCGGAAAAGACACGGTCGCATATTATAAAGATAATAAAGATGAAATTCATTTAATCAAAGATGAAGAAATTTTTAAATTTTTGTTTAAGAGGCCTGATCTAGTTGTAACTTCAGAAGGTATGCTTGTTTTCTATGCTGAAAATACTATCCTTGTAACGTTTGATATGAAAAACTATCATTGGATCAAACCCACTGATTTTTTGAGTAATGAATGGGAAATTAGTGGTGTGGTTATGGAAGATAGGAAATGTTTTATTACTGTTCGTTCGGATAAAAAAGTTAGAAAATATCAGCTAATGTTTTCATTTGACTTCACAAAATCTAATCCAATTAATTATGGAATTTTTGGAGCTTTCGGTGGAGAAAAGGATTAAATATTTGGAGGACTAAATTATGGGACTTAAAATGACAATGGGCATTCTTGCTGATCCAGATAAATATTTTACTCCACTTCCAAAAGAACAACAACTTACAGAAGAATCATTAATTGCTCTCGAAAGAAGAATTGCAAAAGCAAGTAGGAAAAATGAAGCTATGTTAGAAGAATCTTATAGACTTGCAGAAAAATCGACTTTAATTGGACCAGTAAATTTGGATGATTAACTTCGTATATTGTGGAGGAAAGTAAATGGCGATTAAAAGATCGTATAGCATACTCGCTAGAAAGAAAAAAATATTTGTTCCACTTCCGAAGGAGCAGAGGCTTACAGATGAAACATTGATTGCTCTTGAAAGAAGAATTGCAAGATCAAGTAGGAAAAATGAGGTAATGTTAGAAGAATCCTATAAACTTGCAGAGAAATCTTCTTTGCCAGGTCCGGTAACTTTATAAGAGTAATTACGACTAAATTAGCTAAAGCAGGGTATTTTCCCTGCTTTTTTGTCTCTTTTCTTGCAAATTATGTAAACTCATGATATAATGCAAGCGTTAATTAAATCTACTAAACTTCGTGATTTATTATAAGGAGGGCTAGGCATGAGGTCGATTTACTTTGCAATTGGTGTTTTCGTTGGCTACTTCATTGGATTTAAGGATCTTCCTATTGAGCTTATTACTATTATTTGCGCTATACCAATTGCGATCGGATGGTACAGAGCAGAAAAGAAGGAAAAGGAAAAAGAAGCAATTGAGCTTGCAAAACATTCTTTTTATTAAAGCGAAAGAGAGGCAACAATTTAGCATGAATGACTACATTGTTTATTGCAAGGAAGATTGTGGCTACACAAAGTGTGCAAGAAACAAGAAAAAGGCTGGACCGAATGCAACATATGTAGGTGCTGAACAGTTTATCGGATGTCATGTAAGAACGTATGGTAAAGATGGGAAGTATTTTCCTGTTAAGCCAACTTGTGAAAAGACAAAATAATAATACGTTCATTATATGATCAAATGCTTTTAAGCAGGGATATTTCCCTGCTTTTTTATTGCTTTGCAATTGAACTATATATCAATGCATGATAAAATACCTTCGCAAATGAATCTATTATAAATCCTTTATTATAAATAAGGAGGGGCTTCCATATGATTCTTAATTTGGAATTTGATCCTACAAAAGCAACTTATGGTTTTTTATTTGGTGTAGCTCGGTTTACTACTTCTGGAAAAGTATTGAAAGAAATATTAAATGTTATCGAAAATTTTGATTTATCTAAAAACTCAGAAAGCTTTAGTAAGTGTTTTTCTTCTTGCAATGAAACATATAATCATTGGGCAATTGAAATTAAGACAATGATTGTAGTTAATGAACATTCTTCTTGTGAACTTCATAAAACTATAGCGAAAGATAAAGATGTGTATGTTCGGTGGCAGTTAGCTATGCATACACGCTATCCTTCGTTAATTATGTATCTTTGCAAAAATGCAAAAGAACAGAAAGTGATCATAGGACTTTTGGAAAACAAGAATCTCACAAAACGTCAGTATGATATTATTGTTCGAAGAATTTGTGAGGGGGATCTATTTGAATCTTTAGATGACGATGATGAACGACTTGATGATTTTATTAAATATACTATGATGAAGCATCGTCTTGTAACTCCGTATCAATCAAGAAGACTGCAGAATGCAATTTATATGCTATATGATGCAGCAGAAGAAAGATAATTGGGAGGAGTAAGAAATGGAATATCAAGAATTAAAATCTCAAATAGATGACCTAAGAACAACACAGATTTCTTTTTCTATAAAAGATATTTCTATTGATAAAGTGCTTGGAACAGATTTTTTAAGAAAAGCACAAATTTATAAAGCACAGACATCTTCGCTATCTAATGAGGAACAAAAGAAAGAATTAAGAGAATTATTAGATAGTATCTTGATTGAAAGGTTCAGAAAACTTGCACCAGATTTTAGTGAAAAGCAATTAAATAAAATGCTTTGTTTTATGAATAGAGGATCTATAAAATATCCGATGGATCTTTTAGTTATTGATGATGCAGTATTTGTAAAAGAAGCAGAAATTGACGATTTTGGATTCTTATATAGTTACGAAATAATCATGTTTATGAATGATGATTTTCATTTGGTATTTGATTCTTATGATTTTACTGTTCGTAAAGATTATAGCCATTCATTTAGACAACATCCAAAAGAAGTCGAGATGCATATTACAGATATAATGTGTGATATGATAAATAAAGCACTTCGTCCAAAGTATAGATGTGATGTTGTAGAGCCACTTTATAAAAAGAATACAAAAGCTACTTTTTATGGTTATGATGGAATGGTGTTAGCTGATGAGATGGAGAAAAGAGTAAATGTTTATCTTAGCCAAAAAGATTTTGAAATAATTGATAATATTGTCGATAAAAAATCTTTCGACATAAAGATGATAGTGCAAGATGGAGAAGATATTTCACTTTATGTATTTCATTTGGCATTTTTAAATGGTGAATTAGTTTATGACTATGAAAAGAAAGATGATAAGGTTTGGATTTTATCGGAAAATGTATAAAATAGCTAAAAAAGCGAGGTTTTTTCCTCGCTTTTTTTATTTTTATCAATTGACAATTTATATTAATAGTGATAATATGCTCGTACGAAAGAACAATTATAAATAAAAATCATGTTTTTTTATGATTTTGAGCAAGCATAGTTTAAACGGTAAAACAAACAGTGGAGTATAGAGAGTATCGTATAAAAAGAACGATGTTTCGAAAGAAATGAAACATACGTTGCAACGTTTTCTAACTCTCAGGCGGACGCGCCACTCCTACATTTATGGGTTCGAATCCCATTGCTTGCACTACTAGAAACCCATCGGCCTTGGGTTATGTGCTTAAGTGTCCTATATGGCCTTAAGACTTTGTCGGAGAGGGACGCTCCGACCGCCGTGCCGGGGAAGGCTATATGCACCCCGGCCTTATCTAGACGAATGTGAAATGTGGGGTAGCCCAGACTATCTTTGTGCCGTTACCGAAATCAGGATTTCCTTTGGCTATCAAGAACGCGCCACATTTCATTCGTAATGAGTCCGTAATACGCTAACGGGATTTGCAGATAGATTTTGACATCGCTTCGATTCTGCAAATTGGTGAAAACAGAAGAACGATCACCACTCATTTTCCCTATTCCAAGCACCTTTTCTTTTGAAAAGGTGCTTTTTTAATTACATGTGATATAATTTAATTATATTATTTTATGAAGAGGAAAATATGAATAATAAAAAAATAAGTATAATAGTAAAAGCTTTAATACTGGGAATTGTCTTAGCATTTATAACAATTGTTTTTATAATTTTAGTAGGAAAAACATATACTTTTGAACTAAAAAATAGAAATGGCATAGAAAACATTGAAGATATAGATATCATGGTTGAAGACGAGAACATAGCTAAGATAAAAGATAAAAAGATTGAAGATGAAAGAATAATTATCACAATTGAATCTGTTTCAAGAGGAAAAACAGATTATCTTCAAAGAATAAATAAAGACACTTATGCAACAGATACTATATATGTTCATGATTTTGGAGTAATTACAATGAACATGAATATGGGTAAATGCAATGGAGTATATATAATACCTATTTCAACAATTATTTGGTTAGCATATGTATTATATTTATTAATATTGTCATATAAAGAGTCAGTAAGTGAAAGTATGTATGAATACAAAAATATTGCATATTTGGGTTTGATATTTTTTGTTGCTGGTTCAATTATTGTGCAATTTTTAACATTGAATAACTATAATGGATTAATTAGTACTATTGATACTATTAAAAATTTATCATCACTTTCAATTCTTTTACTTCCAATAGCATTTATAGTATCTATTTTAGTTATAATTAGTAATATTTCTTTAATCTATAAAGAAGGATTCAATATAAGAAATGTATTAGGTGTAATTCTAGGTGGATTTATATGTTTTACAACAGTTCTTCCAGAAATACTATATAATGCATTAAATACTGCCACCTGGATTGATGTTCATAATGAAAACGGTATTGGTTTATATATTTATGATTTTGTTGAAGCACTTATTAATATATCTGTAACCTATATTGAGTGTGTGTTAATTGGTACAATTGTACTAGGAATTAAGTCGGCTAGACATATTCCAAAATTTGATAAAGATGCAATTATAATTCTTGGGTGCCAGATAAAAAAAGATGGAACACTAACCAAGCTTCTACAAAATAGGGTAGATAGAGCAATTGAATTTAGCAAGATGCAAAAAGAAAAATCTAATAAAGAAATACTATTTGTTCCTTCTGGCGGAAAAGGAAAAGACGAAGTAACATCTGAAGCACAAGCTATGAAAAAGTATATGATAGAACAAGGAATAGATGAAAATAGGATTTTATTAGAAGATCAATCAAAGAATACTTATGAAAATATTAAGTTTTCAAATAGTATTATTAATGAAAAAATAAACGATGCTAAAATTGCTTTTTCTACAACCAATTATCATGTATTAAGAGCTGGTAGTATAGCTACAGAACAGAATTTAAAATATGAGGGAATAGGAGCTAAAACTAAAACATATTTTTGGGTAAATGCTTTTATTAGAGAGTTTATTGCTACACTTTTCTCAGAAAAGAAAAAGCATATTGCAACAATTTTTGCTATTATATTGTTAGTAGCACTAATGATTATGATATTATATATAAATAATAATAGTTAAAAGCATTGATTGTTTATAGAGGTTTTTCATGATATAATTGCCACAAAGGGGAAAGATGTTTTTATAAACATCTGCAGTAGGATCTAGTATGTTATAAATATGGTTTTGCAGATAACCGTAACATATATGGTCTTGTCGTAATTGCTTAGGCAATTCTCAATTTTTTCTTTCCCCTTTTTTATTTTTTATAAAGGTTAGATTTTATGTTTGTAGCTGATTTGTTAAATGATGATAAATGGATTGAATTTTTAAATTATAAGCTTGATAAAGACTATGTTTCTAAACACGAGAAAAAACAAATTAAAGATTTTGTTCTAAATAAACAATATAAAACAATCTGTAATTTCATTTCTAAAAACGAGTATTCTTTTTCAATTCCCCGAAAGCATTTAATTAGTAAAGGCCGTTCATCTAAGAAAAGAGCGGTATATACTTTTAATAATGATGAGATGATAATCTTAAAATATATATCATATTTGCTTTATGAATATGATAATCTTTTTGCGCGCAATTTATACTCTTTTAGAAAGAGCTTTGGAGTTAAAAGTGCAATTAATAATATTTGCAATATTAAAAATATTAGCAAAATGTATGGATACAAAGTAGATATAAGTAATTATTTTAATAGTATAAATATAAACATTTTACTTGATAATCTAAAAGAAGATATAAAAGATGACGGATTATATAATTTATTATATGAACTACTTTCAAATAACAAAGTTAAATATAATGATGAGATAATTGTAGAAGAAAAAGGTGTTATGGCTGGTGTTCCAATATCGGCTTTTTTAGCAAACTATTATATTAAAGAAATAGATGATTATTTTTGGAATCAAAAACTAGTTTATTTAAGATACGCTGATGATATTATCATGTTTTGCAATGATAAAGAAGAACTAATTAGGAATCAACAAATGCTGCTTTCTTTTTTTAAAAAATATAAATTAAAAATAAATAAAGAAAAAGAATACTTTTTTGAGCCTCAAGAAAATTGGGATTTTTTAGGTTTTTCTTTTTGTAATGACAAGGTGGACTTGTCTTTAAATTCTGTTAAAAAAATAAAGGCAAAGATTAGAAGAAGTGCAAGAAGTATTAGAAGATGGATGCTAAAAAACAATACGCCCCCAGAAGCTGCTTTAAAAGCAATGAATAAAAAGTATAATAGAAAATTTTATGGCAAATTAGATAGTGATGACCTTTCTTGGAAGTACTGGTTTTTTCCAACAATTACTACTACAAAAAGCCTAAAAGAAATAGATAATTATATGCAAGAATGCATGCGTTATATGATAACTGGAAAGCATAATAAAAGGAACTACGAAGTAGTTCCTTATACTCTTATTAAGTCATGTAATTATAGACCATTGGTTCACGAATATTATAAGTTTTTATCTTTTGATATGAAAAACGACATTTAATCCACAATTTGCATCTGGATCAACGATTATGTATGTGTTTTCTTTATCAAAACGAACTTTTGAATTTTGAATATATCCCATCGTTGTGATTTTATATTTATAGTCATCGATATCTCTTTGGTCATATTCATTAAAATCCATCGAACATCTATGATATTTTCTTGTTTTAGTATATCTAACCTTTTTTGGCTCTAAAGGGAAAAGAGGAAAGTCACAATATTCTTCATCAATTTTTGTAGACTTTTTTTCTTTTCTATCTTGAGTAGTACCACCAAATGGGTCATCATTATTTAAATCTAATCCCATTTTATCTAATCCATCTTTTATATCATTCATATTGACATTTTTTCCAATATCTTCTGCCATTTTTTTCAAGCTATCAAATAATCCCATAATAATCGCCCCTTTATAAATCTTATGGTTTAATAATAGCATATAGAGGCCTTTTTATCAACTTTACTAGGCCATTTTAGGCCTCTATATTGAATTAATCATTAAATCGTGATAAAATCTCCTCGCTTTAATATTACTTTTGAAAGAATTTGATTATTAATTAATAATCATAGATATATTGTATTACATATTATTATTTGAGAGGAGAGGGAACCATGAGTCCACGAATGAGAATTATACGGAATATTTTAGCTTTAGCATTTATGATTTTTATTTCATTTAATTTGACACCAACTCCCAAACAATATGATCCAATTAGTTACTCTGAATTTATGAGAATGATAAATGAAGAAGATATTAGTGAAATATCTTATAGTGATTCTGAAAAATATGCAATTGTACATCAAATTTCAACAGATGAGTATTATAAAGTTGGTATAGTATCTGCCGAAAATTTTCAAGCTGATGTTTATACGTATTCTTTAAATAAAGCTGACTTTAACTATTCAAATACTGTTCCTGTAACTAGAATAGATCCATTTGCATCATTTTTGGTTTATTTAATGGTTTATTCTTTCTTTATATTTGTATGGAATAGAATTTATTTTTGGATTGCAAAGAAAAGAGGAAAAAATCCTGGAAAAGCAGATGATAAATCGAAGAATAAATCTTCTTTTTCATTTGGAGCATTAAAAAGTCCGCTTAATAGTTATACTCCAAGGAAAGTTGATAAGGTTGATATTAAATTTTCTGACGTAATTGGACTTGATAAACAAATTGATGAATTTCAAGATATTGTTCGTTTCTTAAAAGAGCCACAAAAGTATGAAGATATTGGAGCTTCGCTTCCAAAAGGTATTTTGATATATGGAAAACCTGGTGTAGGTAAGACACATATAGCAAAAGCAATTGCTGGTGAAGCAAATGTACCATTTTATGAAATATCTGCTTCGGAGCTTCAATCAATTTATGTAGGCGGAGCAGAAGAAAAGATTCGCAATCTTTTTGATGAAGCAATTAAACATACTCCTGCAATTATTTTTATTGATGAGCTAGATTCTATAGCTGTAAAACGGTATTCAGATAATTCCAATAGATATGCAGCAAGTATTGTTAATCAGTTACTTGCATGTATGGATGGATTTGAAAAGAATACAGGAATAATTGTAATTGCAGCAACAAACCATATTGATAAATTAGATGATGCTATTTTAAGAAGCGGTCGTTTTGATAGGAAGATTTATATTCATGAACCTGATAAAGAATCTAGAAGGAAGCTTATTGAATATTATTCTGCAGATAAAGTAATGGCACAAGAAGTTGATATCGGTCGGCTGATTGACTTAACTTATGGACTAACTGGTGCAGATATAAAAACGATTTTGAATGAAGCGGCGATTTTAGCAGTTCGGCATGGTTTAACAGCTATTGACGAAGATACTATTATGGAAGCTTTTAGAAAAGTCGAGATTGGTACTGAAAATAATATTACTCCTTCTTCAAAAGAAAAGCTTAGAAAAACTGCAATTCACGAAGCAGGACATGCAATAGTTACTAAGCATTTTGGACAAGATGTTTCAGAAATATCTATTATTGCACGTGGTAATGCTGCTGGGTATAATCTGGCTGCTCCTGATGAAGAATCTGATTATAGTTTTAGTGAATTAAAGCATAGAGTAATGTGCTTGCTTGCTGGTAGAGCTGCAGAAGAACTCACCTATAAAGAGCCTTCTGCGGGAGCATCTGATGATTTAAGAAGAGCTTCTTCAATTATAAGGGATATGTTTTATAGATTTTCTATGCGTGATGATCAAAATATTTCTCTTGTATATACCGAAGATTCTCAATTCAACGAGATGGTTGCCAGAGAGTCTTATACTACGATGACAGATTTCTTTAAAAAATGTTATAAAGAAACTATGGAGATTATAAAAGCAAAACAAACTCTTTTAACTAGACTATCGGATGAGCTCTTAGATAAAGAGACTCTTTCCAAAATTCAAATTGAAGCAATACTAAAAGATGATAATTATCATCTAAAATCTGAATGACCCCTTTTGGGGTCATTTTTTTATTTCTAGTGATTGTTAAATGAACAAATAATAATATATAATAATTCAAAGAGGTGCTTTTATGAAAGAAGAATTAAAAGAATTAAAAAGATTAGTAGAAATATATAAGAGCAATAGTATTCAAGATAATTATAGTCAGATTATTTTGCAATTAAATGAATGTACACAAAAAAATCTTGGATTATATCTTCCATGCAAAGAAAGTGGAGATGGATATGACATCAAAACTTTAACAGGTGATGATGGTGGTAAATATTTAATTGCATGTACTAGTGAAGAAAATAAAGAAGATGGTGTTTCTTTTGTTTATCTTACTTTAAAAGAAATTTTGGAATATGCAGTTATGAATCCTTTGTGTAGTGGAATGTGTGTTGACCATGATAATAATGCAAACCAAGTAATACTAAATAAAGAGTATTGCAAAAAATTATTGTCATCATTAGAAAGAAGTAAGGAGGCAAATAAATGATTTATCCAAAGTTTTTAAAGCCAGGAGATTTGATTGGCGTATGTGCACCTAGTAAAGGAATTGATCCGTTAGATACAAGTTTTGATACATCGTTAAATCATCTTAGAAATGAAGGTTATAGAATATTTGAAACACAAAATGTTAGAACTGGAAAATCGCCTTCAACAGATGCAATAACAAGAGCAAAAGAGTTTAATGAATTGATGAAAAATGATGATATAGATTTTATTTATTCAGCATCTGGTGGAGATTTTCTAATGGAAGTTTTACCTTATATTGATGATGAAATAATAAGAGAAAAAATATCAAAAGGAAAGATAAAATGGTTTGCAGGTTACTCAGATCCAACATCACTTCTTTTTTATTTAACAACCAAATATGATATAGCAACTTTATATGGAACTAATGCAGGAAGCTTTGGACATATAAATCTTCACAAAAGTCATAAAGATGCACTTAGTATTATTAAAGGCGATATTCCTATTCAAGAAAGTTTTCCTAAATGTCAGAGAGTGTCTTGGGAAGAGTTAGTTGCAAATGGCGAAAAAGACATGATATTAAATACAGATGTTAATTGGATTACACCGAATGGTGATTTTGACGTTGAAGGAAGATTAATTGGTGGGTGCATTGATTGCTTTGTATTTTTCCAAGGAACTAAATATGACTATGCAAAAGATTTTATAGAAAGATATAAAGATGATGGAATTCTTTGGTACTTTGATAACTTTGCTTTGAGTGCGGAAGATTTGTATTCAGAACTATGGACTTTAAGAGAAGCTGGATGGTTTAAATATGCTAAAGGATTTGTATTTGGAAGAACTTTAGTTGAGAGCACAAGAGAAGGTAGAAGTTATATAGATGAAATCAAAAGAGCTCTTGGTGATGATATTCCAATAATCATTGATGCAGATTTAGGCCACGTTAAGCCAGTATTTAGCCTAATAAATGGCTCAATAGCACATTTTAAATCTTCAAATGGCAAAGGTAGTTTAGAGATGAAATTATTATAAAAATTGTATCCAAAACAGTTTACATAAAGTTGACAAAATCCCAGCAAAATGGTATAATCCATTTGTTGGGATTTAATTTATGGGTTATTCATCAGCTATTGAGGATGAATCTAAAATAGCTGATTTTTTAATATTACATCATTATTTCTTACTAAAGAAAGGGGTTTTACTAGGTGAATGATAATCGTTACATGTACCTTCGGAGTGTGCTTGCCAATGAAGCAAGTGGGAACCTCACGTTTGAGCTCGAAAAAGAGTGCAAGGTGAGCGAAAATGTTGCTACGATTAAGCTTAGCGACATTAAAGTAATCCGGAAGGGTAAGAGGGTGCTCTATGATGCATCAGAGTGGAACAAGAGAGCTCCTAACTACTGGAGTCGGTTTGAGTATGAATCCTTTCCCAGCTGGACGATGATTTCCAAAGCCTATGGCGCCGAACATATACGTGCTTTGCCCACTTATTTTATAAGTGTGTTTGACTTCAAAGGGCGTCGTATTCGGCAGGAGGATGTTTTCCCGATTATCAAAAACAATATGATCGGGAAGCGTTTCACTGAAAAGAAAAGGGCAGCTTTTGAACAGGAGTTTTTGAAGATTTGTGATCGCTGTGTTAAATTTGACTTCTATGCCATGGTGAAGGAAGCAATCGTTAATTCCGGCATTTAAAGTTGAAAATAAACTGACACTGTGATACAATATTAAGCCAAATGAGAGTTTCTCATTTGGCTTTTTTATTATATTTTTAGGAGGCATCTTTAAATGAATAAAGTAGTTCCAATTACGGTTTTAACAGGTTATTTAGGTGCAGGAAAAACTACACTTATGAATCATATCTTAACTAATCAACAAGGATATAAAGTTGCTGTTATTGTTAATGATATTGGTGAAGTAAATATAGACGCAAAATTAATTCAAGATGGTGGTTTCATAAAAGAAGAAGACAAAGGAAATGTTGTACCACTTTCAAACGGATGCATTTGTTGCACATTAAAAGGTGATTTAATAAATCAAATAGTAGATATTTTAAAAACTGGAAGATTTGATTATATACTTATAGAAGCTTCTGGCATTTGTGAACCTTTACCAATTGCACAAACAATTTCATATATTGAAGATTCTTTAGAAAAGCAAGTTGGTAAAAAGATTTGCAGATTGGATAATGTAGTAACAGTAGTTGATGCATTACGTCTAGTTGATGAATTTGGTAGTGGAAAAGATCTTGAAAAAGAAAATATTGATGAAGAAGATATTGAAAATCTTTTAATTCAACAAATTGAATTTTGCAATTTAATTATATTAAATAAAGTAGATGAAGTAACAAAAGAGCAATTAGAAGAAGTAAAACAGGTTATCAAAAATCTACAACCTAGTGCAAGAATCATCGAAACAAATTATGCAAAAGTAGATGTAGGTAGTGTTATAGATACAAACAATTTCAAGTTTGAAGATACTGCTGCTTCTGCAGGTTGGGTAAAAGGTTTAGATGAAGTATATGTTGAGGATGAAGATGATGATGAGGATGAAGATGATCATGATGAGCATGATCACGATGAACATGATGATCATCATGAACACCACCATCATCACCATCATGGACATGAAAACGAAGAAGAAGGCGAAGCAGAAGAATATGGTATTTCTACATTTGTATATATGTCTAGAAAACCATTTGTATCTAGTAAATTTGAAGAGTATGTAAATAAGAACTTTCCAAAAGAAGTTATTCGTTGCAAAGGTCTTGTTTGGTTTGCCAATGATTACGATATGTCTTATCTTTTTGAGCAAGCAGGAAAACAAATGAAATTAACAGAAGCAGGATTTTGGCTTGCTACTGCTCCAAAAGAAGAATTGGATAAGCTTATGAAAGCAGAACCAGATTCTTTAAAAGAATGGGATGATGAAGTAGGAGATAGAATGATAAAACTAGTATTCATTGGAAAAAATATGGATAAGAAAAAAATTATTAATGATATGGAATCACTACTTGCAAAATAAAATAAAAAACCTCTAGCTTTTAGCTAGAGGTCTTTTATTATAAAGGGGGAGACTATTACTCGATGGTAATATATTTCTTTTCTGGAAGAGCTTTCTTTTCTTCCTTCTTTGGAACATCAATTTTTAATGTACCGTTTTTGAATGATGCTTTTATATCTTCTTCAGTAACATCATCACCTACATAGAAGCTTCTTGAGCATTCACCAAAGAATCTTTCTTTTCTTACAAATTTGCCTTCTTCCTTTTCTTCATTTTCTTTAGAAGTTTTAGCATGTACAGTTAAATAACCATCTTCAATAGACATATCAAGATTTTCTTTCTCATATCCTGGTAAATCAATTGTGATTTCGAATTTGTCTTTTAATTCTTTAACATCGGTTTTCATTATATGAGTCTCTGGTCTTCTAAATGGAGTAGGCTCACTAAAAAATGGATCATCAAAAATATCTTCCCATAAATCATGATTTTTTCTAGGTATCATAAACATATAAATCATCCTTTCTTATAAATAATTTATGATGCTATTTAATGGGCAATATTTAACTCGCGAATATTAAATACGTCCATTAAATAGTGCTTTTTTATTTAACTTACAACTATATTATATATCACTTTTTAGCACTGTCAATAGGAGAGTGCTAAAATTCACAAAAAAGTCACAAATCAAAAAAATGTTTAATTTCTCGGCATAATTTGGTATCATATTTATGGAAAAAGCATTTTTTTTGATAAAAATTTAAAAAATAATTATATAAGGAGAGTACTAATGAAAAAACTAATCGAAGCTTTAATGGCTGATCCTATTTGTAATGCAATAATGTCTTTAATTACCTACATTTTTTACGGTGCAGTTATAGGATTGTCACTAACTCCATCTGCATTTTTGCTTTATTGGGTTGGAGTTTTCTTACCATTTAATAGCTTTTTAAATGTGTTTTTATTTGCTTTATGTGTAGGTGTTGCTATTTATTTATTCTTTATAGTTGCGCTAATAGTATTTGGAATATTTGAAAGAATACTAACTATTGGATTTAAACCAGGTAGATATTCAACTACTTCTGGCACATTTGCTAGATGGATTATTTACTCGGGATTACATGTAATCTTGTTAAATATGGTTTTACCATACGTTTCAGGCACTATTTGGAACAAATTATTTTATAAAATTCTTGGTGCTAAAATTGGGAAAAATGTATTTATAAATTCTCCAAAACTTAGTGATGCTTATCTTTTAGAACTAGGAGATAATGTGGTAATAGGTGGCGACGCAAGCATCACTTGTCATATATTTGAAGGAAATACATTGATTCTAGGAAATATTAAAATTGGTAATAATGTATTAGTTGGAGCAGAAACTTATATAATGCCAGGAGTAACTATTGAGAATAACTGCAATATAGGCGTTAAATCATTTATTAGAAAAAATAGAGTTATAGAAGAAAAATCTATGCTTTTAAGTTTCCCTGCTTCTCCTGCTAGAAAAGTTGCAGAAATAATATCTGAAGGAAAAGAAAAAAAGGCTAAACAATAATATAGTTGAAAGGACTTCTCGATATGGAAAGAAAAGAAATTAAACTAATGGATGGAATTTTTCTTCATTGCATGAAAACAGATAGATTTAAAACAAATTATATATGCATAAATATGATGTCTAGATTAAATAGAGAAGATGTTACTAAAAATGCATTACTTCCGTTGGTTTTAAGACGTGGCACTAAAAAATATCCTACTATGAAAGATATTTCTATAAAACTAGAGGAGATGTATGGAGCATCTTTAGATACAGGTATAGATAAAATAGGAGATATTACAAATACACAATTTGTAATGGATATGATATCTGACGAGTACACATTAGATAGTAGCAAGTTACTAAAAGATGGCATAGATTTATTATGCGAACTACTATTAAATCCTATTTCAAAAGATGGAGCATTTAATAAAGAATATGTTGATCAAGAAAAGGAAACATTAAAAGAAATAATAAATGCAAAGATTAACGACAAAGCTTCATATGCTATGGAAAGAAGCATAGAAGAAATGTATAAAAATGAACCATATGGCTTATATAAATATGGTTATATAGAAGATCTAGATAAAATAGATGAAAGAGTCTTATATAACCATTATTTAGACGTTTTATATGATGCAGAATTTCATATATATGTTTCTGGAAAATTTGATGAAAATGAAATATCAAAAGAATTTACAAATTATTTTAGCAAAGTAGATAGAAACTTTTTAAACTGGCGTGCTCAAGATAAAGCTTTTGGTGCATTTGAAAGTTTGGGCGACTATTTAAGAGCTCCAGATGTTAAAAATTCTAATAGTGTTGTAGAACACAAAGAAGTAATTCAAGGAAAACTAGTATTGGGCTATAAGTTAAGGGGTCATAGTGCAAAACATGATTTTTATAGTATGACAATGTATAGCACCATATTAGGCGGAAGTGCAAGCTCTAAGCTATTTTGCAATGTACGTGAAAAGAAGAGCTTGGCTTATACTATTCGATCACAATTTATTAAACACAAAGGTGCAATGATTGTTAGTGCAGGTATAGAAAATGACAACTGCTTGTTGGCAAAAGAATGCATTTTAAAAGAAATCGAAGATATGAGAATAGGTGAGATAACCGAAGAAGAAATTCATGATGCAAAAGTAAATCTAGTTACTAGATTTAAGTCTATGAATGATTCTCAAATAGCTATGATAAGTTGGGCATTTGGTCAGATGTTATTTGATGGTGATGAAGATATACAAACTGTAATCGATAAAATAAATGCAGTTACAAAAGAAGATATCATGACGGTAGCTCAGAGACTAGAACCATCAGTTACATATTTTTTGACTAAATAATTCGCATTTAGATTAGAGAGGATAGATAAAAAGATGATACAAGAAAAACTAAATGAAAAAGTATATTTTGAACATTTAGAAAATGGTCTTGATGTAATTATAGTGCCTAAAAAAGGAGCGACAAATTATTACGCAACATATGCAACTCATTTTGGTTCTTTAAACTATAAATTTAAAGCACCAGGAGAAAGCGAAGTAACAGTAGTTCCTGATGGTGTTGCGCATTTTTTAGAACATAAATTATTTGAAGAGGAAGATGGTATAAACGCATTAGATAAGCTTTCTAAAATTGGAGCAAATGCAAATGCCTACACAACATTTAATCACACAGCTTATTTATTTAGCTGTAATTCAAGATTTGATGAAGCATTTGATATCCTTTTAAAGTTTGTTCAAAGCCCTTACTTAACAGATGAGAATGTCGAAAAAGAAAAAGGAATAATCGGCCAAGAGATTAAAATGTATGATGATGATCCTGACTGGCAAGTTTTCTTTCAACTTTTAACTGCATTATTTGGAGATAAACATGCAGTTTCGAAAGATATAGCAGGTACAGTAGAAACAATTAGTGAGATAACACCAGAAATATTATATAGATGCTATAATACATTTTATGATCCATCTAATATGGTTATTGCGGTTGCTGGAGATGTAGAACCAGAAAAGATAATAGAAAAAATAAAAGCATCTGTTAAAGCACAAGAAGAAAAGCCAGAGATTGAAAGATATTATGGTGAGATTTCTCCAACTGTTTTCAAAAAAAGAGTAGAAAACAAAATGGATGTTAGCATACCAATGGCAGCATTGGGATTTAAAGATACAAAGGCACAAAAATTAAGAAAAGCAGGTTATAAAGAAGATAATTCAGATTTAGTAAAAAGAGCAGTTGCTATAGAAATACTACTTTCAATGATTTCAGGTGATAGCTCAAAAGTTTTTGAAGAATTATATAGTGAAGGACTTATAACTAAGTCGATTGGAGCTGATTTTACTTTTGAAGAAGACTATGCATATAGTGCTTTTAGCTTTGAAAGTAATGATGTAGATAAAGTAGTAGAAAGAATAAAAAGCGAAATAGAAGAACTAAAAGAAAAAGGCCTTGATGAAGATATATTTAATAGAACTAAAAAAATGCTTTATGGTGGGCTTGTAAGAACATTTAATGATCCAACAGTTGCTGCTAGAGCATTTGTTACAGATTATTTTAAAGGAATTAGTTCTTTTGAATTTGTAGATGCTTATCAAAATATCGATAAAGCTTACGTAGAAAGTGTATTAAATGAACATTTTAACTTTGATAATATGGCACTTTCGGTAGTTTTGCCAAACAATTAAATAAAGAATAAAAAGCTATTTTGTTGAAAAATAGGCTTTTTATAATTATAATATATTTAGTTTTAGTTTATTTGGAAAGGACGATTAATATGTCGATGGAATTAAAAGTAGAAAAGAAAATCGAAGAAAGTGAAGTAAATGAAATTGTTAAAGAAACTAGCAAATTAACTGATGATAGAATTGAAGCTTCTTTAAATTATGATTCATTAACTCAAGCAGAAAAAGATGCAATAGATGAATTTAATAAAAAGATAGATGTTACAGATTCTACACAAGTACTTCAATTTGGTAATGCTGCACAAAATAAGATTTCACAATTTTCTGATTCTGTATTAGATGATGTTAGAACCAAGAATTTAGGTGAAGTTGGTAATTTACTTGCAGACTTAGTAGGACAAATTAAATCTTTTAATTCAGACATTTCAAATGATAATAAAGGATTCTTGGCAAAACTATTTTCTAGAGGAAAACAAGAAATAGATACAATTATTGCAAAGTATAATAAGATTGATGGAAATATAGATACAATCGAAAAAAGCTTAGAAAAACATAGACTTCAAATGTTAAAAGATATTAACATGTTTGATGATATGTATGATAAGAACCTAACATATTTTAAAGAACTTTCTTTATATATAATTGCTGGTGATAGAAAACTAAACGAATTAAAGACAGTTGATTTGCCTGCACTTATTAAAAAAGCTGAAGAAAGCGGAGAGCAAATGGATGCTCAAAGAGTTAAAGACTTAGAAAGTGTTATAAATAGATTTGAAAAGAAAGTATATGACTTAAAGACAACAAGAATTATTTCTATTCAAATGGCACCACAAATTAGACTACTTCAAAGTAGTGAAGCAGAACTTGTAGATAAGATTCAAAGTTCTATTACAAATACTATTCCACTTTGGAAAAACCAAATGGTTATAGCACTTGGAATTAACAATGCAAAGCAAGCTCTTGGAGCACAAACAGCTGTTACAAACTTAACAAACGATATGTTAAAACAAAACAGCGAAATCTTAAAACAAGGTTCTATAGAAGTAGCTGAGCAATCTGAAAGAGCAATAGTTGATGTTGAGACTCTTCAAAAGACAAATAATGATTTGATTGAGACATTAGATAAAGTAATCGAAATTCACAAACAAGGAAGAGTTAAGAGACAAGAAGGCGAAAAAGCATTAGAAGAAATTGAAAAAGAATTAAAATCTAAGATGCTTGAAATTAAGAACGATAATACAGTACAAAGCAATAATATTAAACTATAGTTTTTAAACCAAAACGGGGATGGAGTGTCGCTCCGTCCCCGTTAATACATTTAAAGGAGCTTTATATGGAAAAAAGAAACTTTTTTGATGGTTTATATGATGATTTTTTTGGAATAGATAATAGAAGACTAGAAAAAGAAAATGAAAAGTTAAGAAAAGAATTAGGCATAGATAAGATGAAACCAGCTCCAGAAATAGTCGTTAAAAAAGATGAAAACTTCTTAGATGAAAGAGAAGTAAAAGATGCAAAAGAAGATAGAGACAAAAAGATGGAAGAATGGTTTTCTAAAATAGAAAAACTATATATTACAGATGATTCCAAAAACTTGATTAAAAAGATTATTGAATATATGCGTAAGTATAACGAAAAAATAGAAGCAAATTATATCTCTTTTAATATTCAATTAATATCTAACAATCAAGAAAATATAGAGACAATTTTAGCTATATTAGAAGAAGCAATGGCACTATTTAATTATGGCTTAACTAAGGACTATTCTGAAGTTTCTATGTACAGAGTTAAAAATGATGAACAAATAGAAGAATTATACGAAGATAGATATGGTTTAATCTTTTTAACAGATTTAAAAGGGTTTGAGATAAACGATAGTACATTTAAAGAAAAATTCAGTCATACATTCTCGGAATTAGTTAGATCTTACGATAAGACAATTACTATATTAGGAGCAAATAAGAAAGAAGAGTTGGATAGCTTTTTTGCACAAATGTCTAAATTAAAAACAGATTATTTTGATTTTGTAATTGAAGGAATTAATCCAGATGTACAAGATGTATATAACGAAGTTTTGGAGATAGCTTCAAAAAGTGTTGAACTTTCTGATGACATGAAAGTAAAACTATTAGACTATATAGTATTTACTTATCCAAAGACAGAACTTAGTTTTCCAGAGTATAGAAAGTCACTTTGCAAAGATATAGCATTTAATAAAGAGATACCAACTTATGAAAGAGAAAAGACATTAGATGAAATATTTGGTGAGTTAAATGAATTAGTTGGACTTCAAAAGGTTAAGAAGGTATTACACGAATTAGTGGATCTTATGGAGCTTAGAAAAAAAGCAAAAGATTCTTTAGATATCAAAAGTGTAAATCTGCATATGGTATTTTTGGGAAATCCTGGAACAGGAAAAACAACTGTTGCTAGAATAGTTGCAGAAATCTTATATAATTTAAAATATATTAAGCAAAATAAATTAATTGAAGTTTCTAGTAAGGACTTAGTTGGTGAGTATGTTGGTCAAACTGCACCAAAGACTATGGGCGTTATAGAAAAAGCAATGGGTGGTCTTTTGTTTATAGATGAGGCATATACTTTAGCATCTAGTGGTGGTAGTACAGGAAATTCATTTAATGAAGAAGCTATTGCAACGTTAATTCAAGCAATGGAAAATTATAGAGATAATCTTGTTGTTATATTTGCAGGATATACTAAAGAAATGCAAGCATTTTTAAATACAAATTCAGGAATAGTTTCAAGAATAGGATATACTCTTGAATTTGATGATTATACTACAGATGAACTAATCTCTATATTTAATGGCATGATGAAAAAATCTGGATTTACAGTTGAAAAAGATGCTTTAGAAGAATTAAGAAAAGTAATTGATGACTATAGAGAAACAGAAAACTTTGGTAATGCACGTTTTGTGAGAAATGTGTATGAAAAGACTATTATTAAACATGCATCAAATACGAAGAATAAAACATCTAAAAAATCACTTAAGACAATTTCAAAAGAAGATATTAGCACAGATGAACTTATAAAAATGTAGTAGCGGCGACCATCGGTCGCCACCATACATTGAGAGGAGCAATATGAAACCTATTTTATTTCCCAATTTGGGATTAGAATTTAATATAAATCAAGTAGCATTTACACTATTTGGAAAAGATATATATTGGTATGGAATAATAATAATGTCTGGAATAATATTAGCATTATTTTTAATGTGGCGAAGAACTAAGAGTATGTCAGACATAGAAAAAGCTACTACAAAAATTACATGGAATACTATAACGGATATTGTATTATTTATGCTTCCAATTGGAGTAATATGTGCTAGATTGTATTTTTGCATATTTAAATGGGATTATTATGGAGCACACCCAGAAGATATATTTAAAATTTGGAATGGCGGTTTAGCAATCTATGGTGGAATAATTGGCGGTTTAATTACGGGAATTATTTTTTGCAAAGTTAAAAAGATACAAGTCTTTGAAATGGCAGATTTTTGTTTCCCATATTTAGCACTTTGTCAATCAATAGGTAGATGGGGAAACTTCGTAAATCAAGAAGCGTTTGGAGCTGAAACAGATTCTTTCTTTAAGATGGGATTATTTAATAATGAACTAGGAAAATATGTTTATTATCATCCAGCATTTTTATATGAAGCACTTTGCACATTCTTAATATTTGTTATTTTACTAATAGTGTCAAAAAGAAAGAAATTCTCAGGCCAAGTAATGTTTTTGTATTTTATGCTATATGGCATTGCAAGGTTCTTTATTGAAGGGCTTAGAATGGATTCTTTATATGTGGGAGAGACAGGAATAAGAGTTTCTCAACTATTATCATTAATATTATTCATTGTATTCTTTGTAGCATATTTATTTAAAAGAACAAATTTAAGAGCAAAATTAATTAAGATTCTTCGAGAAAACAAGGATTAATTAGTTGACAAGAATATAATATACGAATATAATGAGCTTACAATTTAATATTGATTATCAAGAGTGGACGAGAGATTCGGCTTTATGACTCCACAGCAACCTATTAAGTTAGGTGCTAATACCGACAAAGTATAAAAGTGCTTTGGCTGATGATTGTAAAATCAAAAAGATATATCGCCTCGGCACACGCCGAGGCTTTTTTATTGGCCGTAGCGGCGGTCATCGACCGCCATAAAAAAGGAGGAAATAATAATGAGAAAATTTTTTACATCAGAAAGTGTAACAGAAGGACATCCAGATAAGTTATGTGATTTAATTTCGGATAGTTTATTGGATGCTTATCTTGAAAAAGACAAGAATTCAAGAGTGGCTATAGAAAGTGTAGCAAGTAAAGGAAAAATCTTTATAACAGGTGAAGTAACTTCTAATGCCAATTATTCAAAAGAGGATTTGGATAAAATAATTAGAAATGCAATCAAAGAAATAGGATATTTTGGTGATGTAGATATAGACTATAATACTTGTGAAATAGAAATTAAAATATCTTCTCAATCTCAAGATATTGCACTTGGTGTAGATAAATCGCTTGAAGATAAAGAAGGAGAAAAAGTCTCTTCGGAAGGCGCTGGGGATCAAGGAATGATGTTTGGCTATGCTTGTGATGAAACACCAAATTATATGCCTACAGCAATTTATTATGCACATGAACTTTCAAAAGCATTAACTAATGCAAGAAAAAATGGAGATATAAAAGATATAGGTGCAGATGGAAAAACACAAGTAACAGTTGAATATGATGATGAGAAAGTAAAAAGAATAGACACAATAGTATTATCTACACAACACAAAGATTCAAAAGATATAGAAGAATTAAGAAAAGAAATAAAAGAAAAGATAATCAATAAAGTAATTCCACAAGAATTGTTAGATGAAAATACAAAGTACTATATTAATCCTACTGGAAGATTTGTAATTGGTGGACCATTAGGGGATAGTGGATTAACAGGAAGAAAAATAATTGTAGATACTTATGGAGGAGCTGCACGTCATGGTGGAGGTGCGTTTTCTGGAAAAGATCCAACAAAAGTAGATAGAAGCGGAGCATATATGGCTCGTCATATAGCGAAAAATGTTGTTGCAAATGGTTATGCTAAGAAATGCGAGATCCAAATTTCATATGCAATTGGAGTAGCAAATCCAACTTCTATTTTTATTGACACTTTTGGAACAAATACTATACCGGAAGAAGAAATAATTAAAAAAATTGAGAATAAATTTGATTTAACACCAAGAGGAATTATTAATTATTTAGATTTACAAAAACCAATTTATAGGAAAACAACTAACTATGGTCACTTTGGAAAAGATAATTTATCTTGGGAAAAAATAATTGAATTATAAAACAAAAACCTCAAAAGCGTTTCAACCAGAAGTCGCTTTTGAGGTTTTTTTAGGTCAGGGCTCGTCGATTTCCAAAGTGGAACCCGTTGTGCTGGGATCGTACCCTTCGGGAGCTTTTGGCTCTTCGAACGGCTTCCACTCGGCTTCCCATCCATCGCCGCCGTCAAACTTAAGATAAGGAAGAAGCCAGATCGGGCAAACATACGAGTAAGAGCACGCCTTGTTCAGGCGATAGCGCTTCACATCGTAATTTACCAGAATCTTTTCTTCATCCACATCCAAGAAGATGGGGACAATGGTTTCCAGTGCAGGGTGATTGTAATACGTTCCTTCATTCATCACACGCCGCACAGATGCTCCGGCAGGCGCCGGCGCAGAGAAGTATTCGGAAAGCCCGGTCAGGAAGTAGGGCTTGAAAGCGGGCCAAATCGGACCAGGGTGATCGCACCAGATCTGTTCAACCCGAATCATACTTCCTTCACGCTCTACCTTGAAGAGCATCCGCATACCGTAGAAGGTGGTGATTTCGAAAAGTTTGTTCATGTTATTCTCCTTCCTCCCATTTGGGATGTCGACGATAGGCAGATTGGATTATCAAATCAGCCTACCAAATTCATTGATACAGCCATATGTTAACATAAAGTAAATAATAAGTAAAATAATTAAATATCATCTAAAACATAAGTAAAATTTATACTTTGTTACATTTTTATTATAAATACTCTTAATATTTGAACGCTAAAGCATAAAATGAGATAATATTAACTAGAAGATACTTTATAGGGAGTGAAAAGAATGGATATTAATTACGAACTTTATAAAATGTTTTACAAAGTTGCTAAAGTTGGGTCATTTACGAGAGTTGCAGAAGAAAACTTTATTTCTCAATCTGCTGTAACACAAGCGATGAAAAAATTAGAAAATCAATTGGGAGGAACTTTATTTATTAGAGCAAAAACTGGTGTTACACTTACTCCTGAAGGACAAACTTTATTTGAATATATTAACGATAGTTTGGAAACTTTAAATAGTGCAGAAAATCTTTTTTCAAAGTATAAGAATTTAGAGAAAGGAAAACTTAGAATTAATTGTGGTTCTACACTTGTTGAAACGGTTATGCTAAAACCACTAATTAAATTTGCAAAAGATTATCCAAACATAAATATCACAATTGAAAATGGAGTATCTGTAAATAGTATAGAAAAAATTGCTAATGGACAATTAGATTTATCAGTATTCAACTTTCCTATTAAAAATGAATACGATAACGTAAAAGTTGAAGCTCTTTCTGATGCAGATATGTGCTTCTTTACAAATAAAAACTATTATAAAAAAATGGCCAAAAAGAAATTTGATTTTAAAGATATAAGTAAGTGTTGTTTAGCTTTGCCAGCAAAAGGAAGTAATTCTAGAGTTTGGTTAGATAATAACTATGAAGAACTAGGTATTGTGCTAAATTCACAATATGAATTTTCAAGTGGTAAAGTTTTGATTAATTTTGTAAAAAATACAGAAACAGTTGGATATGCCAATAAAGATATAGTGCAAAAAATACTAAAAGATGATGCTGTAATTTTAGCAAATGATTTTAAAGTAGATAGAAAAGAAGTAGGGGTAGCATATTTAAATGAAAAGATAACAAGTGCTGCCACATTAAAATTCTTACAATATTTAAAAGAATATAATAAAGTCAAATAAGGATGGTTTAAATGAAAATATTTGTAGTTGGACCAAAACATTCTGGAAAGACGGTATTTATAAATCACTTAATGAATCTGTTACCTACAGAAAGAATTAGAAGAGTTGAAGGCTGCCCGGATGGCGAAAGTTTGTGGAGTAGCTCACCGAACGCTGAAGAGGTTGAACTTGTAAGGCAAAAAGGAGAGCATTCTGATCGCTATATACAAAATACCATCAAGCGAATTAATCTTTGCGATGAAAGAATTGCAATTATAGATATCGGAGGTAAATTAAATAGCGGAGAAAAAATAGCTGAAGGTGCTATAGATAGAATAGAAGAAAACAATAAGCTTATTTTTTCTCAAGGAGATGCTTTTATAGTTGTTAGCGGAGACAAACAAAAGACAAAAGAATGGATAGAATTTTTTGATAAAAAAGTTATAAGTAACAAAACTTTAAAACCACTTAGATGTCTTGCTAAAATTACAACGTTTAATCCAGATGATCCAGAATATAAAGATAAAAAGTCAACAATGGTAGAGCCGGAAGGCGAAGTGCTATGTGCCAACATGTATGGCTTAAAGAGAAGCCAAAAACTAACGGATGACCAACAATTAGTTTTTAAACAAATAATGAGTATGTTGTTAGATGTAACTAAAGATGAAGCAAAACCAGCTTCACATTATGATGTGGATGGGTATGATTTGGCAGAAAAAGCTGGAGTAGTTAAATATGTCAGCGAAGATAAAACTAAATATTGTAGAAGAATACTTTTCCCAAGAGATAGAACTGCAGAAATATATGAAGCAATTGAAGGCATGGATTTTGAAAGACAAATGGAAACAGGAGAACCTGTTACAGTTGGAAACTTATATAATGGTAGAGTAACAGTAGCAGTTTGCGATGCTTTAAGAAAATGGAAAAGTAAATCTGGCAAAATAGGAATAAGAAACGTAGAAGTATTTGATGAAATTTCTAAAAAGAGTATGCCAATAAAAGAAATAGAAGAACAAAAAGAATCAAATGCTCATTTTTGTATAATGAGAGGCTCAATGCTTGCTATGCACAAAATAGAATCGCTTGGCGCATCATTTTTAAACATTGATGTTTATGGTGATGATTTAAGCGATAGAGATTATTTAGATTCATTAAAAATTCCTAATTTAGAAAAAAATAAAGTGTTATATATTTCTGGAAGAATACCACATTATTTGCTTGCATCTATTTGCTTAAGCTCACATGTTGAGACGATTTATACATATACTCCTGGTGCTGGTTTTACTTGTGTTAAACATGATGAAGAAGCTGAGAAAACAGGCGGCGAACAAAAACATTGGGTTGGAAAAAAGATAGCGGATATAAAAGAAGTAGAAAATCAAGAAGGAATAAATATAACAAAATTTTTCTTAGATAGAAAAAGAGATTCTAAAACTAGTGGTATGGATTATGTTAGAGAGGAATTATTTACTTTAGAAGAATTAGACGAATTAGAAGCTCTTAACTTGCCAAACAATATGGAATCGATTCATGATAAAAGAAAGTCACATAGTAAGAAAGTGTACAAAAAGAACACAGGCATTAGAGAAAAGATAGTAAAAGGTGAATTACGAACTATAGATATAGAAACAAAGAGTAGAAAAGAAATGGTTAAAAATATGATTTCAAATAGTCAAGCTAAACGAGTTGTTAATTTGAAATCTACAAAAAAAGCAGTAGAGAAAGATGAAAGAAATAGGAAAAAGAGGTAGTAAATGGACGAACAAGAAGAAAGAATTATTTGCCCTGGATTTTCTAATGAAGATACAGATATAGAAAATAGTTTAAGACCAAAAAAATTAGAAGATTATGTAGGACAAGAAAAAATCAAAGAAAATTTAAAAATATATATTGAAGCTGCAAAGCAGAGAGAAGAGCCTTTGGACCATGTGCTTTTATATGGACCTCCAGGACTTGGTAAAACAACATTATCTGCAATTATCGCAAATGAGATGAATGCCAATATAAGAATTACTTCTGGACCAGCGATAGAAAAGCCTGGTGATTTAGCAGCACTTTTAACAAATCTAAATCCAGGTGATGTACTGTTTATAGATGAAATACATAGACTAAATAGAAGTGTAGAAGAAATTCTTTATCCAGCTATGGAAGATTTTTCGTTAGATATTATAATTGGTAAAGGACCAAGTGCAAGGAGCATTAGATTAGATCTTCCAAAGTTTACTCTTATAGGTGCAACTACAAAAGCAGGTAGTTTAAGTTCGCCATTAAGAGATAGATTTGGAATTATAAATAGATTAGAGATGTATTCAACAGAACAACTAAAATCTATTGTTAAGCGTTCAGCATCTATTCTAAATATAGAGATAACAGATAAAGGTGCAGAAGAGATTGCATCTAGAAGTAGAGGAACTCCAAGAATTGCAAATAGATTATTAAAAAGAGTAAGAGATTTTGCACAAGTAAAAAATGATGGCATAATAACTGATGAAATTGCAGACGTTGCATTAAATAGTTTAGAAGTAGATCAAATAGGATTAGATAATAATGATAAAAGATATCTAGAAGCAATAATTCAAAAATTTGCAGGTGGTCCTGTTGGACTAGATACTATTTCATCAATAATAGGTGAAGATGTAGATACAGTAGAGGATGTAATTGAGCCATATCTAATGCAAATTGGATTTGTAAACAGAACACCTCGTGGAAGATCAGTTACTCCTGCAGCATATAAGCATCTTAATATACCTTTTCATAATGACAAAAAGGATGATTCACAAGAAACAATGTTTTAAGGAAGTATAAATATGAGTAAAAAAATATTAATGCACACTTGCTGTGCACCTTGTTCAACTTACGTAATTAAAAGACTTCGTGAGGAAGGATATGAAGATATTACTAGCTATTGGTATAATCCAAATATTCAACCTTATGATGAGTATAAACATAGGTTAGAGACTTTAAAAGAATATACAAAAATGGTTAATGTACCATTGGTAATTCATGACCATTATGACTTAAATGAGTTTTTGAAAGCGGTTTTGAACTATAGTGGAATAAGATGTGAGTATTGCTATCGTATGAGATTAGAAATGTCAGTAAAATATGCCAAAGAAAACGGCTATGATTGCTTTACTACTACTCTATTAGTAAGCCCTTATCAAAAACATGATTTACTAAAAAAAGTATGTGAAGAATTATCTAAAGAATATGATATAGAATTTGTATATTATGACTTTAGAGAAGGCTATCATGAAGGCCAACAAATGGCAAAAGACGCAGGACTATATAGACAAAAATATTGCGGATGTATATTTAGTAGAGATGAAGCGGAATTTCAAAGAGATGCTTTTAAAAAGCAAGAAGATGAACGTCATAGAATAAATAGAGAAGAACAAGAAAGAAACAAAAAAGAAAAACTACAAAAGAATAAGGAGCAAAGTAATGAATAGAGGAGAACAATATGATGGTCTTGCAGTGCTATTTGCCCTAGCAGTTAAAGCAATTGCAGCTGGAGCTAAAAATGGTGCTGAATTAATAGATAATAAGATTAACCTTGAAAAGAAAAAAGAAAAAATAAATAATAACCTAAGCATAATGGAATATAATGCCGAAGATGATGAAGATGTTAAACAGTATTACACTCCAAATGAAATCGAAGAAGAGAGAATAGTTAATCTAATTAAAAACAATGATCCAGACTTTGATAAAGAATTATTTGAACACTATGCAGAAGATATATTTAGAAAATTTATGAAAGCATATTGCACTTATGATTTTGATTCATTAATAAAGTATGTAGATATAAATATAATAGAACTATTTAGAACACAATCTATGAAAAATTACGCACTAAATGAAAGAGAAGAAATAAAGATAGATTCAGTAAACTATGTGGATTTTTTCGGATTTCATAAAGAAGGAAGAATGGAGATAGTTAGTGTTGCATTAGGAGTAAATTATTATGACTATACTAAAAATGCAGATGGTGAAATCACTAAAGGCGATGACAAAGTAAAAATTCGTTCAACATATATACTATCTTTTGCGAGAAGAATTGGTTCTAAAACTATAAATAATATAAAAGACTATAAAGATGGAGTTGCTTATTGCCCAAACTGTGGTGGCAAGATTATAAACTCATATAGTGAATGTGAGTATTGTCATACTATATTATATAATGGTACAGATAATTGGCTATTAACACATATAGAGGAGATGTAAAGATGTTTGACATAGATGATTTAGCATATTTATTTAAAAATGGAAAAGTTGAATCAAAAGATATTTATAAGCAAGATGTTTCAAAGCATCAACAGGTTGCCAAAAAGATTATTGCACATAATAGTAACTTTTCGGAAACGCTATTTACTTCTTGGGTAAGTAATATGTTTTTAAGATGTATTTACTATTGTTCAGGAAAAGATAATGAGAAACTATTAAGATTTAAGAAGAACCATTTTTATGATTCTAATATAAATTTGCAAAATTTAATTAATCTATATAATGAATATAGAGATATATCTATTAAATTTATAGATTTCTTAGATTTTGTCCATACAGAAGATAATGATACGATTACTATTAAACTTTGCTTATCTTGTTCTTCAGAAGAAGAAAATGAACCATATTTCTTTTATTATACTTTAGAATTAAGAAAACAAAATGATTATAATAAAGAACAAGGCAGTAAGTCTAATTACACATCGAATTGTCCGAATTGTGGAGCACCAACAAATATAACTACATTTGGAATATGTGCTCACTGCCAAGAGATGGTATCAATTTATGATAACGTTTGGAAGATAATAAAAATAGAATTGGATAAATAAAAATACCCCAAGAGAATTCTCTTGGGGTTTATTTTTATATCAATTATCCATTGATTTCTTTTACAACGTCTGTAACTTCTTCTAAAGAATGTCCATCTCTATAGTAAATTGAATGTGCATAAGCACCATCATTCCAATTAACTAATACAATAGAATCACCAGAATCACCTTTGACATTAACATCTACATCATCTACTTTAATAACTTCGTTATAAGCATATTCGTTGTAAACACCACTAATGTCACCAGAAGGTCTTCTTTCTTCACGAAGAGTAAGAATTTCACCTTGGTCATCTGAGTATCTTATTTGAATAAGTTTGTTGCTAATAACAGAAGCTTGTTTAGTGTATCTTTCATAGATTGAAGGAAGAGGACTTAAGTGTCCAACAGCTATAACAGCATCTTCAACAGAATCATATTCAACAATTGGATTTGGAATTCTGTCTTTGTTTTCTTCTTCTTTAACTTCTTCACCAGAAGTAACACCTTCTTCTTGATTTTGAGGTTCGATTTCAGGTTCATTCTTTTCGCCACAAGCAGTGAATGCACAAAGAATTAAACCTAGAGCAAGTACAATGCCCAATAATTTCATAACTTTCATTTCATAATCCCCTTTCAAATTTTCTTATTAAATCTTAGTATTATAGTTTAAATAAGTAAAGACTTTTAAGCAAAAAGTAATAAAATTTGCCAAAATTTAAGCATAATTTAACCTATAATTTGGCTCGTTTGGTATATACTATTAATTAGATAACATATTATGGAGGTATATATATATATATGAATAAAAAGGAGATAATAGTTTTACTAAAAAAGGCAAAATATGATGAATTATCTTGTGAAATCTTGAGTGAATCAATATATGAATTTCAAAAACTATTTAAAGAAAAATATATTTCAACAGAAGATGTTATTAAACAAATAACTAAGAATATTAAAAAAGGTATTGTTATATATGACGAAAGAAATGGTAGCTTTGATGCAACTTGTTCAATGTCTGCAAGTGAATTTAAAGTAGCAAAAGAAGTACTAAAAGAAGAAAGCTATTTTAAGTATGTATTATTCCATGAAATGATTCATGCAATCTCATATAAAAAGTTTCCAAGACATGATTACTATATGGGTTTTTATTCTTCAAATCACGGGAATGAATATTCATATAAATCAGAAGCTTTTAATGAGGCATTTACGGAGTATTTGACAATTAAGCGAAATAATATGATTGGTTATGGGATTGATGATGGAGCTCTTTCTGGATATGATATGGGAGTGCAAAAAATAGAGATGATTGCAAAAGTGATTCCAGTAGAAGAACTAATTGATTGTTACTTCAATCATCCTTATGATTTGGAAAAGATTTTTAAAAAATATAATATGGATATAGAAGATATCTTTTATGTGATGCATATATTACAAGGTAAGCAAAATAGTCAGAAGATGCTAGAACAAAAAAGAGGATTAGATAATCCAAATGATGCGATTAAAATAATAGAGGCAAATAGAATTATGCTTTGCAATATTTCAGATTCTCTTGGAAAACCTACTAAGCTAAGTGAATTTAAGAAAAAATGGAAAATATTGCTTAGTGAAAGAAATATGAAATACAATTTTTGGGCATCTGATGGACTAGGAAATTTTATGGAGTTTTTCTTTGATTTATTTGATTTAAATCTAAAAACAGAGAAGATAGATGAGCTATTAAAAGATTTAAAGATAAAAAAATCAGTTTATAATAAGTATAAAAAGATGTGCATGATATTTGGTAAAGGAAGTAAGTATGAAATTCTTCAAGGGTTGGCAAATGTATATGAAAAAGATGTAGATAAATATTATGAACTGCTGAAAGAAGATGCGGCTCCTTTATGCTATAGATTTAATAAAGAGATATCAAGTAATTATTATTTATATGATATAGAAATATATCCAAGAGTTGAAAAATACATAGATGAAAATGATGATTTTGAAGATATAAAGATTCAAAAGATTATATGTGAAGAAGCAAGGATAGTATGCTATGTATTTTGCATTGGAAAAGATAGAATAATTGAATGTACATATGATAATGTGTATGTAGAAAAAGAAGAAAAGAATAAATACAAAGTGGTATTTGATGATGATTCATATAATTATATAATCTATGAAAGAGGAAAATACTACTTTGATACGCCAAACGGAAAGATAGATTTCAAGTATATTTACTAAAAGGAGATAAGTAATGCAAAAAGTATTTGCTATTGTAATTAATAAAGAAAACAAACTGCTTCTACTAAAAGGTAGTCCTAATGATCCACAATATCATAAATCTTTTTGGTATGTTGTGACAGGTGGAAAAGAAGATTCTGATAGTACTTTACAAGACACCGTAATTCGTGAAGTAAAAGAAGAGACAAATTTAAATGTTAACAGGGTAATTTGCTTTGAAAAAGAATTTATATATGAATCTTTGGGCGAAGAGTGCCATGAATTTGTTTATGCTTGTTTTGTAGATGATGGTGAAATCATTCTTAATGAGGAAAGTATAGATTATAAATGGTGCTCTAGAGATGAGTTTTTAGGACTAATAGAATGGTATGGAGATAAAAAAGAGTTAGTAGAATTGATAGATGCTTGCTTGACGTAGACTCTTAATGAATATATAATGCGCTTATCAAGATGATTCGATTTGAGAATAATATAATTAATTCTCTACAGCATAAATAAGGAGAGTGTTTTTATGGGTGCTTTGTTATCTTTGGCATTACTCAATGTTGTTTGGATGCTTCCGATTGGTTTGTTTTTGGCTATTACTGCTGATGATGACGGAATGTTTCCTTATCTTAAATCTTCTGGAAAATTTATGCTTGTGATATGTGCGGTTGTAATCTTTTTAACGCTCGTAACAGTTTTAAAGTAATTAAAGAGGAGAATTGAAAATGAGACGAGAAGGAATACGGACACATTACTGTCTCGGTATTGAACCAAAAGAACTAATAGTTACTCATTCCAATCTGCCCGTTAAAATGGAAAAAGGTTTTTCTTTTTCAATACCTGCTGATTGTAAGAAAAAACTTAAAGAAACATTTAGGAAGGCATGTAACCTTTATAAAAAAGAAGATGAAAAAGACTAGGAGAATTCCTAGTCTTTTTTAATACACAATTACTTCTTTATATCTTTTTAATAATTTAAAAAATGTACCTCTTGAGATTTCCAAAAGTTGGAGTGCATTTGCACAAGATAAATCATTACATAAATAACCATAAAAAATCTCTAAATGATTCTCTGGAAGTTTAGCTCTTGGTCTTCCAAATTTGATGCCTTTTTCCATGGCAATTTTAATTCCTTCAGCTTGTCTTTGTTTAATTGCCATTCTTTCGTTTTCGGCAACAAATGAAAGAATCTGAAGAACAATATCTGAAATAAATTTTCCAATTAAATCATTTCCATTACTAGTATCGAGTAGGGGCATATCTAAAACT